>JALHPV010000158.1 GCA_022842285.1 Kofleriaceae bacterium
GCTCTTCCGATCTCCACCCGCCTCTGGCCCGCCTTCTCGACCTTCTGGGCCCAGCGCGACTGAGCCGCATGTGATCGCACCGTGGTCGCCGTGCGACCGCGGTGTCCTTACGGCGAAGGAACCCCTGGCAAGGGGCGACTGAGCCGCATGTGATCGCACCGTGGTCGCCGTGCGACCGCGGTGTCCTTACGGCGAAGGAACCCCTGGCAAGGGGCGACTGAGCCGCATGTGATCGCACCGTGGTCGCCGTGCGACCGCGGTGTCCTTACGGCGAAGGAACCCCTGGCAAGGGGCGACTGAGCCGCGCCGCTCTAACGCGGCAGCGCAGAGATGGGGATCTCGAGTGGCACCTGCGTCGCGCGCAGGACGTCGCCGTCGCGCAGCACGCGCTTGGTTCCGTACTCGCTGCCCATCGGCTCCGTGTAGACCTCCACGCTGATCTCGTCCTCGCGGGACAGGTCGAAGATCCAGTACTCGGGCACGCCCGCCTCGGCGTAGATGGGCAGCTTCACGCGACGGTCCTTGCGGATCGAGGAATCGGAGAACTCCATGACAAGGAGTGCGTGCTCCGAGTGCTCGCGCCGAGTGGGGTCGAAGCGGGTGATCATCAAGTCAGGCTCGGGCTCCGAGAATTCGGACGCCGCCAGCGGCTGTCCGGGCCCCACATCGTACGAATGGTCGAGTCTCTCGATGACGTATCGGGTTACGAAGTTCGTGACCCGCGTATGCAGCGGACCGATCGGGCTCATCGGAACGATCTGCCCGCGCAGGAGCTCGACGCGTTCGTCGTCGAACGCGCCCATCGCGCCGAGCTGGTGATACTCGCTGCGCTTGAGTCCGCGGACCGGGATAGACACGGGGTCCTGCGCGTCGAACATGGACTGGAGCATAACAGTTCGTTCCTCCAGCCCGAGCTCGTTCGCAAGAGCCGCGCCGCGCCATGCGGGCGGAACTACACGAAGCGTCTGTCCGTGTCCGGCCGGATTCAGGACGCGTGTCCGGTTACCGGACGTGATCAGAGCGGGACGACGCGCAGGAGGTCAGCGGTGATCGGGCGCTTGGCGTCCCAGAACACGAGCGACTCGAGGAGCGGACGCGCGCGCTCGAGACGACGGGCGGCGGCGCGGGCGGCGCGCTCCGACGGGAACGGCAGGAAGTAGCACGTGTCGTCGAAGACGACGGGGCGCCCCGCGTGCGGGCCGACGACCCGGAAGGCGAGCGTCTTGGCGAGGGCGGCGACGGCGACCTTCCAGGGCGCGAAGGTGTAGGGGCCGACGCCGAAGATCGAGAACGCCGGGCGCCCCTGGTAGATGCGGCTCTTGCGGCGGGACAGCGCGGCGCGGTGCCGGCGGAGGTACCGCCAGGTGACGGGGGCCTCCGCCGCGAGCTGCCGGGTGTCCTCGCCGATGGCGCGCTGCGAGACGACCAGCGCGCGCGTCGGAACCAGCACGCCACGGATGAGGTCGGAGCCCTTGAGCAGCGGATACGCGCGCTCGAGCGGAGCCTCGAGCGCCACTTCCATCACCGCCGCGCAGTCGTGCTTGATGCCGGAGCGCCAGGCCGGACCATCACCGCGCAGATGCTGCGCCGCCGCATACGCGCGCGCGTTGGCCACGAGCTGGCCGTCGCGGAACGCCATCGAGTGGGTCGGACGACGCGCATCGAGGCTCGCGAAGACCCTGGCGATCTTGGCGCCGGGGCGAACGATCAACAAGCACGCGTCGACGGAGGCGCCGAAGTGCGCGCGCGCGTCGATCGCACACACCTCGGCTGCAACGCACCGACCTTCCCGCCACGCCGTGGCGAGCACACGCCGCGCCACCGCCGTCTTCACGAGCATGGCCACCACGGCATCGCGGCCGTCGAGCGCGCGCAGCATCTCGGTCAGCAGCCATTCCGAGACATCGAAGTTCGAGCGGCCCGTGACCGCATCGAAGGCCCGGCCGGTCTTGGCCTCGAGGGTGAGCTTCGTGCGCGGCCGGTTGGTGCTGCCCAGCGCCCCCAGATCGGCGGCGGTGACCCACGGCGGATTGCCGATGACGAGGATGGGCTCGACCGCCCGCGCCAGCCGGTCGCGCCACCTCCCGTCGAAGACGTTCTCGCGAAGGAGGGATGCGCCGCGGAGTGCGCGACGGGCGGCAGCGAGGTGGCGGGCGTTGATATCAGCGCCTTCGAGATGGGTGGCCGACGGGAACGCATCGTGGGCGGCCACGAGGAGGGCCCCACGGCCGCAGGTCGGCTCGACGATCGTTTTGGGCGCGAACCTCAGGCCCGGCGATCTGCCTGGCGTCCGGGGCGGCTTGGCGTTCGAGCTCCGGGGCTTCGAACCAGCCCCGGGCCCGATGGCCCCCGCGAGGCGCGCGCATACCTCCGCCGCGAGCGCGGGCGGCGTCTGGAAGTCGCCAAACGCGTCGCGTCCCATGGGGTCTTCTACCGCGTGCGGTAGTCTCGCGGGGCCGATGACGCTGACTGCTCTTTACGCCACGCACATCGCGACTCTCCAGCAGGGGACCGAGGCCGCTCTCGCCGCGCAGGGCTTCGATGCCCTCGTGCTGTGCAGCGGCAGTGCCGCGATGCGCAACCGCTTCGACGACCAGACGTGGCCCCTGCACCCGACGCCGGCCTTCGCCCACTGGTGCCCGCTGTACGAGGCGGACGCGTACGTCGTGATCCGGCCCGGGCAGAAGCCGCGCCTCGTGCGAACGATCGCCATGGACTTCTGGGAGACGCAGGCGCCGCCGGAGAGCGACCACTTCTGGAGTGCCTTCGAGGTCGTCGAGATCAAGGCGGGGGGCGCCACCGATGTGTTGCCGGGCGGCAAGGTGGCCGTCATCACCCGCGATCAGGGCACGGCCCCTCCCGGCGCGGTGAACCCGCCCGCTCTCATCGCCGCCCTCGATGCGCTACGCACGAAGAAGAGCGAGTACGAGGTGGCGTGTCTGGCCGAAGCGTCGCGGCGCGCCGTGAAGGGCCACAAGCACGTGGCGCAGGTGTTCGCGTCGGGCACGCCATCGGAGCTCGACCTCCACCTCGCGTACCTGTTGGCATCGGAGCAGACCGACGGCACGGCGCCATACCAGGGCATCGTGGCCCTCGGGCCGCATGCATCCGTCCTGCACTACGTCGCGTACGAGCGCACCCCGGTGACCGGTGACACGTCGTTTCTCGTCGATGCCGGTGCGAAGTACCTCGGCTACGGCAGCGACATCACCCGCACCTATGTTCGTGGCAAGAGCCCGAGTGCGCTGCGGTTCCGCGAGCTGCTCTCGCACATGGAGGCGCTCCAGCAGGAGGTGATCCGCCGCATCAAGCCCGGCCTCGAGTACGAGGACCTACACGACGAGACGCACCGGCTGCTCGCCCATGCCCTCCGCGAGCTCGGGATCGGGCGGGGCTCCGCCGAGGAGCTCGTGGCCCAGGGCGTGACGCGCGCCCTGCTCCCCCATGGGCTCGGGCACTCGCTCGGGATCACGGTCCATGACGTGGGGATGAAGCTGCGGCCCCCCCGCGCCGAGAACCCGTTCCTCCGGAACACGTCGACCATCGAGGTCGGTCAGGTGTTCACGATCGAGCCTGGCATCTACATCATCGATGCCCTGCTGAAGCCCCTCCAGACGGACCACCGCCGCGAGCTCCTCGACTGGGCGGCGATCGCGGATGTGCGGGCCTTTGGCGGGATCCGTATCGAGGACAACATCCTCGTGACCCCGTCAGGGCCACGCAACCTGACTCGCGAAGCCTGGGCAAGCTGATATGGTTCGCCCGCGTATGCGTAGAGCAGCTCTATTCACGGTCGCCGTCCTCGGACTCGTCGCATGCCAGCGCGAGAAGCCGGCGAAGGAAAAGCAGGTCAAGACCAACATCAGCCGGGTCGAGGCGGGGAGTGGCTCGGGGGCCAAGACCGCACGCGGTGTCGAGCAAGTCCCGGCCCCCGACACGCTGAAGACGCCGCCGGCCGATGCGACCACCACGAAGAGTGGTCTCATCTACAAGAAGCTCGCGACGGTCGAGAGCGGGGCGTCGCCCAGCAAGAACGATACGGTCCAGGTGCTCTACACGGGCTGGATCCAGGCGAGCGGCGAGACGTTCTTCACGACGAAGACGAAGGGCCAGCCGATCGCGCTGCCCCTCGCGACTGCCGCCCCCGGGTTCTCCGAGGCCCTCCAGCTCCTGCGCAAGGGCGAGAAGGCCATGCTGTGGATCCCGCCTGCCATCGGCTACAAGCAGACCCCGCCGACGGGGAAGGCCGAGACGCTCGTGTACGAGCTCGAGCTCGTCGACATCATCGCCGCGCCGGCGATTCCGCCCGACGTAGCCGCGCCGCCGGCCACCGCGCAGACGCTGAAGAGCGGCACGAAGTACGTCGTCGTGAAGCAGGGCACGGGCACGGAGAAGGCCCGCTACTTCGACACCGTCACGTTCAACTACACGGGCTGGGACAAGGACGGCAAGCAGCTCGATTCGACCGAGGTGCGCAAGCGCCCCGCGACCGTGCCGCCCTTCCGCAAGCCGGCGCCCCTCGAGGAAGTGCTGACATCGATGGTGGCGGGCGAGCGCGTTCGCATCTGGGTCGAGGCGAACAAGCTCGCCGGCTTCACGAAGCCCGTGCCCGAGGGCAACACCGAGCTGGTCTGCTACGAGCTCGAGCTGCTCACGATCGAGAAGGCGAAGGCGGAGCCTCCGCCCACGCCGAAGGATGTCGCGGCCCCGCCGCCGAACGCGAAGAAGTCGCCGAAGGGCGTGTCGTACGTCTTCCTCGGCCCGGCCAAGGATGGCCCGAAGCCGAAAGCCTCCGACACGGTGAAGGTCATCTACACCGGCTGGCAGACCAATGGCCGCATGTTCGACTCGTCGGTGATTCGCGGCGAGCCCGCCACGTTCTCGCTGCAGGGCGTGATCGCCGGCTGGACCGATGCGATTCCCGTGATGTCCGTCGGAGACAAGGTGCGCTTCTGGATTCCCGACGAGCTCGCGTACAAGGGCAACCCGTCGCGCCCGCAGGGCATGCTCGTGTTCGATATCGAGATGCTCGAGATCATGCCGGGTCAGGCGGCCTCCGCGAATCCGCATGGCGGCGCGATGGAGCCCAAGAAGATTCCCGCGCCCGACGACGTCGCCGCGCCCCCGAAGGATGCGCTGAAGAGCCCGAAGGGCGTCTCGTACAAGTTCCTCAGCAAGGGTCCGGGCACCGGTCCGAACCCGAAGCCCGAGGACACGCTGACGTTCCACTACACTGGCTGGCAGACGAACGGCGAGATGTTCGACTCGTCCGTCACGCGCGGCGAGCCGCTCGTGTACCCGCTGAACCGGCTCATCCCCGGCTGGATCGACACGCTGCCGCTGATCAAGATCGGCGACAAGATCCGCCTCTGGATCCCCGAGGAGCTCGCGTACGGCGGCCGCCCGGGAAGCCCGTCGGGCATGCTCGTCTTCGACATCGAGCTCCTCGAGATCAAAGCCGCGCAGTGACCGATTCGCTTCCCCCCGAGGTCGCCGCGGCGTGGGGGTGGCGACACGCCGAGGTCCGGCCTCTCGAAGGCGGGCTCATCAACAAGACCTTCGAGGTGCAGCTCGACGGCATGGCGATCGCCGTGCTGCAGCGCCTCCACCCGATCTTCGGGCGCGAGGTGAACCTCGACATCGAGGCCGTCACCAAGCACCTCATCAAGCGCGGGCTGTCGACGCCGTGGCTCGTGCGCACCCTCTCGGGTGAAGCGTGGTTCGAGCACGCCGACCCTGCCACGGGGGTCCGGCACGTGTGGCGCGCGCTCACATACATCGCGGGTGTCTCCGTGCCCGCGATTCCCGACCCGAGCTGGGCCGACGCGGCCGGCGAGCTCGTCGGTCGCTTCCACCGCGCCCTCTCCGACTTCCAGCACGACTACGCCTTCGCGCGGGCCGGCGTCCACGATACGGCCGCGCACCTCGTACGCCTCGACAAGCAGCTCCTCGGTAGCACGGACGTCGAGGCCATCGATCTCGGTCGCGAGATCCTCGACGCGGCGAAGGTGCTCCCGGTCCTCGAGCCAACGCCCGTGCGTCATTGCCACGGCGATCTCAAGGTCTCGAACGTTCGCTTCACGATCGTACCGAGCATCCCCGGTCAGCCTCCCAAGCCTCCGTACGGCAACTGCCTGGTCGACCTCGACACCGTGGGCCTGGGCACGATCGCGTTCGAGCTCGGCGACGCGCTGCGCTCGTGGTGCAACCCCTCCGGCGAGGATGCCGGCTCCGTCAGGTTCGACCTCGGCATCTTCGAGGCGGCCATCCGCGGCTACCGCCGCGTCGCCGACAAGATCGTCAGTGATGCCGAGCGCCGCTCGGTGATCGTCGGGCTCGAGACCGTCTGCATCGAGCTCGCGGCGCGCTTCGCGGTGGACGTCTTCCGCGACGAGTACTTCGGCTGGGACGCGACCCGCTTCCCGTCGCGCCGCGCACACAACCTCGTGCGCGCCCGCGGTCAGCTCGCCCTGGGCCGGGCCGTCCGGGCAGAGCGGGTGAACGCGCTGGATATCCTGATTCGAAATCGCTGAGCTCGGATCCGATAGAAGCCGTCCTCCGCCCGCGCGATCGCTCGTCCCAGAAGTTCTGGACCCCAAGCCGCCCCAGACGCCAAGGAACACGTCTCCGCGTCACGGTGGTCCTCGGCCCGAAGGGGGCCTTGAATTTCTGACCTTGGCGGTCCCTGGCGACCTGGCGTTCCAACCTCCGGGGCAACGGCATGGGACCGGGCGCTGGACGCCTGACCACCGGGGGAGAGTTCTCACTCGGCCAGCGGCTGCCATCGGTCGTACTATTCCCGGCACGCCGGAATGCGGTCTACTCGGTACATGACGCGCTGCCGCTGGGTGATCTGGGCAGCGGGCCTCCTGTGGGCGGTCGAGGCCGCCGCGGTGGTGCCGCGGGCCCCGTCGACGACCGCCCGGATGCCGGCGGGCGTGATGCTGCCCGATGGTCAGCTCGTCGCCCTGCCGGCGGCACGGGTGACGAAGCCCGTGCGGGCGGGGCGTGATGTCGAGCGCGGTACGAAGCAGACGCCGGCCTGGCAGGCGTTCGCGGCGCGGGGCGGGACGTGGCAGGTGTGGTGGGACCGCGCGACGGGCGTCCCGAATCGCATCTTCGGTAGTGGCATCGAGACGGTGGGCGCCTCGGCGAATCCGGCCCTCGCCGAGGGCTATGCGCGCGCCTACCTCGAAGCGCACCTGGATCTGCTCGCTCCGGGCGCGCAGCTCGAGGACTTCGTGCTCGTGTCGAATCACGACGACGGCGATCAGCGCTCCGTCGGCTTCGTGCAGATCGTCGATGGCCGCCGCGTGGTGGGCGGGCAGGTGAGCTTCCGCTTCAAGCGTGATCGCCTGTTCGTCATCGCGAGCGAGGCGTTGCCGGATGTCCGGGCGACGATCAGCTCCACCGCGCAGCCGCAAGAAGTCATCCTGCCGCTCCTCGGCGAGGACAGCGTGCTCGGCTACCGCGTGGCCGTGCCCGTGACCTGGGGCGGCGGCGCCGACGGCCGGTACGAGGGCTACGAGGATCCGGCGACGGGCGAGCTCCTCGCGGTGCGCCAGACGAATCTCTATGCGAGCGGCCGCCTGCTGTATCGCGGTGTCGAGCGCTACCCGGGCCGGGGCCGCGTCGATCGCCCCGCGTCGCGCACGCGCATCACGGTGAACGGTCAGGCGGCCACCACCGCGCCCGACGGAACCGTCGAGGTCGGCGGGGGAGCAAGCGTGGGCGCGACCGTCGACGGCGACCTCGTCACGGTGACGAATCAGGAAGCGCCAAACACGCTCGCCAGCGCCACGCTCACATTGCCCGCGGGCGGTGAGGCGGTCTTCGATGCGAGCGCCAGCCCGCAAACGGATGCGCAGGTGATCACGTTCACGTCCACGAACGTCGCGAAGGACTACATCCGCGCGCACCTCGATCCCGCGGCGGAATTCCTCGAGCAGCGGATCGTCGCGAACGTGAACATCGAGGGCACGTGCAACGCATTCTTCGATGGCGCCATCAACTTCCTGCGCGCGAGCGAGGCCTGCGACAACACGGGGCTCCTCGCCGACGTCGTCTACCACGAGCTCGGTCACGGACTTCACATCTCGCAGCTCATCCCCGGGGTGGCCGAGTTCGACGGCGCGCTCTCCGAAGGCGCGTCCGACTTCCTGGCCGCGAGCATCACCGGCGATCCGGAGATGGGCCGTGGCTTCCGCAACACCGACGCGGGCATCCGCCACCTCGATCCCAGCGGGGACGAGGCCCTCTGGCCGAGCAACATCGGCGGGGTTCACCAGACCGGGCTCATCTTCGGGGGCACGTTCTGGGACCTGCGCAAGGCGCTCATCGCGGCGCTCGGCGAGACCGAGGGCATCGCCCTCGTGAACCGGCTCTACATGGCCGCGCTGCGCCGCTCCTCGTCGATTCCAGGCTCGCTCGTCGAAGTGCTCGCGGCCGACGACGACGACGGCAACCTCGAGAACGGCACGCCGCACGAGTGCCTGATCCGCGCGGCGTTCGCACGCCACGGCATGCGCACCGCCAGTGGCGTCATCGTCGCGCCCGAGCCCTCGGTCGACGTCGCCGCCGCCGGTACCACGGTGCGGGTGGACATCGCGAACCTCTCACCACGGTGTCCCGAGGTCGATCGCGTCGAGAAGGCCACGCTGATCTGGAAGCCCTCGCCCCGCGGTGGGCAGCCCCGCGGCGGCAGCGTGGAGATGACGCGCCTCGACGAGACGCGCTTCTGGGCCCCGCTGCCCCTGCCCGTCCAGTCGTTCCTCCAGTACCAGGCGAAGGTGAAGTTCGCCGACGAGTCGCTGCTCGTGCTTCCCGACAACCGCGCCGATCCGTTCTACGAGGTCTACCAGGGGACGCTCGTCCCGCTGTATTGCACCGACTTCGAGACCGACCCGTTCCTGGACGGCTGGACCCGCAGCGAGACCGTCGACAAGTCGGCCTTCGAATGGGGCGTGCCCACCGGGGGCTTCGAGGAGCCCTCGGCGGCGTGGTCGGGAACGCACGTGCTCGGGCAAGCGCTCGGCCGTGGCTACGAACCCGATTCCACGGGCTGGGTGGAGCTGCCCCCGATCGATCCGGGAGCGTGGAGCGACGTGCGCCTGCACTACCGGCGGCACCTCTCCGTCGAGGACTCTCACTTCGACCAGGCGCGCATCACGGTGAACGGCACCGAGGTCTGGCTCAACGCGACCGCGGAGATGGGTGACAGCTCCTCGCTGCAGCACATCGACAAAGAGTGGGTGTTCCAGGACGTCCTCCTCACCGGTCCGGATCGCGGACAGCCGATGCGCGTGCGCTTCGAGCTCACGACCGATGCCGGGCTCGAATACGGTGGCTGGACCATCGACGACGTGTGCATCGTGGCCAACGCCACCTCCGTGTGCGGCGACGGCGTGCGCTCACCGACGGAGACGTGCGACCTCGGCGCGGAGAACGCCGACGAGCCCGACAAGTGCCGCACGTGGTGCCAGGCACCGGTATGCGGCGACTTCATCGTCGATGCGAACGAGCAATGCGACGCAGGCAGCGAGGGCTCGGAGCGGTGTGACACCGCGTGCGCGGTCATCCCGCTCCCCGAGGAGGCGGGCTGCTGTTCGTCGAGCCGGGCGGAAGGTGCGGGCGGGCTCGCCCTGCTCGTCGGCCTCGTGCTCAGGGGCAGGGGTCGCCGACGACGCCGGGCGCCGGCACCGTAGGTACGCCGTCGCGGAGGTAGCTCGCGAAGAAGCACGCGTACTGGTGCTTCACCGCTTCGAGCTGCCGGTAGATGTAGTGCGGGTCGACGATGCCGTCGCCGTCGAACTGGACCACCACCCGGGTGAGGCCGTCGCGGTTGCCCTTCACCGGGTAAGGGGCGATGCCGTCGAGGCCGTCGAGCGCGAGCGTGCTCTGCATCGAGTCCCAGAGCACGTCGCCGGCCTGCTGGTTCCCGTACGCGAGGGCGGCCGCGTCGTAGATCGTCGTCGAGAAGTTCTCGTCGCCCTTCGGTACGGGCTCGTAGACGTGTCGCGCCGGCAGGCCCTCGAGCGGGCGCCGCGCGATGCGCGCCATGTACACGAGTGGATCGGCGATCTCCCAGCCGAGCTCGATCGCGTGCATCGCCGGGTGGATGAACGACATCTTGTCGTAGTCGATCTCGAGCGACGCCGCGATGAGCTCGCGCGCGCCAGGGACCACCGTCGCATCGAGGATCATCAGGTTCCAGAAGCCGCCGGCGCCGGTCGGGACCACCGCGCCGTAGCGCGGCTCGACCGCGGTCGTCATGTTCGTGTACATGCCGCCCATCGACTGGCCCCCCGCGACGAGCTTGTCGGCGGCAAAGCGGTGCTGGCCGCCGGCCGGAGCGGGGAGCGTGCAGCCCGCGAGCGTCGCGTGCGGGATCTGGACGGCGAGCAGCGCATCCGTGACCAGGCGCGACTCGATCACGCCCTGCTGGAACGTGAACGGGAAGGCGTCGAGGTTGTCGATGTTGAGATACTCGAAGTCCGTCGCGTTCGGGAGGCGCTCGGGGTTCACGGGCAAGGCCGCCGAGGCCGCCGCGATGCCGTACTGCGCGGCGACGTAGCCCGGGCCCTTGCCCGCCTCGGGGATGTCGGCGGGCGTCGTGGCGGCACCGAGATCGACGAGGCCACTCGAGACGCCGCCCGAGCCGTGGAAGAACTGGTAGAGCGGCCAGCCACCGGCGGGCATCGCGCCCTTCGGCACCGTGATGACGATCGGCACCGTCAGGTCGCCCTGCTTCTGCGGCACGTCGTTGGCATCGACGACGAAGTGTCCCTCGTCATCGAACGGAGGCTCGCCGAGCTGGAACTGCGGCAGCGTGATCGTGCCATCGAGGCGGCAGAAGCCCTCGTACGTATCCGCGCCCGTCAGCACCAGATTCTCGATCACCGGCTCGTAGGCGGTGCGGATGGCTTCCGAGCGCTCGCGCAGGCGCTTCACTTCGTCGCCCGTCGTGAACACGGTCGCGACCAGGACGTCGGTGGTGCTCACGCCCGCATCGGCCAGTTCACCCCAGAGCGGCGCGTACAGCTCGACGGCCGCGATCCCACTCGTGCCCGGGGGCGTACCGCCGGCGGCCAGCGTGGCGAAGGCCGGGGGCGGGGTGAAGCCCGGCGCGAAGCTCGTGCGCAGGACGAAGGCGTAGCGCGTGCCCGCGCGCAACACGATGCCCGGGCGCGGCGCGAGGGCGACGAGGTTCGGCGCGGTGTACGCGTCGACGGGCAACGACTCGGCGACGATCGGGTACAGCGTCCCGCGCTCGGGCGATGCGGAATCGATATCGATCAGAAACGCATCGCTCGTGGTCGCGGCCGGCAGCACGTCGGTGCGCACGCGAACCGGCGGCGGGGCGGTGAACGAGAAGTAGGCCGCGGGCATGACGGGGAAGCCCCGGCGCAGCGAGATCGAGTCGAGGAGGCTGTCGACGAGCGCGACCTCACCCGGGTTCGGAAAGCTCGCGAAGTTCGGCCCGCCCTCGACGGTGAGGCGCAGATCCGATGGGAACGGCAACGCCCAGAACGCGCCGGGCGCGGCGCCGATGAACGTCGCATCGAGGTCGAACGCCACCGTCTGTCCCGAGGCCTCGCCACCGTCGTCCCCGCCGCATGCTGCGAGGAGAATGAGAGCCGCCAGTCTGCGCATGGCCCAGACTATCTATGAAGGTTCGAGCAATCTCCACATGTACCAGCTGGCCACCGAGCGGAACGGTCGCCACGGCGCCGCCAGCTGTTCCATCCGCTTGGCCTCGGGGAGCTTGCGGAGGCCGAAGTGCAGCTGCATCCCCTTACGAATGCCCAGATCGCCGACGGGCAGGATGTCAGGGCGTGCCAGCGCGAACATGAGGAACATGTCGACGGACCAGGGGCCGATGCCGCGCACGGCGATGAGCGTGGCGAGCACCTCGGCGTCGGTCGCCTTCAGGAGCTGCTTCTGCACCACGCGCTTCTCCGCCGCGTGGCGCGCGAGGTCCTTCACGGCGGCGGTCTTGGCGCCCGACAGGCCCGCCTGGCGGAGGTCCGCGTCCGGGGTGGCAAGGATCACCTCGGGCTGGGGAAACTTCGCCTTCGGATAGAGCGCGAGGACGCGCTTCCAGATGGTGTTCGCGGCCGCCGTCGAGAGCTGCTGGCTGACGATCGCCTTGGCGAGCGATTGCACGTGATTCTTCGACGGCGTGATGGTCGGAGCCCCGTGGCGGTCGATCAGCGGCCTCAGCCGGGGATCCGCCTTGGCGAGGTGGGCGAGTGCCGGCTTCCAGTCCATGACCCGCAGTTTCCCACCAGGGTGGTTGAACGTCGGCGCCATTGCGACCGGGATTTCGCGCCCCTACGCGATCGCCGCATGAGGCACGGCCATTGCCCTTACCTGCCGCGATGTCGACGCGGACCGTGAAGTATGTCGAATGGTTGACGCGCCGCTCCCGGTGGGTCCTCGCCGTCGGAGCCGCGGTGGCGGCGATCTCCGCCTATCTGACCATCTGGCACTTGCCACTGCGTGCCGACCTGGCCTACCTGCTGCCCCGTGACGCACCCTCGGTGAGGGACGGCGAGAAGCTCCTCGCCCGCATGCCGGCGAAGGACACGAACCTCGTGCTCGTCGTGGCGCCCGATCCGACGATCCGGGCCGCGGCGGCAGCCCAGGCGCTCGCCGGCATTCGCCGCATCAGCCCCGAGCTCGTCGAGCGCGCCGAGGCGGATGACGCCGAGACCCGCGCCTTCGTCACCGCGAACGCGGCGCTCTACGTTCCGCTCGCGGACCTCCAGCTCGCGCGCGACACCCTGTCCGATGTCGTCGCCACCGCGAAGGCGAAGGCGAACCCACTCTTCGTCGACCTCGACGACGACGACGAAGGGCCCCGCGGGCCGATCGACCCGCGCTTCGACGAGCTGAAGCGGCGCCGGACGGAGGCGGAAGCGACGTACGCCCGCTCGCGCTTCGTCAGCGCCGACGGCACGACGCAGGTGATCATCCTGCGCACGGCGTTCGTCGCGACGGACATCCACAAGGATCGCGCGCTCCAGACGCAGCTCGATGAGATCGCGGCCGGCGTGAAGCTCACGTACCCGAGCGCGGAGGTCGGCTTCGCGGGGGGCGTCACCGTCACGCTCGCCGAGCAAGCGGCCCTCGTGCGCGGTGTGCTCCTGTCGAGCCTCATCACCGCAGTGCTCGTCGCGGTCGTGCTGTTCGCATACTTGAGGTCGGTGAAGCTCATCCTGTTGCTCACCGCGAACCTCGTCGTGGGCGTCCTCGTGGCCTTCGGCGTTGCCGCGCTCACCGTCGGCCACCTCAACGCGGCGACGGCCTTCCTCGGCGCCATCATCGCGGGCAACGGCGTGAACTACGGCATCCTCCTCGTCGCGCGCTACCTCGAGGAGCGCCGCGGCGTCGACGGCGCCCCCGCCACGTCACCATGCGGCGCCGAGCGTTCGCCCGCCGTGACGGCGATGAGCGCGGCGCTCGCCGGCACCCTGAGGCCGACGCTGGTGGCCTCGCTCGGCGCGGCGATCGCGTACAGCGCGCTGGCGGCGACGAAGTTTCGCGGCTTCGCGGACTTCGCGTGGATCGGGGGGGGCGGCATGCTCGTCTGCTGGATCGCGTCGTTCACCCTCTTGCCGGTGCTGGTGATGCGCTTCGCTCCTGCCCCGCGCCGCACCGCCTCCCCCTGGTTCGGCACCGTCATCGTGCGCGTGTTCGGGCTGCGCCGTCCGGTGCTCGCGTGCGCGGGCGCGGGCGCCATCACGATCGCCGCCGGCGTCCTGACCTGGCAGTACATCCAGAACGACCCGTTCGAGTACGACATGACCGAGATGCGCTCGCGCGGGGAGGACGCGCGGCAAGCGCGGGCCTGGATGCGGCGCTCCGACGAGGCCTTCGGTCGCGGCCTCGCCGGCATCGCGGGCCAGACCTATGTCGCCGTCGATGATCCGGCGCAGGTGCCCGGGGTCGTCGCGGCCCTGAAGCAAGCCGCGGCGAAGCACTCGATCGTGGGTCCCGTCACGTCGATCCTCGATGCGCTGCCGCCCGACCAGCGCGAGAAGCTCGCGCTCGCCACCGAGATCCGCACGCTGATCGACCTCGTCCTCGGCGAGGCCGGCCACGACCTCCCTGCCGACCTGCGCGCGCAGCTCGCGGCCTTCCGGCCCCACGATGACCTTCACCTCCTGACCGCCGCGGATCTCCCGCGCGACTGGGCGGTGAAGCTGACCGAACGCGACGGCAGCGTCGGTCGGATCGTGGCCGTGAAGCCCAGCGCCGAGTTCGACGAGCTGAACGGCAAGGACCTCATCGCCTTCGCCACCGCCGTGCGCAACGCCAAGGTCGGCGACGCGCCCGTCATGGCCGCGGGTCCGAGCGTGCTGTTCGCCGACGTGCTCCAGCAGATCCAGCAGGACGGTCCGATGGTCACGCTCGTCGCCGGCCTCGGACTCACGCTGATGGTGCTACTCGTCGTCGGCCGCTCGCGCCGCTCGATCGCCGTCCTCGCCGCGACGGGCTCCGGCACGCTCGCGATGATCGCGGTGTGTGCGGTCGCCGGCCTCGAGATCAACTTCCTCGACTTCGTCGCCCTGCCCATCACGCTCGGTCTCGGGATCGACTATGCGATCAACGTCGCCGACCGCGCGGAGCACGATGCCTCGGACCCGCTCGGCGCACTGCGCACGACCGGCGGCGCGGTCTTCGTGTGCTCGCTGACGACGATCATCGGCTACGCGTCGCTGTTCGCGAGCGACAACAACGCCATCCGTGGCTTTGGCCTCGCGTCACTCGTCGGCGAGATCACGTGCGCCATCGCCGCCTTCGTCGTGGTGCCAGCCATCATGGCGTTGCCGCGCATGAAGGACCTCCCGTCGAGCGACAGCTCTATGGCGCTTCCGCAAATGTCGTGACGGGCGTGCTAGATCGACCAATCGACCTGTCCGCCGTCTGGGAAATAGCAGGTGCCTCGAGCGCTGGCCCAGTAGCCGCCTGGTTCGAGCCACAGGACGCTCCAACGGTCGCTTTCTTCGATGAGAGATGGAATCTCCCGACACTGAATGCCGCCAACGTTCTCCGTATAGTCGACACCGTCTCGAGAGAAAATGAACTGTCGACCCGTGTAGCTGAGCGCACTCTGGAAACTCTCGAACTCGACTTCGAGGAGGTAGCCGGACTCGATGTCGACCCCGTCGACCGTCGCTGTAAACCCCGCCTCGAAATCGATCTGGACCACCAGTCGAGGTCCTTCGGCAGGCGAATCGGCCGGCTCCCCTTCGCAGCCCACAAGCATAGCAGTAAGAAGCGCAACTGATGAGATCGATTTCTTGCTCATTACTTCAATCCTGCCAGTACTTCAATCCTGCCAGTACTTCAGAAACCAGACCTGCGGCATCGCGTTCCTGAAAGTGATAACTCCAGTAGACGCCGCGTTGTCGCCATCGTAGTTGTATGCGTCACCTGTCCCTAAGAGTGGCTATCGGTACTTCGCGCAGCCGCGCCGGTGCGTGGGTGGTTCTATAGGCTGTGGAAGGCCGACACTACTCAGCCCAGCCGACAGGGCCGCCGTCGCCCAGACCTCGAGCACGCCTGGGCACTGCTTCGAGGCAACTCCTCTCGCTTGCACGAACGGCCGCCGCGCTTCGGGGCAATCCAGGCGAGCCCTACCGTCGATCGCGCACCAGGATATCCAGCGCGTTCACCCGCTCTGCCCGGACGGCCCGGCCCAGGGCGAGCTGACCGCGGGCGCGCACGAGGTTGTGTGCGCGGCGCGACGGGAA
>JALHPV010000159.1 GCA_022842285.1 Kofleriaceae bacterium
CGCATCGCCCAGGGCATCCGCCTCGCGGAGACCCGGACGCTCATCGAGATCGACGCGGGCGGCAAAGCCCGCATGCCCGCCTGACGGTGGCCATCGCGCTTCGTATCGCGCGCGTGCTTGCGGCCTGCGCCGTCGTCGGCGTCATCGCGATCTGGCTCGCTGCGCTCGTGCCGTCGTACCCGTTCAACCTGCTCGAGCACTTTCGGCTCCAGTACACGGTCGTCGCGTTCCTGGTCGTGGTCGCGGCGGCGGCCGTGCGCCTTCCGCGCTGGTTCGGAGCGGCATGCGTGGGGTTTCTCGCGCACCTGCTCTGGATCGCGCCGGCGTTCCCGGAGCGCGTTCGCCCGGTCTCGGCCGACGGGCGCCGGGTGCGCATCCTGTCGCTCAACGTGCTGATGACCAACCGGCATCACGGCGAGGTCCGGGCGCTGATCGACGACATCCAACCCGACGTCATCGCCCTCATCGAGGTCGACCAGCGCTGGCTCGCCGCGCTCGCGCCCGTGCTCGCTACATACCCCGGACGCATCGAGCATCCGAGCAGCGACTTCAATGGCCTCGCCCTCTACAGCCGCACGCCGTTCACCGGCACCGCCGAGCTCCTCGGCGGCGACTACGCATCGCTCGTCGGCGAGACGCTCGGCCTCCACATCATCGCGACGCACACCGAGACGCCGACCAGTCGGCGGGGCCTGGCGAGCCAGCAGCGTCAGATCCTCGCCGTGGCGGAGCGGATGCGCTCCTTCGATGGTCCCGCCATCGCACTCGGTGACTTCAACACGACACCGTGGTCACGGGCCTTTCGGCTATTTCTCGACGAGAGCGGCGGATGCGACTCGCGCGCCGGCTTCGGCGTCCAGGCGACCTGGCCGGCGTCGTCGTGGATCCTGCGCATCCCGATCGATCACGTGATCACCTCCTGCTCGATGAGCATCGCGGATCGGTGGATCGGGCCCGACGTCGGCTCGGACCATCTGCCTGTCGTCGTGGACCTCGTGTTTTAGGCCGGACGCGGCAGCCAGCGATCGAACGCCAAGACGCCCCAGACGCCAAGGGGTTCAGAGGCGCTGCGCGCCATCATGGCCCGCACGTTCCCGGTCGCGGATTGCCGCCGGGGGCCCGCGCGGAGCGCGACCAACCTCTGGTTGGCGTCTGGGGCGACTTGGCGTAGGAACTCCGGGTTCCGGGCCTCCCAAGGCCCGCGATCAGATCGCGCGGAGGTGCGGCTCCCGGGCATCGACGAGCTCGGGCGAGGCCGGCCAGTCGGGCTTGTGGAGGTACTTCAGTAAGCCCGACGCGAAGCCGACGCCGTGCGAGGCGTGGAGCGTGGGGAAGATGGCCCAGACCGTCGCGATGCCGGCCGGCCCGAGCGGGTGCCCGACGCGGATCGCCTCGGCGCCGGTCGCCAGTGCGTAGGCTCCGAAGGCGACCGGTGCGACCGGCCACAGCAGTGGCAGCGCGAGCAGCGCCGCGGCCCCACTCACGAAGGCGAAGGGCAGGAGCGGGCGGAGCGTGGGGAAGCGGCCGAGCTTCAAGAGCGTGCGCGCGCGCCCGACCCCGTAGCGGAAGTACTGCTTCGCGAGCGCCGTCAGCGAGTCGCGCGGAACGTAATGCACGACGATGTCGGGGGAGAGATAGATCAGTCCTCCACGATCGAGGATGCGCTGATTCAGCTCCGCGTCCTCGTTCGTGATGGCCCCCGGATCCCACAAGCCGATCGTCTCGAAGACTCTGCGGCGGAACGCACCGAGGAACACCGTGTCGACGAAGCCCTCGGCTTCGGCCGAGCGATACCGCGCACCGCCCACGCCGAGGGGCGACGTCAGCGCCGCGCACAGCGCCTGCTGGAACGGCGACCGCGCGATCGCCCGTTGCGCTCCGCCCACGTTATCCGCGCCGGTGCGGTCGAGGGTCTCGACGCACCTGCGCACGTAGTCCGGCGCGTACTCCGCGTGGACGTCCATGCGTACGATGATGTCGCCGGTCGCCGCCCGGACGATGTGACCGAGGCCCGCGGCCTGGAGCTGCTCCGGGTTGTCGATGATCTTGATGCGGGGATCGCGGGTCGCCATCGCGGCCAAGAGCTCGCGCGTCCGGTCCGTCGAGCGACCGTCGGCGACCAGGATCTCGATCCGCTCCGCCGGATAGTCCTGCGCCTGGATGGAGGCAATGCACGCCTCGATGTAGCGCTCCTCGTTGTACGCAGGCATCGCGATCGTGACCCGTTGCATAGGTCCTCGACCCTAGCGCGGTAATGTCATCCGCACCGTGAGTAGCCAGCGAGAGCAGGCCATCTTGCGCTTCCACGCGGCGCGTCCCGGGGCGACCTCCCGCGCGCTCGCGCGCGGCGACTCGTACCTCCGACTCGCGGCCCTCGTCGCGTCCGGAAGTCGCGTCCTCGACCTCGCCTGCGGCGATGGCCACCTCTCCCGGCTCCTCACCGCGCGCGGCTGCACGGTGACGGGCGTCGACCTCTCCGCCGCCGAGCTCGCTCGGGCCCGGGCGCTCGATCCCACCGGGATGTACGTGCGTGCTCGCGCTCAGCACTTGCCCTTCGTGTCCGGCAGCTACGACTGCTGTGTCTGCCACCTCGGGCTGATGCTGTTCGACAACCCGCACGCCGTCGGCGCCGAGATCCAGCGCGTCATCGGCCCGAACGGCACGCTCTACGCCGTGCTGGGCGGCGGCCCGACCTCCGACGGCGATGATGCGTTTCATCGCTTCCTGGCCGTCGCGCGTCCATTTCTCGGACCGCCCCCCGGGACCTGGTCCGACGCGTTCTCGGTCGCCGCCGATGCCGAGCGCTGGGAAGTGGACCTCGCCGGTTCGTTCGACGAGGTCTGGGCGTTCCTGGGCTCGAGCTACCAGCTCGCTCCGGCGGACCACGAGCACGTTCGCGAGCTCACGCGCGCGGCGTGTGCGGACTTCGGCGCGGAGGTCCCGCTCCGGGTCGTGATGTTCCTCCTCAGACGTTGAAGAGGAAGTGCATTACGTCGCCGTCCTGCACGATGTACTCCTTGCCTTCCATGCGCAGCTTGCCGGCGGCCTTGATGGCCGACTCGTTCTTGTGCGCCTCGAGGTCGGCGACGGAGTAGACCTGGGCGCGGATGAAGCCCTTCTCGAAGTCGGTGTGGATCACGCCGGCGGCCTCGGGGGCCGAGGCGCCCTTGCGCACGGTCCAGGCGCGGATCTCCTTCTCGCCGGCGGTGAAGTAGCTCTGGAGGCCGAGCAAGCGGTAGCACTCGCGCGCGAGGGTCGCGAGCGCAGGCTCCGTCAGGCCGTAGGAGGAGAGGAGCTCGCCGCGGTCTTCCTCGGCCAGCTCGGCGAGCTCGGACTCGACCTTGCCGCAGAGGATGACGACGCCGGCCCCTTCCTTGGACGCGCGCTCCTTGACGAGGTTGCTCCACTGGTTGCCCTCGGGCAGATCGCCTTCGCCGACGTTGCAGCAGTAGAGGACGGGCTTCGCCGTGAGGAGGCCCCACGTGGACACCAGCTTCTTCTCGTCGTCGGGGAGGGGCAGGGAGCGAGCCGACTTGCCGGCGGCGAGGTGGGCGTGGACCTTCTCGACGATCGCGAGCTCGGCCTTGCCCTCCTTGTTGCCGGTCTTGGCCGCGCCCTGGGCCTTCTTCAGGCGCTTGTCGAGGGACTCGACGTCCGAGAGGGCGAGCTCGAGATCGATGATGTCGATGTCGCGCATCGGATCGACCGAGCCGGCGACATGGATGACGTTCGGGTCATCGAAGCAGCGAACCATCATGAGGACGGCGTTCGTCTCGCGGATGTTCGCGAGGAACTTGTTGCCGAGGCCTTCGCCCTGGGCCGCGCCCTTCACGAGGCCGGCGATGTCGACGATCTCGACGATCGCTGGCAAGACCTTCTGCGTGGGGATGTGCTTCTGGATCTGCTTCAGACGGGGGTCCGGCACGGGGACGACGCCCACGTTCGGATCGATCGTGCAGAACGGGTAATTCGCGGCCTCCGCCTTGCCGGCGGTAAGCGCGTTGAACACCGTGCTCTTGCCCACGTTCGGTAGGCCAACGATGCCGACGGAGAGTGCCATAGGGGCGAATGCCTACCCTAGATGTCTGCGACCTGGCAACCTACCCGACGTGCGCCTGGCGTTCTTCCTGCTCGCGGCCGGTAGCCTCGTCGGGGCATGTGGCGATGACGACGACGGGGATGCCATCCTGGCGCAGCTCCAGGCGATACCGGGGCTGACGGCCGAGCGCCTCGAGACCGACCAGGCCGGCGCCGCCTTCTTCCACCTGGTGTTCGAGGTCCCGATCGACCACACGAACCCGGGCAGCGCGACGTTCCCCCTGCACGCGAACCTCGTGCACCGGGCCGCCAGCGCCCCGCTGGTCGCGAACACGACGGGCTACTACGAGTACTTCGGCGACAACAGCGCCGAGCCGACGAGCATCCTCGGAGCCAACCAGGTGTCGATCGAGCACCGCTACTTCGGGGACAGCACGCCCGATCTCGCCGGCGATCCCAGCCTGTGGCAGTTCCTGACCATCAAGCAGATGGCCGACGACCAGCACCAGGTCCTGGCCGCGCTCGCGACGATCTATCCCGGACCGGTCATCTCCACCGGCGGCTCGAAGGGCGGCATGACCGCGGTCTATCACCACCGCTTCTATCCCGATGATGTCGCGGGGACGATCGCGTACGTCGCGCCGCTGTCGTTCGGCGTGCCCGACGAGCGGTACGCGACGTTTCTCGACGAGGTCGGCACCCCGGCCTGCCGCGACGCGCTCCGGGCGACGACCGTCGACATGCTGCAGAACCGCCGCGCGATGCTCGAGGCGAAGGCGCAGGCGGAGGCCGACGCCAAGGGCTTCACCTACACCCGCATCGCGCTCCCCGCGGCCGTCGAGTCGGCCGTCACCGCCGTCGAGTTCTCCTTCTGGCAGAAGTTCGGGGCGGCGGCCTGCGACTCCATTCCCACGCCGGCCTCGAGCGACGACGACGTGTGGCGCTTCCTCCAGGGCGTGGCCGCCGTGAGCGAGAGCGACGACGAGGACCTCGCCCTGTTCGAGCCGTACGTGTACCAGGCGTACGCCCAGCTCGGCTTCCCCTCGCTCGGCGGCGAGGAGCTCGAGCCACTCTTGATGTTCACCGACGAGGACTACTCGGGCGCCCTCTCGGTGCCGCTGCCCGCCTACGACGGCGGCGCCGCCATGCGGGACATCGATGCGTTCGTGCAGACGGCGCCCGACATCGTCTTCATCTACGGCGAGGTCGACCCGTGGTCCGCGGGTGCCTTCACCACGCCGAACAAGTTCATCGTCAGCGGCGGGACCCACAACTCCGCCACCCTCCTCGCGCTGGGGGACGGCGACCGCGCGACCATCGCCACCAAGCTCGGCGAGTGGCTCGGCACCACGGTCACCCTGCGCACGGCCCCCGCCGCCGTGTCTCAACGCATGGCCCGCGGTGTATCGTCGCGTCATGAGTGATCCGCGTGTCGTCCTCGTGACCGGCTCCACCGACGGCATCGGCCGCGCCTCGGCGCGCGCCCTCGCGGCCGGCGGGATGACCGTGATCGTGCACGGCCGCAGCAAGCCGCGTGTCGACGCCGCCGTCATCAGCCTCCAGCAGGAGCTGCCCGGGGGGACGTTCCACGGCGTCTCGTTCGACCTCGGCTCGCTCGCCGCGGTTCGCAAAGGGGCAGGGGAGATCCTCGAGCGCTTCCCCACGCTGCACGTCCTCGTGAACAACGCCGGCATCTTCTCGACCGAGCGCACGCTGACCAAGGACGACATCGAGCTCACGTTCGCCGTGAACCACGTCGGGCCGTTTCTCCTCACCCAGCTCCTGGCGGAGCGCCTGATCGCGAGCGGCACCCCCGATGCGCCGGCTCGCGTCATTGACGTCGCCTCCGTCGCCCACACGCGCGGTCGCATTCACCTCGATGACCTGTCGCTCGCGAACGCCTGGACGGGCTACGCGGCCTACGCGCAGAGCAAGCTCGCGAACGTGATGCACGCGTACTCGCTCGCGGCGCAGCACGACCCCGACAAGCTCGTCGCCTACAGCCTCCACCCGGGCGTCGTGTCCACGAAGCTCCTGCGCCAGGGCTTCGGCCCCGTATCGGGCTCGTCCACCGACCTCGGCGCGAAGACGACGGTCATGCTGGCCGGCGGCACGGCGGTGACCTCCCCGTCGGGCAGCTACTACTCCGACGGCGTGGTCGCGCAGCCGGCGCCCCAGGCCCTCGACGAGACCACGTGGAAGTCGCTCTGGTCCGCCACCGAGCAGCTCGCAGGGATCTAGCGCCGTTGTTGTCCGAGGAAGCTGACGCCGTCGATGCCCTGCTGCGCGATGGCGACCATCAGGCCGCCTTCGAGCACCTGCGCCTGAGCTTTGGCTGGCCCGCTGGTCGCGCGCTGCCCCCCGCTGACTTGCCGCGCTGGCTGGGCCTCCTCGCCGAGGTCGCAGCTCGCAAGGGAGCCCCGGCCCTCGCCGAGCTCGCGGCGGAAGCGGTCCGAGATCCCGATAGTCCAGATCGTCTCTACGACCTGGGCTACGCGCTCATCGACGCCGGCGCCCCCGAGGTGGCGGCGTGCGTCTTGTGGCGCTGCCTCGCCCTCGTTGGCGAGAGCGAGGAGGTGGTCTGCGAGCTCGTCTCCGCCCTCGAGAGCGCCCTCGCGTATCCCGACGCCCTGGCCATCCTCGGCGCGCACCCGGCCCTCCGCGCGCGCAGCTTCCTCTGCCGGTATCTCTACGCCTTCGATGCGGCGATGTCGGGGCGGCTCGAGCTCGTCCGCGAGTGCGCGCCGCGCCTGGCCCCCGAGTCAGACGAGCACCGCCTCATGGCCGAGCGCATCGACGCGGTCGTCGAGCGCGCGAACTCCCTCGTCGGCATCACCGGAAACCTCGCGCCCAAGGATCTGCGCGGCTGGCACTACGTCCTCTCCGGGGGGCTCCTCGTGCACCAGTCGCCCTACGGCTTCGAGGAGCCGATGCATGGCCGCTACGCCTGGCTCGCCGACTCGCTGGCTCGCATTGCCCACGGCCTCGAGCGACTGGCTACGCTCGTCGCGCCGCTGAGGCTCCCGTGCATCTACACCCCGCCGGGCCGCGGCAACGGCATCGTGGCCCGGGCTGCTCAGACCATCCTCGACCTCCCGCTCGCCCCGTGGCCCACCATCGGGGTCCCCGCGCCCGGCCTCGTCGTCCTCTATGACCTGGCCGAGCTCGACCGCTCCGAGGCGATGCGGCTCACCCAGCGCCGCGACGGTCAGGTGCTGTACGCCCATGCGAGCCCCTGGACCTGGGACTGCCCCGTCGCGGCCGACGTGACCACGCTCCTCTACCAGACCCTCCGTGCGCCCTGGGCGGAGCAGATCGCGATCGACCCCGACACGCGCGAGACCACCTCGACGCCCGCCGATGCGCGCCCCGCCGACGAGATCGCGGCCGAGATCGTGGCCAGTCCTCGCCTCGGCGCCGAGGACCTCGCCGCCGACGAGCCGGCACGCTGGCAGACCCTCGTCGCCCGGACGTGGCCGTTCGCCCCCGGTCCGCGATCGCGGCTGTATGCCGGCGGCCCCGTGCCGTCGGGACGACTACCCTGATACGCTCGCGCGCGGCGTGAAGAAGATCCTGATCGTCGAGGATGATCCGGTGAACCAGATGATTCTGGCGGACTTCCTCGCTGCCAATGGCTACGAGACCATCGCGGCGTCGACCGGCCCCGAGGGCATCGAGCGGTTCGATCGCGACGCGCCCGATCTTGTCCTCGTCGACGTGCAGCTGCCGCGCAAGAACGGCTTCGAGGTCACACGCGAGATCAAGGCCACGGCGCGCGGGGCGGCCACGCCCGTCATGCTGATGAGCGCGGTCTATTCGGATCGCGATCAGTCGAGCCGGACCATCCAGCTCGGCGCGCTCGCCGATGGTTACCTGACCAAGCCCTTCGATCTGGTTCACCTGCTCGCCCAGGTGAAAGAGCTCCTCGAGCGCACCGGGTGAGTCCGGTGCGAGCACCGGGCGAAGGGCCGCCGAAGGGCGGCGCGATTGGATCGAAGGCGATCGAGAAGCTCCGCGCGGCGATGCAGGAGATGGTCGCGCCGGCGGTGCGGCCGCGCCTGCGCACCGGCATCGTCACGGGCTATGCGGCCGCGATCGGCTTTGGTGTGCTTGCCGCGGCGGCCGCGAGCTTCGGGCTCACCCCGTGGCGGTGGGCCTTTTTCGTCCTGGTCGGCGGCAAGCTCCTCACGAACTCCCTCGCGTGGCTCGCGCTCGCCCGGGACCGGGCCGTCCTCCCTACCCAGGCGCTGAACACGGTGGCCGACGTCGTCATCCTGACGGGGGCCATCTACTACACGGGCGGACCCTACAGCCCCTTGCTCGCGACGTACGTGATCGTCATCGCCGTCCTGTCGCTCCTGTCGAACCTCGCCATCACGCTCGCGATGGCGCTGCTGATCGTCGTGAGCTTCGCGACGATGCTGATCCTGATGGCGATGGGAGTCCTCGCACCCACCGACGTCCCCGGCGATCCGGGTGTCGCGCCGAGCGCGGGCTACGCGGCGGTGTCGATCGCCTACTGCGCCCTCGTGGTCGGGGTGCCGGCGCTGTTCTCGGCGGCCACGCTGCGCCTCTTGCGGAAGCGCGAGGCCGACCTCGAGACACGCACGGCCCAGCTCGTCGCCGCGGCTACGCAGCGCTCTCAGTTCGTGGCCTCGATGACCCACGAGCTACGCACACCCATCCATGGCGTGCAGGGCCTCGCCGATGTCATCGCCGCCGGTGTCTATGGCCCCGTGACCGACAAGCAGCGTGATGCGTGTGCGTCCATCAAGCGGAGTGCGCAGTCGCTGCTCCAGCTCGTCGACGACGTCCTGCACCTCGCGCGCGCGGAGGCCGGAAAGATCGAAGCGCGGCCCGGTGACGTCGACGTGGCCGAGCTCCTCGAGCGCGTGAGCACATCCGTCTCGTGGATGGTGGGAACGAAGAAGCTCGCGCTCGAGACCGACGTCGCCGAGGGACTCCCCATCATCCGCACCGATCCGCGCTGGCTCGCGCACGTGCTCGTGAACCTGCTCGCGAACGCGGTGAAGTTCACGCCGGAGGGCGGCCGGGTCACGGTGCGCGCGCGGGTGAAGGATGCGGAGCACATCGAGCTCGCCGTCGAAGACACGGGCATTGGCATCGCGCCCGCCGACCGGGCCGCCATCTTCGAACCGTTTCGCCAGGTGTCACACGGTGACGCCCGCGGCTATGGTGGCGTGGGACTCGGGCTCGCCCTGGTGGCCCAGCTCTGCGAGCTCCTCGCGTGTACGGTCGAGCTCGACTCGGCGCCGGGCAGGGGCTCCACGTTTCGCGTCATCGTGCCGCTCGCGTGGCGCGGGCGGACGACGCAGCACATCAGCCTAGCGCCCGAATCGCCGTAGCCAGGGCCGCTGGCTGGTGCCGCTGCAGCGCGTGGCCCGCGCCGTCGAGGACGAGGTGGGTGCAGGTCGCGAAGTGCGCGCGGCGCGCGGCGCGTTCGTCGGCCGTGAGGTTCAGCGTGGACTGGGCCCCGTCGACGGCGAGGACGGGGCAGGTGATGCGGCCCCAGTACTTCTTCGCGGTCTCGACGCGGTAGGCGTACGGGCCCATCGTGAGGTGCAGCGGATCGTGCTTCCACGCGAAGCCGCCGGCGATGACGTTCGTACCTGCCTCGGCGAGCCGGCGAGCCACCGGCTCCGTCAGGAGCGGATCATTGCGCTGCAGCCGCGTCACCGCCTCGTCGAGCGATGGCATCGGCTTCCATGCGGGCTTCACCTTCTTCCACGCGTCGATCCACGCCGCCGTCCGGTGTGGACCCTCGACGCCGCTCATGTCGGGTGGCCCCAGACCTTCGAGCAGGACGAGCGCGGCGAGGCGCTCCGGGCGCGTGCCCGCCCAGTACGTCGAGATGCTGCCGCCCATCGAGTGACCGACCACGACCACGCGCTTGCGCGCCAGCTGCGCGATCACGTCGTCGAGGTCCGCGACGTAGTCCATGAAGTGGTAGTAGCCGCCGGCGCCGATGCGGTCGCTGTCGCCGTGACCGCGCATGTCGGGCGCGATGGCATGCCCGCCGAGCAGGGGGGCCACCTCGGCCCAGCCCGCGCCGAGGTCGGAGAAGCCGTGCACGAGCACGTAGGTCGTGTCGCCGGGCGCGTCCGCGTTCCACTCGACGACGTTGTACGTGAGCCCGGTGGCGAGGCGGAGCTTCACTCAGGGGCCGGCTTCGACCGCGAACACGCTGCCGTTCGTGGTCGTGATGAACAGCTCGCCGCGTGCGTCGCCGTGGATGCTGGCCGGGTTCGCGGGGAACGAGCCCGTCAGATCGATGATCTCGAGCCGGTTTTCGGCGTCGCGCCGCGCCTTGACCAGGCCGCCGCGGCCGTAGTCCGTGTAGAGGAACCAACCGTCGAGGTCGGGGTAGCAGGTGCCGCGGTAGACCTCGCCAGCGACGATGGAGATCCAGCCCGAAGCGTGCGTCCGCTGGTCCTGCGGCATGAACACGTCGGGCGGCGCCGACGCGCACGACTGAAACGGCGCGCTCTGCGAGCAGCGGTCACCCTGCGTCTCGCAGCAGCCCGTGCCCTCGAAGATGCTCCAGCCGAAGTTCTTGCCGCCGAGCTGGCCGGCGGGGATGACGTTCAGCTCCTCGATGCGGCCCTGGCCGACGTCGCCGATGTAGACGTCACCCGTCTCGCGATCGAACGACCAGCGCCACGGGTTGCGGAGCCCGATCGCGAAGACCTCCGGGGCCCCGCCGCCCGCCACGTACGGGTTGGTTGCGGGGATGCCGTATTGCCGGCCGTCCGAGGGGGTGTTGACATCGATGCGGAGCATCTTCCCGAGCAGGCTATCCGGGTCCTGGCCGACGCGCTGTGGGTCGCCGGCGCCGCCGCCGTCGCCCGTCGAGATGTAGAGGAAGTTGTCGGGCCCGAACTCGATCATGCCGCCGTTGTGGTTCGGCGCGAAGTCGGGGATCGACAGGATATCGGTGCACGTCGGGTCCGCGACGTTCGGGTCGGCCGCCGACGCCGTGCAGCGCGCCACCACGTTGCGCTGGTTCGATACGCCGCTCGTATCGTCCGCCGTGTAGAAGACGTAGAACGTCCGGTTCAGGTGGTACTCGGGGTGGAACGCGAGCCCGAGGAGGCCGTTCTCGCCGCCCGCGATCACGGGCCCCGGACTGGTGAGGTCGAGGAACGGCTCCGGGCGAAGGACCTCGTTCTCGAAGATGCGGATCCGGCCCTGCTGCTCGACGACGAACAGCCGCGGGTCGTTGGGTGGCGCGGTGGCGAGCATCGCCGCGCCCGAGACCCCGCCAATGCGGCGGGTGGTGATCGTCGAGCCCGAGACGGGCGTCGAGCATGGCGCGAGCGGGGTCGCGTCCGGCGGGGCGTCGATCGTGGGCGCGGCGTCCACGACGGGCGCGTCCCTCGGCGTGGTGTCGCCATCACTGTTGTTGTTGTCGTCACCGCACCCGGCGGCGGCGATGAGTCCGATAGCCCAGGCAATGCGCATGAGGCCAATCCTAACCCTAGGGCGCGGCTTCGAGGTGATAGACGTTGCCGCCGTCGGTGGTCAGGTACAGCTCGCCGCGCGAGTCTGCGTGAATCGACGACGTGTGGTGCGGAGACGGACCCGGCAGATCCACCACCTCCAGCGAGCCGTCGGTGCGGAGGCGGGCTTTCACGAGGTGCTGCTGGTCATAGTCCGTGTAGAGGTGCCAGCCGACGAGGTCCGGGTAGCAGGATCCCCGATACGTCTGCCCGGCGATGATCGAGATCCACCCATCGTCATGGCTGCGCTCGTCCTGCGGCGCGAAGAGGTTCGGGGTGTCGCAGGCCTGCGTGGCGCCGTCGCCCTGGGTGCACCGGTCGGGCGTGGTCATGCAGCAGTTCGAGCCCTCGTACACGCTCCAGCCGAAGTTCACCCCCGCCTGCTGCCCGGCGCGCACGACATTCAGCTCCTCGATCTGGCCCTGACCGACGTCACCGATCCAGATGTCGCCCGTCCCGCGATCGAACGACCAGCGCCACGGATTGCGGAGGCCGAGCATGAAGATCTCGGGCCGCCCGCCACCGGCCGCGAACGGATTGCCGGCGGGGATGCCGTACTCGCCATTGGTGCGCGCATCGACGTCGATGCGGAGCATCTTGCCGAGGAGTGACGTCAGGTCCTGCCCCGTGCGCTGCGGGTCGCCGCCGCCGCCACCGTCGCCCGTGCCGATGACGAGCGTGCCGTCGGCGGCGAACTCGATCATGCCGCCGTTGTGATTGCCGGCGAAGTCGGGGATCGAGAGCACGTCGACGCACGAGGCCGCGTCCGCCCGGTTCGGATCCGCCGCGGAGACGGTGCAGCGCGCCACGACATCGCGCTGCGCCGGGCCGCCGCGCGCGGTGTAGAACACGAAGAACTCGCCGTTCGTCGCGTACTGGGGGTGGAAGGCGAGGCCGAGGAGGCCATTCTCGCCGCCGGCGATCACCGGGCCCCCCGCGTCGGCGGAGAGATCGAGGAACGGATCGGGCAGGAGTTGCTCGGCGTTGAAGATCCGGATCGCCCCGCGCTGCTCGATCACGAACAGGCGCGGATCGTTCGGCGGCGAGGTGGCGAGCATGGCCCCGCCGACGACGCGGCCGATCTGGCGGGCGACGACGTTGCCGCCTGTCACCGGATTGGCGCACATCGGTACGCCCTGCATCGCATCCTCGCCGACGGCGGCCTTGTTGCCGCAGCCCAGAGCCCCGCCCAGAACCCCGATCATCAGCACGAAGCGGCGCATGGCCGAATACTAGTACCAATGCCGATCAAGGTGCGTTCTCGAGCTTCGTGCTGGTGCTGGTGCTCGTGCTCGTGCTCGAGCAGCGAATCCTCCAGCTCACGCGGTTTCGGTTCCGGTCGTCGACGGTGACCTGACCGCACCTGCGAGGGCTCCGCGAAGCCGATCGTGCACGTGTACGAGCACGTGACACGTGGCACGTGTACGTCCGTCGCTACGTGGCCGGGGCTGAGACTAGGACCCGGGCGGCTGCGGATCGGGCAGCTTTCGCGCCCAGCGACCGAACAGCGTGATCACGGCCCCGAGCACGCCGAACGGGAGCAGGAACACCCAGCCCGTGAAGCCATCGTGGGTGCCGTAGTAGGCGAGGGCGCCGAGCATCGCGACGACCCACAGCACGAGCCCGACGAGGTAGCCGGTCAGCTGGATCTTCCGCCGTCGGAGCACGACCTCGAGCTTCTTCAGGAAGAACTCGGCCTGGTCGGACGGCAGCTCCTTGATCGCCGCCGCGACTTCATCGAGCTTGGCCGGGTCCGGCATCGCCATAGTCCTAGCACGGGCTATAACCGCCGCGTGCCGGCGCTGAAGCTCCTCGATGACCTCGGACGCACGCTCGTCTTCCTGCACCCGCCCCAGCGGATCGTCTCCCTGGTGCCGAGCGACACGTACAGCGTCGTGGCCCTGGGAGCCGGCGATCGCCTCGTCGGGCGCACGACCTACTGCGAGACGCCCGAGGTCGCGGCCGTGCCGACGGTGGGCGGCACCAAGGATGTCGACGTCGAGGCGGTCCTCGCGCTCGCGCCCCACCTCGTGATCGCGAACCAGGAAGAGAACACCCGCCCCGTCCTCGAGGCGCTCGCCGCCCGCGTCCCCGTCCTCGTCTCGCTGCCCCGGCGCGTCGAGCAGGGCGTCGCGCACCTGGCGCGGCTCGCCCGGATCCTGGGCGTGCCCAGCGGGGGGAACCCTGCCGGCTCTGCCGGTAGGGCGGAGCCCTGGCGAGACAAGGAGATCATCCGCCGCGGCTATCAGCTGCCCGCGGCGCCCAGCCCCCGCTGGAAGGCGTTCTGCCCGATCTGGCTCGATCCGCTGATGACTCTCAACGCCGACACGTACGGCAGTGACGTCCTCGCGCGCGTGGGCGTGGCCAACGTGTTCGGCGACCGCCTGCGCCTGTATCCGCTCGCCGCCGACCTCGGCAAGACCGCCGCCCAGGACGCGGCCGGCCGCGACGTTCGTTACCCTCGCATCACGCTCGACGAGGTCGTCGCCCGCGCGCCCGACCTCATCCTGCTCCCCGACGAGCCATACGCGTTCACCGCCGCGGATGGCGCGCGCTTCCGCGAGGCCTTGCCCGACGCGAAGGTCCTCTCGGTGTCGGGCAAGGATCTGTTCTGGTACGGCGCCTGGACGATCGACGCGATCGATCGCCTCGCGAAGCAGCTAGCGAGTCTGTAGGCGGTTCCGGAGGCCGGCCACGTAGCGGTCGGCGCTGCCCGGCTCGTGGGCGAAGAACAGCGAGGGCTCGACGAGCTCGAGCTCCATGATGCGCGGAATCCCACCGGGGTCGCGGGCGAGGTCGACGCGGCCGTAGAGGAGCGCGCCGTACGGTGCGAGCGCGGCCTCGGCGACGTCGCGCTCGTCGTCCGCGATGGGGAACGGACCCGTGATCGACTCCGCGTCGCCGGCGAAGCGGGGCGCCTTGCGGATCGCGTGCGAGAGCTCGCCGTCGATGTACACGAGCGAGCGCTCGCCGTAGTCCTCGACCGACGCGAGGTAGGGCTGCACGAGGGCGGCCCCCCGCGTGACGAGATCGGTCAGGTGTGCGCGGGCCTCCGCGTGCTCGCCGTCGGTGAACACCTTCGTGCCGAGCGACCCGCCGCCCACCTCGGGCTTCACGACGAAGCGCGCTGCCTCGAGCTCGGCGAGCGCGGCCAGCACCTCGTCGCTGCTCGCACCTCGCTCGACGACGGTGGTCGGCACCACCGGCACGCCCCGCTGCGCGAGCTCCAGGAGGTAGCGCTTGAAGCAGTTCGTCGTGATCACCTCGGCGGGATTGAACAGCGGCCCCGCCTTGCTCACGCGCTCGATCCACTCGACGAAGGCATCCACGTGGAGCGAGTAGTTCCAGGTCGAGCGGATGATCGTCGCGCCCGGGGCGTCCCAGTCGACGCTCGGGTCGTCCCAGGCGAGCCACTGCGGATCGAAGCCGCCCCGTCCGAGCGCCTGCCGCAGCGGCTCGGCGTCGACATCCACCTCGGGGAGCGTCAGGCAGGTCGCCACACGTACCTTCATCGAATCACACCGCCTTCCGGCGCCGCGAGCCTCACGACAGCGCCTCCCGGAGATCCTCGTACAGGTCGTCGACATGCTCGAGGCCGACGGAGAGCCGCAAGAGGTCGTCCGGCGTGGGCGTGGTCGCGCCCTCGACGGAGTAGCGATGCTCGACGAGGCTCTCGACACCGCCGAGCGACGTCGCCGGCAGCCAGTGCCGGAGCTTGCCGAGCACGGCCAGCGCCCGGGCCGGTCCCCCGCCGGTCTGGAGCGAGAACATGCCGCCAAAGCCCCCCGTCATCTGCCGCGCGGCGAGGGCGTGCTGGGGATGTGAGGCCAGGCCCGGATACCGGACGGTCAGGCCGGGCAGGGCGGCCAGGCGCTCGGCGAGGATCAGGGCGGTCGCGCTCTGCCGCTCGACGCGCGCGAACAACGTGCGAATGCCACGCAGCAGCAAGAACGCGTCGAAGGGCCCGAGCATGCAGCCCTCGTCGTAGCGCGTGCCGGTGATGTCCTGCCACGCGCCGTCGAGCGTGCGCGTCACCAGCATGCCGGCGAGCAGGTCGGAGTGCCCCCCGAGGTACTTCGTCGCCGAGTGCATCACGATGTCGGCGCCGAGCGACAGGGGCCGCGTGTGCACGGGGGTCGCGCAGGTCGAGTCGATGAC
>JALHPV010000160.1 GCA_022842285.1 Kofleriaceae bacterium
ACGGCATGCCGGTTGCCGTCCGCGTCATCGCGCTACGAGCGGCAGCGTCGCTGACTCGACGACTATGCCGACGGCACGGCGTCGAACGGGATGCGGCCTACGCGCTTCCACCCCCGCTTGAGCAGGAAGTGCGTCGGCTCCGTCACGGGCAGCGCTTCGTAGTCCCACCCGAAGTCATGCGAGCAGTCCTCGTCGGGCGGCCTCGCCCAGCCAGTGAAGCTCGGTGCCGTCGAGAAGTAGTCGACCTGCCAGTTCGCACACTCGTAGCGCCGGTCCTGCCGGTGCTTGCGCCAGTTGCAGAGCACGTACGTGATCGCGCGCAGCGCCTGCGTCGGGTTCTTGATGACCCGCGCGAAGTAGTTGGTCACGAACACCCGCCCGCGCCGGCCGATGCAGCGATTCAGCCGCTGAGCCGCGCTGCACTCGAACGCCTTCATGCCGCCCGCGAGCGCCTCATGGCTCGTCGCCTCGACGATCAGGTGGACGTGGTCGCCTTCGAGCGAGAGGTGGATGATGCGGAAGTCGTCGCGACCGAGCATCTTCACCATCGCGGCGCGCACGGCCCGGTACTCGTCGCGGCGTCGCAGCGTCTTGAACGCGCGATCGACCTTCAGCGTGACGTGAAGCGGCGTCCGCCGCGCGAACTTCATGCGGTCGCCGTACCGGGTCGCGTACCCCTTGTACTTCCGGGGCCGACCACGACCGCGCTTCCGCGTGGGCGTCTTGCCGAGCGGCAAGGACGTCTGGACCGCCGTCACCTTCACACCTCCTTCTATCGCTGCTCGGATTATTTGTCCAATAGTTTATCTCCCGGCTGCGCACCACCCTCGCGGAGGTAGGGCGGCGTTCGGAAGATCGAGAGCGTGGGGCGCTCGGCGCCTGCATGGCCGTCCCGGGTCGTGCTCGCGACGGGGCCTTGCGGCCTCGCCCGCACGATGGCCACTCATCCCGCGCGCTCGCCGGCTGCGGTCCGCGGCGACGAGAGCATGCCCAGGACCCACACGTCGCCTCTAACGCCCGGCGTCGGGCTCGCAACCGGGCCGACAGCCTCGCCGGCCCGGACGGATCGCGCGGCCTTCGTTCGCCCGGCTCCGGCCGTCTGCGGCGAGCGCGTCGTACGTACGTGCCCGAGCGTGGCGCGGTGGTCGAAGGACGAAGAGTGGTCTTGGCGAACGGTCGCGGGACGTTGCTGTTGTCAGGGCGATACAAGTCACGCTTTTTTCGCGTTGCTGCATTTTGCAGCGACACGAAGAGCTGTCTGGACCCTTCCCCCGCCCTGGTCCCAAGGGCCCGAACGGCTTGTGCTCGCAGCTGACGGCGACGATGCTGACATCAGGACCGCGTGAGCGATTCGATCGAACCACGCAACCGTGCCAAGCATCGGCCGAGGGAGGCCACCATGTCGCTACGTCTGTCTCGTCTCCTGCTCATCGCTGTCGTCGTATCGGCGTGCGGTACCAAGACCAACTCGGACGTGTGCTGCATCGGCGCGGCCGACTGCGGTCAGTTCGGTCTGGAAGGGGACCGGCCCTGCGGGGACGGGTTCACCTGTGTCAACAACGACTGCGTTGTCACCTCGTGCGAGACCGAGGGCTGCCCACTGGAGCAGCCGGTCTGCAACGTGGTCAGCGGCCAGTGCGAAGGCTGCGCCGGCCCAGACGACTGCACGGCGAACACGGCGACGCCTGTCTGCAACATCGAGTCGGGCGTGTGCGTCGGGTGCGTGACGAACATGGACTGCAGCGACACGACGCCGATCTGCGACGACATGCAGTGCCGTGGCTGCACCGACGATGTGGACTGCGATAGCGGCGCCTGCGGCGATGACGGCAGCTGTGTTGCCGAAGCGAACATCGCGTACGTGTCGCGTACAGGTATCGATGCAGCTCCATGCTCACGCCAGGCTCCGTGTGGCCAGCTGCAGTTCGCACGGACGACGCTCGGCGGGGAGCGCCGTCACATCGTCATGTTTCCCGGCGACTACGATCAAGGCGCCGGCTTCTCGGGCAGCGCTGATCTACCTTCCATGGTCGTGCACGGGGGTGGAGCTACTCTGGCGTGCAGCAACTGCGACGACGGGATGCTGAACGTGAGTATGGAGCTGGAGATCCGCCATTTGGGTCTCGCCAACACGAACGGCATCGTCATGTTCGCGAGTTCGACGGTTGCGCTGCGGGATGTTCGCGTACGTGGTCGCATTAGCAACGTCGGCGACCTGACGATCGACGATTCGCACGTCGATTGTGCGAACAACCTCGGCATCGACAACAGTGGGACGTTAACCGTTCGACGCACCGAGTTCGTCGGTGGAACCTCTGCCATCGCCGCAGCTGGAGCTTCGCTGACCAATCTGGAGAACGTGCTTATCCACGGCATGAGCGACGTCGGCATCAACATCCTGAGCGGTGCCGGAACGGTCTCGTTCTCCACGATCACGAATGTCGGCAACAGCGCGGTCGATGCTCGTGGGGTGCGATGCACGGAGACTGGCGGAAGTCGGTTTCGAGTTCAGTCGTCGATCATCTGGGCGCCGCAAGAGCCTGCCTTGCCGGCCGTCAGTTACTGCCGCGTGGAAGGCAGTCTCGCTGGCCCGATCCAGATCGTAGGCGACGGGAACATCAGCTCCGACCCACAACTCGTGAACGCCGCCGCAGGAGACCTCCACATCTCGGCGACGAGCCCCGCAAAGGACCAGGCTCCGCAGGGCCCCGCTATCGACTTCGATGGCGCGCCTCGGCCGGCTGGCGCTGCATTCGATCTGGGGGCCTACGAGACGCAGTAGGCGTCGAGCGTGATCTGCACTCCTATGTGCACGACTTTGCACAAGGAGGTGGCTGGGGGCTTGCCCCCCTATGGTCAACTGACCCTAGCGCCAAGTTGGCGTAACATATGGGGCCGCGAGGGCCGGCGAAGTCGGATCGGTCCTTGCTGAAAGGGTGTCCATGTCTCGCTTTACCCATGCCCTGCTCTTCAGCACGCTGGCGGCCGCTTGTGGCCCGACGGTCAACCAATCTGTCTGCGACGGATCCGTGACCCAGCCCGAGGAGTGCAACGAGGCATGCAACGCGACCCCGGGGTCGCCAAACACGTGCCCGAGCGGCTTCTACTGCACCGAGACCGGCACCTGTAACGCACAGTGTGCTGCGGGCGTGAAGGAGTGCCCCGAGGGCTACGTCTGTTCGGTCGACGGGCGCTGCGAAGATGACGGCAGCGGTGACGATGTCCCGCCGCCCGACACCGAGAACTGCCCGAACGTGACGTTCCAGGCGATGCCGGTGACGCCGTCGATCGGCCTCGTGCTCGACCGCAGCGGTTCGATGTACGACCAGAACCCGACGCGGTACTCGTCGATGAGAGAGGCGCTCGTCGGAACGAACGGTGTCGTGTCGCAGCTTGAGGACAAGGCGTACTTTGGCTCGCTGCTCTACACCGGTGGTGACACCACGGGGTGTGCGCAGCTCATTCAGGTCCCGCGCGCGATCAACAATGCCGCCGCAATCCGAGCGTCCATCGACACCTACCTGACCGATAGAGGTGAGAACACGCCGACGTACCGCGCCGTCAACGCCATGGTGCAAGCCTTCCAGGTGAATCCGCCGCCCGCCGATTCGCCACCCGTGATCGTGCTTGCGACCGACGGGCTGCCGAACGACTGCAACAGCGGCAACAGCACGCAGACGCAGTCTGTTCAGGCCGTGGCCGCATCGTACGCCGCCGGCATTCCGGTCTACGTCCTCGCCATCGGCCTCGATGGCCAGCACTTCCAGGACATGGCGAACGCGGGCCAGGGTTCGGCGAACGCGGAGTACTTCACGGCGAACAACGCGGCCGAGCTCGCCACCGCGTTCCAGACGATCATCAACGGCGTCGTGTCGTGCGAGCTCTCGCTCGACGCGGACCTGACGGTCTCGCAGGCCGAGCAGGGCACGGTCACGCTGAACGGCATGGACCTGACGTACGGCACGGACTGGGAGCTCGCGAGCCCGACGACGATTCGCCTCCTCGGCGCGGCGTGCGAGACGCTGAAGACGACGACGAACCCGAGCGTGTCCGCCGAGTTCCCGTGCGGCGTCATCGTCGGCAAGTCGGTCCAGTAGCGCGACCGTTCACCCGGCGGTGAACTACGTGACGGGCGTGAGCGCGCGGACCATGCGGAGCGCGCGCTGGCCCTTGTCGTAGGTCGTCGAGCCGTCGACGACCTGGAAGCCGTGCCGGAGGTAGAGCCGCTGCGCTCCGATGTTGTTCTCCGCCACCGAGAGGCGGATGGATGGGATGCCGCTCGAGTAGGCGACCCGCTCCGCGACGTCGAGGACGTGGGTCAGGAGCGCGGTGCCGATGCCGCGGCCCTGGTGGGCGGGCAGGATGGCGAGGGCGAGGAGGTCGGCGACGACCTTCGCTTGACCGGGTGGCTTCTGCGGGTCGTCGAGATAGAAGCCGAGCATCGCGAAGCCGCGGCCCCGGCCGGAGACGTCGTGATCGATCCACGCGAGCACGCCGCGCTGCTCGAGCCAGGACGGCAGGATCGCCGTGTAGTCGCCGAGGTCGCGATATGCCTCCGCGCCGGTTTCGACGATCCAGGGATGGTCGGTGACGGCCGCGCGGCGAATCACGTCAACGTGCGGGTGCTCTAGCTGGCGAAGCCGCCGCCGTGCTGCTCGCCGTCCGTGCCAGCGCGGGTGCGCGGGGCGCTCGGAGCTGCGGCAGCCGGCTTGCGGGCCGGAAGAGTCGACATCGAGGTCACGGTCGCGCCGGAGGAAGCAAGCGCGCGCAGCGTGTAGCGGCCGGGGGACGTACGGACGAAGAGCGAGCCCTCGCCCTTCTTCTTGAGGTCCATGGAGAGGTCGCGAGCGACGACCGTGTCCGGCGTCTTCGACTTGCTGGGCAACCGCACCCCTGCCCGCTCCACGATCTCGCGCACCGACATGGGGACGGCGGTCTCGCGCAGGATCTCTTCCACCACAGCAAGCGTGCTCATGACCGTCGTGCCTCCCTCGAATACTTTCCGTGTCAGACCGTCGAAGACGAAGGCCATCCTACCGGCGGCCCCTTCCGGAACCAGTCTTGACATCAGTTTTTTTGCTGCGGCGTGTGAAGGCGTAAACCGCCATGGTTCCGGGTTGAATTTTTCTCGCCGCGTGATTGGCTCGGAGGTCTTATGGGAATCGGAATCGTAGAAATCATCACGTTGTTGCTGGGGCTCACGGGATTCGGCGCCGAGGCGAATCCGAAGGCTCCCACGCCGGATGTCGCCCTGCAGTACGCGATTCCCGACGCCGACGTCGTCGTCCACTTCGACGGCGCGGTCATCATCCCCAAGAACTACCAGGCGCTCGCCAAGCTCGGTGAGCAGCCGGCGATCAAGGCCAGCAAGGAGCTGACGGACTCGCTGAAGATGGTGACGGGCCAGCTCGAGGGCGCGCGCGGCATGGTCAAGTCGACGGTCGGCCTCGACTTCGTGACCGACATCCAGGACGGCACGCTGTTCCTCCAGGTCCCCGCGACCGGCGACCCCACGTTCGTGGCGCAGGTCCACGGCAAGTTCACGACGAAGATGGTCGAGACCGTCGGCAAGCTCGCTGGCGGCAAGGTCACGAGCGTCGGCGGCGGCATGATGGTCGATCAGGGCAACAACCCGGCGATCGGGGTCACCAAGGATGGGGTGATGCTCGTCGGCACGCCCTCGCTCGTGACGGCGCGCATGGACAAGTGGACGATGCCCGCCCGGAAGGCCGGCTCGAGCCTGGCGAACGCGGAGGCGCTCATCCTGACGAAGCCCATCTTCGGCGTGTCGGTGACGCTGTCGGCGACGGCCAAGAAGCGCCTCCAGGCGGAGGCGGAGCGCGAGGTCGGCAAGGAGAAGAACTTCGGCACGGACCTGCTCGCCCGCGGCAAGCACTTCGCGCTCGGGGTCTACTCGGACGGCATCGGCTGGACGTGGACCGACAAGGACAAGTCGGGCATGGAGTCGATCGCGCTCGCCTCGGAGGGCCTCATGGACCTCATGAAGGCGGCGCAGCTCGCTCCGCGCGGCGTGGCCAAGATCGCCATCAGCGGCCTCGATTCGTACAAGGGCCGGGACAAGCAGATCGACGCGCTCATCAAGAAGAAGGCGGACCTCTTGAAGCTGGTCGACCTCTACACGGGCGACGGCAACTTCAAGGTCGCGATCGACAAGAACGCGAAGACGAACACCGTCACCGCGCGCGCGACGGGCAAGTCGCTCTCGGAGGTGGTGCCCATCTCGTCGCTGATCCCGGTCGGCGCGGTGATGTTCTTTGGCATGCGCAGCAGCTCGGCGATGTCGACGCCGCCCGTGGCTCCGCCCGTCAAGCAGGCCACCCCGCCGAAGAAGAAGTAGTCACGGCCCGACGGTCGTGAACGCGGCGCCGCCGGTCGCCCATGCGGAAGCCCACGGGCGGAGCACGTCACCGGTCGACGTCATCGTCTCGGGCTGGAACAGCCGGGTGTGCGTGTCGTTGTCGATCATGAACGCGGCCGCCGTGCCGGTCATCGCCGTGCCGATGGCGAGCGAGGCGGCCCGCATGCCGGCCGCGTCGTAACCGAAGTACACGCGGAGCACTCCGTCTTGCAGCGAGCTCACGAGGCCCAGGCGGCCCGGAGCCGAGGTACGCCAGAAGGCGGCCGTGCGGTCGAAGCTCGCGCCGCAGTCGGTGCAGCCGGCGGGGAAGCGTGGTGCCCAGCGGGCCATGAGCGCGCCCCAGCGGCCTGACTCGATCGGCACCATCTGCGAGCCGTCGGCGAACGCATGGGTCGTCGCGGCGGGGAATGCGGCCGCGATGCGGTCCCAGTTGAGCTGCACGCCGAAGCCGCCGGCGGCGAAGCCGATGGCGAAGACCTCGTCGGCGGGAGCGCTCGAGATGCGGTCTAGCATGGCGTCGACGTTCGACGCGCCCCGGTGCGACATCACCCGCATCTGCCCGAGCGCCTCGTAGGTCGTCTCCTGCGTGCCGGCGTGGAGGTCGCCGGTGCAGTACGGGACGAACACCCAGCTCGCGTCGGCGAACAGGCTCGTCGCGTCGCCGCGCTGGATCATCCAGAGCTGGTCGAGCTGCGGCTTGACCTCTTGCTCGAAGGTCTGCGCGGTGAACCCGTCGAGGTGCGACGCCGTGACGGGGATGACGATGCCGTAGCAGGCTGCCGCCTCCCAGCAGGCCCCGCCGCCCTCGAAGAAGAGGACGACCTGTTCGGAGCGCGTGCTCGGATTCAGCGCGATGCCCGTCGGCGAGCCGTTGCCGCAGACCATGCCCGGCACGTCGACCCAGGTCCACGTCTCCAGGGGGACGGCCCAGGGATGCTCGGTGGGGGCGTCGTCGGGCGGTGCGTCGTCACCGCCCCCACACGCCACGACGAGAGCGACGACGAGGCAGCGGGACCGCATCCCCTATCTCAGCACGTGATGGTCACCTGATGCGAATGGCCGGCGTCCGTCGACGAGGCCACGGTCACGGTCTGGCCAGCTTCGATCATCGCGAACATGGCCGGCGTCACCGTGACGGTGTGCGGGTGCAGCGACTTGCCGCTGATGTCGTAGGTCTTCTCCTGCCGGTCGCGTACGTCGGTGACCGGAACGACGATCGCGTGCCCGTGGTTCGTACCGATCATCGCCATCGGCGTGGCGCACACGCGGGGCGCGCTGTCGGTGGGGACGGACCCGTCGGGCGTGGCCATCATGTCGTCGTCATCGCCGGTCGGCTGATCGTCATCGGCCGGCTCGTCGGTATCGTCCGTCGTCTGGTCATCCGTCGTGTCATCGCTGGTCTTGCAAGCGAACAGTGCGAAGCCGACGCCGAGGGAACCGAGGAACTGGCTGCGAGTCATCATGCGCGTGGTCATAGGCCAGGCCGGCGAACGACTCGCACCGCTCAGTTCGCAACGCGCGTACGCGATTTTGAAACGCAGAAACTCGAGTCAAGACGCGGCGATGTGAGCGCAGATCGCGGCATTCACTTCAAGTGCATGCGTGATCGGGCCCATGTGGCCCATGCCAGCGAAGCGCTGGAGGCGTGCGTTCGGCAGCGCGGCGGCGAGGCGTTCGGCGACGCGGAGCTCGGCGGGCTGCGTGTTCGCACCGACGAGGACCAGCGTCGGCGCGGTGATGGCGCCGTACTGCGCCCGGGTCGTGCGGTCGAGCGCCAGTGACCGCACCTCCTCGGAGAGCTTCCAGCCGGTGCGCCGGAAGGCGGCCTGGGTATCCGCCGGCAAGCGCGCCCAGGCGCCGGGGCCATTCCACCAGTCCACGAACGCCGACAGCCAGGCGTCTGGATCTTCGAGGCGATACGGCGCGAGTTGATGGACGGACGCGAGCGCGGCGTCGTCCTCGCCTGGCTCGAGCACGCCGAACGTCACGGGCTCGTAGACGGCGACGGACTTCACCCGCGCGGGGCGCGCGAGGGCGGCCTGGAGGGCGACGAGCCCGCCGTACGAGTGGCCGACGAGATGCGTGGGTGTGGCCAGCTCGTCGAGCATGCCCACGATCCGATCGACATCCGCGTGGAAGTCGAACGGGGTGCCGTCGGGCCAGGGCTCGGCGCCATAGCCGATCAGGTCCGGCGCGAGCACGGTCCGTTCGACCGCGAGCTGCTCGCGCAGCCGGCGCCACTGCCGCGACGTGAAGCCGCCGCTGTGGACGAGGAGAGCGGGATTCAGGCGACGCCGAGCGTGCTGACGGCGTCGTCGATCTCGTCGGCCGTCGGCAGGAAGTGGATTCCGGTCAGCTGCTCCTCGTCGAAGCCGATGTCGACCTCGAGCGCGGTGTAGCTCACTTCCATGATCATCTCGTCGTCGACCTGCGGGAACTCGTCGCGATCGAGGCGGCGCTCGCCGACGCGGCGCTCGTAACGGAACACGCGGGAGTCGGGCTTGCCGATGCGGCGGTCCACCTGGCGCCGCTCGCGGGACACGGCCGTCCGCAGCTCGGCGAGGGTCTCGGGCATCGGATCCAGCTGCCCCACCTGCCCGTGGCAGTTGAAGCACATCGGCTGCCACGCGCCGAACAGCTCGACGCTGCGGAGCACGTTGCGCCGCTTCTCGTTGCAGGTCACGCACCGGGCGCCCGCGCCGACGGGGCGGGAGTCGACCCATTGCGCGTAACAGCCCCAGCAGCGGCCGCGCCGCAGCTCGGAGACCTTCGCACGACAAACCTCGCAGCTATGGAGGGCGCTCACCCCTCGGTGGTAGGTCAGGTGGTGGGACGCAGCAACTTTTCGGCTACCCTCGCCCCTCCGTGCCGTCGACGCGCGCACTCATTCACGCTCCGTGGTCGGCCTCCAAGGTCTCGACAGCGTTGCGGTGCCCGCGACTCTTTCACTTCAAGTACGTCGAGAAGATCAAGGAGCCCGAGGTCATGCCGGAGGCGCGCATCGGCAAGGCGGTGCACAAGGTGCTCGAGCTCGTCCTGATGGGGACGCCGCTGGACGAGGCCTTGACGACCGTGCGCGCCGAGCTGCCCACCGACTCCGAGCAGCGCCGCTTCGATCACCTCGGGACCGCGATCCCGAGCTTCGTGGCGCGCGTCGGCCAGTTCCGGCGCCGGCGGCGCGTGGCGCGCCAGCTCGTCGAGTACTCGCTCGCCGTGCGCGAGGACCTCTCGGTGACGCAGTTCTATAGCGGCGACGCCTATTACCGGGGCGTCCTCGACCTCGGCTACCTCTTCGAGGACGACGCCCTCGCCCTCCTCGATCACAAGACGGGTGTGCGGCTCCCGGGGTCGTCGATCGTCGATCAGCTCGAGGGCTACGGGGTCCTCGCCGCCGCCGCCTTCCGGCACGTGAAGACGTTCTGGTTTGGCATTCACTGGATCGCCGAGCGCGCCGTCGAGTGGTCCGCGCCGGTGAAGCCGTCGGTCGTGCTCGATCGCCTGGTGCCCGACCTCCTCGACAACATCGAGGCTGCGGCGCTCGCGGTCTCGGATGGCCCGCGCCCCAACCCAGGCCCCTACTGCGATCGATGCAGCTATCGGGACCGGTGCCCGGCGAGCAAGGAGCTACGCTACGAGCCCGTCGAGTACTACGAAGATGACGAATGATCGCCTCGCCCTGATCGCCCGCCAGCGCCTGTTCGACTGGCAGCTCGCCCGCGATCAACAGAGCCGCACCGCGGCCGGCCTCGTCGCCCACCGCACGCATGACCTGCTCGGCTTCGTGCAGATCGTCCGCCTCGTCTCCGATCACCTCCTGAAGTCCGCCGACGCGATGAGCCAGGAGTTCATCGGTGACATGCTCCTCTCCGCCGACAAGGCCCAGGTCGAGCTCCGCGACATGCTCGAGCTCGCGCGGCCCCCGGTCGTCGTCGAGCGCGGCGCTCCCCTCGGCCCTGTCCTCGCTGCGACGCGTGCATCCCTCGCTCCGGCCATCGAGCTCGCGCTCGACATGCAGGCCCCGGACGATGCCTGCACTCGCTGCACCGCGCTCGAGCTCGACTACGTCCTCACTGCCATCGCCCTCGATGCGGGCACCAACTCCGTCGCGGTCGTGGTCCGCGCGCGCACCGTCGACGGCCAGCCCTGGATCGAGCTGATCCGTGGCACTGCGTTCGAGCCGGCCGGCGACCGCGCCGACCTCATCGGCCTCGAGGCCCTCGCCGAGCGCCGCGGCGGCGAGCTGTCCCGCTCCGAGGGCCGCGGCGGCGGCGAAGAGCTCGTCGTCGCGCTGCCCGTCGTGACGTGAACGGACATCGACACGCGACGGCGTCCCGCGTAGTACCCTGACCGGTAGCCATGAAGTATCTCCTCCTGGGAGTCGGCACGCTCCTGATCCTGATGGGCATCGGCTACGGCCCGATCGGCCTCATCTCGCCCAGCATCGGGCGCCAGGGGGAGAACATCGAGGCGTTCGGCGAGATGATCCGTGGCTCCCAGGAAGCACTCGCGCGCGCCCGCGCCCTCCCCGACAACGTCCACGCGGCGAGCAGCGAGGAGCGCACCCTGCGCGTGCTCGAAGCCAAGCTCGTGGAGGCTCGCGAGAACCGCGCCGGCATGATCATCTGGACGTCCGTCCTGATCGGCCTTGGCCTCCTCGCGATCGGGGGTAGCGTGGTCGTCGGGCGCCGAAAGGCGCGCTGAACCCGCCACGGGTCGAATCTCTGCGACATGTGGCCGGTCCCCGCATTACCGGGGTGCACATGCGGCGAATCATCCTGGTAGGCGTCGGTCTCGTCCTCGTAACCCTTGGTCTTCTTTACGGGCCGGTCGGGTTCTTCACGTCGTCCATCTCCGAGCGCGCCGAGAGCATCACGCGCTGGGAGCGCGAGCGGGCCGTGGACCTGGTGGCGTTCGACGAGTATGCGAAGAAGGTCGAGGCGATGGGCGACCAGCCCGCCTCCCCCGACGCCCAGCAGGACTACGCGTATGCCGTCGAGAGCCTCGAGCAGCAGTCGCGTCACATCCAGATGACCGGTGAGCTGATCGACGACGAGCGCAGCCAGAAGCGCAACCAGATCATCATCACCGCCGCGTTCGGGGCCGGCGGTCTGCTCGCGATCGGCCTCGGCCTCGTGCTCGGTCGCCGCAAGCGGTACGCGTCGGGCGTGCCGATCGCGATCGCGCACTCCGCTACCTAGTCCTCGGCGCGCCTCGCGCACCCGCCGAGCTCATCAAGCCCCGGTCGAAGGACTGGCGAGCAGCGCGTCGACCTCGCGGACGAGGGACGAGACGGGCGGCATCAGGGACGCGGCGACGAAGGTCGTGAGGCGGGTCAGGACGGCGGGGTCGCGGAGGATGCGACGGTGGCCGAGCCCGTCGGTAAGGACGAGGTCGGCGTGGGGGACGAGCGCGGCGAGACGCTCGGCATGGTGAGGCGGAACCTCGCGGTCGTCGCGATCATGGACGATCATCGTGTCGCCGGTGAGCGTGGTGACGAGGTGGGCGAGGTCGAGGTCCTCGAAGGGAACGCCCGACGAGGCGACGAGGGAGGATTCGAAGTCGCGGCGCGCGGAGTCGTCCAGGGCGATGAAGCGCTCGAAGCGCGAGACCGAGTCCGCGACGATCGCGTTGGGGGAGATGAGGACGGTCTTCTTCGCCGTGACGCCGTGGCGGGTGCCCGCGAGCAGCGTGCCGGCGGCGCCGAAGGAGTGAGCGATGATCGCGTGCAGTGGGCCCGTGGCAGCGGCGACGTCGGCGATCGTGTCGGCGAGGTCGGTGAGATAGAGGCGCGAGCCGGCGGAGTCGCCGTGGGCCGGCGCATCGAAGGTGAGGACAGAGAGGCCAGCAGCGACCAGCGGCTCGACGAGAGCCCCGAGCTGCGAGCCGCGGCCCTCCCAGCCGTGAACGAGCAGCACCGTCGGGCCGTAGCCCCAGCGCCAGGTGGCGACGCGCGTGGTGGTGCCGGCCCAGCGCGGCGAGCGGAGCGTGACGAAGAGCTCGCCCGCGCGCGCGGTGGCGAGGATGGTGCGCTCGCGGTCGGGACGCGCGAAGCGGCGGGGCGAAGTGAACAGTCGTTCGGCGAACGTCGCGCCAAGCTTCCCGTCGACGGCATAGGCGGCCTGGAGGGCCGCGCGGGTAAAGCGGACCAGACGTTCAGAACGAACGGTCGTGCTATTTTTGGCGGCAGAAGAAGACATCGGCACGGGTGGTCCTTTCGTCAGGGGGTTCGCGTGCGGGTGGGACGCGCTGACTTGATGAGGCGATCGAAGCCTTCGCGGGCGCGCTCGAGAGCCGCCGGATCGCGAAGGAAGCGCATGAAGCAGTGGGTACCGAGCATGACGCCGTAGAGCTCGAAGGCAAACTGCCGCGGGTCGAGGTCGGCTCGGAAGTGGTTCTCGGTGACCGCGATCTGAGCGGCGGTGGCGAGGGCGTCGATCCAGTCGGTGCAGGCCTGCACGAGCGCGTCGCGGGCGGGCCCTGGACGGTCATCGAGCTCGGCGCTGACCGCGACGAAGAAACAGCCTCCGGGACGCTGCCCCCACTGGAGCCAGCGCTCGAACATCGCCTTCACGCGGGGCTCGCCACGCGGCTGCTTGAGGGCCGGGAGCATGACCTCGGTGACGAAGACGCGCGAGGCCTCCTCGACGACGGCCACCTCGAGGGTCTCCTTCGAGCCGAAATGCGCGAACAGGCCGCTCTTGGAGAGTCCGGTGGCCTCGGCGAGCTTGCCGATGGAGAGGCCGGAGACGCCGCCAATGGTCGCGAGCTCGAAGGCGCGCGCCAGCACGGCTTGTCGAGTCTCCTCGCCTTTGCTCACCTCACGAGAATAGTACGATCGTTCGTTTTGGCAAGGGTCCCTCGCCCGCCATTCTGAAGCGATAGAGCTCTCGCGATGTTGCGAGGCGAATCACTAGCGTCCGGGACCGCGCCAGCGCAGCAGGCGCTGGGGCCACGCGGCCAGCCCATCGGTGCGTCGCGACGGTGCGCCGCGCGCGAGTAGCTTCGCCTGCATGCACAACATGTCGTGCAGCTCCGCGGGCGCCCCCGAGGCCGTCACCGTCGCGGTGCCGTCGTCGGTGAGCTCGGCGGTGGCCTCGAAGGTGGCGTCCGGCGTGTAGATCGCCGCGCGATAGGAGGCCGCTGCACCGCGCTCGGCGATGCGCTCCAGGTGAAAGCGAGCGCCCGTCGTCGGGCGCAGCGACTCACTCACCGAGGTCGGCAGCGAAGCGGGAGGACACGCTCGCCGCGTTGCCCCACTGCGACTTCTTCCAGTCCGCGTTCCACTGGCGCAGCATCCACAGCGGGTCGAGCACCACGCGCGTCGCGATCGCGGCGGAGGCCGTGCCGTAGAGGTCCTTCTTCTCGCCGGGGTCCGCGACGACGTTGTAGATCTGCGGCGCCCCGGTGCCGGCGAGGCGACCCTTCCACTGGCGGATGCGGCCGGCGATGTAGTTCTCGTACTGCGACGACGTCGACATCAGCGGGTACTCGATCGCGCCGTTCGCGAGGCCGACGAGCGACATGCCCTGCCAGTTCGCGTCGGCCGGCTGACCGAGCGCCTCGGCCAGGGTCGGGACGATATCGATGCCCTCGGTGCCGCTCTTGATCTTCACGGCGGGGAACATCGGCGGATAGTGAATCAGCAGCGGGACGTGGACGAGGGTCTCCTTCTGCGAACCACCGTGGCCGACCCGACCGTCCTCCCACTGCTCGTCGCCGTGGTCGGCCGTGATGATCAGCATCGTCTCGTCCCAGACGCCCCACTGCTCGAGCTGCGCGATGAGCTTGCCGAGGAGCTCGTCCTGGTAGCTGACGTTCGAGTCGTAGAGCGCGCGGACGTGGTTCATCTCGCTCTCCGAGAGGCCCTTCGGCACGCCGCCCGAGCCGTCGTCGCCGAACGACTCGGCGTACTTGCCCTTGTAGCCCGGGTCGTACTTGTCGATCCACGGCTGCTTCGCGCGCCACGTGACGTGCGTGTCGATCGTGCCGAGGTAGAGGAACCACGGCTGGTCCTTCTTGGGCGTGATGAACTTGATGCCCTTCTCGTAGATGTCGAGGCCCTTCAGCCCCATCGACTTCTCGATGTGGTTCACATACTCGTTCCACGCAACACCAAAGCCGCGGGCGGGACGGATGTAGCCGTTCGCCGAGACCCCGGCGACGAACTTGCCCGCCTTCTTGGCGACGTCATCGATCGTCACGTAGTCGTCGGGCAGCTGCTCCTTCGGGCCCGCGACCTTGTGCTTCGCGAGATACATCGATGCCCACATCGACGAGTGCGACACGAGCGACTCGTTGCCCTGCACGTAGTGCTGCGTGAAGAGCGTCGAATCACCGGCGAGCTTCTCCCAGACCGGCACCTCGGGCCGCGCCTTCTCGTCGAAGGGCTTGATGCGGTCCGCGCGGAGCGAATCCATGATGAAGAACACCACGTACTTCGGCGGCGTCGCCCCCGTCGGCGTCCCGGCCGGCGCCGCGCCCGGCACGACGAGCGCCGCGTTCGCGAGCTTGCTCTCGTCGCAGCCCGCGCCTTCGAGATCGAGCCGAACCGCCTTGCCGCCGAGCGACGCGAGGTCGACCGCCGAGCCCGTCCCCGTGAGCTTGCCCTCGACGACCGCGCCGTCCTCGGCGGTGGCGAGCACGTTCACCGTGCAGGAGCCGTCGGCGAGGTCACCGGAGACGAGCGCCTTGTCGGGGACGTACGCGTAATACGTCGAGCCGCCGCCCTTCGGCAGGACGAGCGCCTTGGAGCCCCCGTCGTAGAAGCTGATCGCACCGTCGTCGCCCACGGCGCTCTCGCCGCCAACCTGGATCCACGCGACCGAGCTTCCGCTCGACGCCATGAAGAACTGGATGCCGTTCTCGCCTTCCTTGAGCTGGCCCTCGGGGACCTTGAGCTCGAGGGTCTGCCAGCCGGCCACCGCCTGGACGTTGATGTCCTTGTTCTCGTTCACGCGCACGCTGACCGCGCCCGCCGCCTCCGACTTCATGCGGACGCGAATCAGGCCGCGCTTGCTCTGCGCGGCGGTGAGCGGCACGAACACCGAGGCCGTCTTGCCCGTCAGCTTCGCGACGGGGATGTCGCCGTCCTTCTGGCGCAGGTCCCACGACTTCTTCGCGCCGCCCTTGAAGACGTTGCCGACGCGGACGTACTTGGCGAACCCGGCCGAGCCCGCCGGCAGGAGCAGCCCGCCGCCGCGCGACAGGTGCGCCGAGAGGCGGTTGTCGACGAGCGAATGCACGGGGTGCTCCGGGCCGCGCGAGGGAGCCTTGGCGGGGGCGGTGCCCGAACCGCCCGCTCCGCTTCCGGTCGCGCCGCCGCCGC
>JALHPV010000161.1 GCA_022842285.1 Kofleriaceae bacterium
TGCGCGGCGGCTCGGGCGGCGGCGGCGGGGGCGGCGGCGCCTTCGCTTCCGCCGGCTTCTCGTCGACATCCATGTCGACTTCGAACTCTCCCGAGCGCTCGGACAGCTCGCGGATATCGATCTCGGGGACCGAGAGCGGCTCGGACTGCGGCGCCTTCGCCTCGATGGGCGTGCTCAGGACCTGCGGCGCGGCCTGCGCGGCGGCGGTGGCGGCCACCGGCGGGGGCAGACCGGGAACGGTCGTGGTGAGCGACTGCTTCGGCGCCGGAGCGCCCCACATCTCGTCGGAGGCGGAGGCCTCCTGCTGCTGCGCGGCACTCGCGGCCCGCACCGCTTCGCGCACTTCTTCGAGGTCCTCGTCGGTGAGGGCCATCGTCTTCAGCCGCTCTTTGCGGTCGCGCGGGGCGTCGGCCGGCTCGGCGGAGACCGGCGCGACGCCGATGCGCGTCGACTCGCTGACGATCTCGTTGCTGCCCGAGTCGCCCATGTCGACCTCGACGCTCGCCTCTTCGGCGACGCCGATTCCGACCGCCACGACGTCGCTGGGCGTGTCGCGCGTGATGGTGAGGTTCGGATCGGTGCGGGTCGGATCGTCCTTGGGCCCGCCGGCGTACCCCGGGTCCGTGCGCATGAGGCCAGGGTTGATGCTGCCGGCGGAATCGCGGGAGCCCGGCTCGACGAGCCCGAGGGCCTCGAGATCGACCGCCGCCATCTCGCGCGTCTTCATCTCGAAGTCCTGGGCACCGTCGTTACCCGAGCTCGCATCGACGACCGTCGACGCCGCTTCGGGCGCCATGGGCTCGTCGAAGCGAGGCACCGGCGACTCGGTCGTCATGCGCGCGATCGGCTCGCTCGCATCGCTCGAGAAGCTGTACGCGATCGACATCGCCAGCGACGGATCCTCGGGCACGGGCGGCGCGACCGGCGGCGGCGTCGACGACCGCCGCGGCACGTTGTCGGACGGGACGCGAAGACCACCGCCACGACGGCGCCGCCGACGACGCTCGGCGGTCGTCATCCCGACCTCCATGTCGCCAGTCGCGTGGGCGCCAGATTCGTCGTCGCGCTTGCTCAAGTGCTCCCCGTCTCTTTGGCCGTCCCGATACGCTCGCCGAACCGCAGCGCCTGACCGACTTCGCCGTCCAGGGCAGCCTTGCCCGGCTCGAACAGCATCACCACGGTCGAGCCGAGCCGGAATGCCCCCAGCTCCTCGCCGCGCGTGACACGCATCGGCTTGCCAAGGACCTGCGGCACGATGCGCTTCCGCTCGCCCGCGGCCCGGACGTCCCGGCTATCGATGCCGTTCACGAGGTCGATGTGGCCAACCCCGACGGCCGCGACCATCACGACCGCGACCGTGCCGAGCTTGCCCGCATCGAGCTTGATGACCGCGCGCTCGTTCTTCGCGAGCAGATCCTTGCGGCTGTTCGTGAAGCGCTTGTTCACGGGGAACAGGTAGCCCGGGAGGTAGTCGTAGTGCGCGACGACCGCATCGCTCGGGGTGTGCACGCGGTGGTAGTCCCGCGGCGAGAGGTAGATCGTCATGTACGAGCCGCCGTGGAGCTTGCCGGCCAGCTCGGGGTCGGCGACGAGCTCCTCGAGCCGATAGTCCTTGCCCTTGGCCTGGACCAGCGTCCCGTTGTCGCTGATGCCGCGGGCGGCGATCACGCCATCGCACGGCGAGATGATCGCATCGGGAGCGCGGTCGACGGTCCGGGCTCCCTCGCGCAGCCGGCGCACGAAGAACTCGCCGAGCGACTCGTACTCGCGCAGCTCGAGCTCGACCTCGTCGAGGTTCGCGCCAACCGCCCGCGCAAATGCGCGATACGCCAGCGGACGCAGCCGTGCCGGCAACGCGCGCCCGGCCCCCCAGGAGACGAGCGCGCCGTACAGGGAGCCCACCGCGCCAGCGCGCGGCAGATCCGGACTGTTAGACGGCTTGCTGAATTCCAAGGCGGCGTCCCCCAGGCCTCTGATGAAGACTCATCCGGCCCGACCCTTAGATTCTGCCAGGGGAGCCGTACGGTTACAAGGCGCCGGCCCGGTCTAGCAGGCGCCTAGCAATCGTAATAGAGCTGGAACTCGGCCGGGACGGGGCGGAGGCGGACGTGATCGGCCTCGGCTTCGCGCTTGTAGGCGATCCAGGCGTCGATCAGGTCGTTCGAGAACACATCTCCCTTCATCAGGAAGGCCCGGTCCTTGTGGAGAGCGTCCAGGGCCGCGTCGAGCGATCCCGGCACGGTCGGGACCTCGGCGAGCTCCTCGGGCGACAGCGAGTAGATGTCCTTGTCGAGCGGCTCACCCGGGTGGATGCGGTTCTCGATGCCGTCCAGACCGGCCATCATCATCGCCGCGAACGCGAGGTACGGGTTGCACGACGGGTCGGGCGACCGCAGCTCGAGGCGCTTGGCCTTGGGCGAGGCCGAGTACATCGGGATGCGAACGGACGCGGAGCGGTTGCGCGCCGAGTACGCGAGGTTCACGGGGGCCTCGTAGCCCGGCACGAGGCGGCGGTAGCTGTTCGTGGTCGGGTTCGCGAACGCGCAGATCGCGCCGGCGTGCTTGAGCAGACCGCCCGTGTAGTAGAGCGCCATGTCGCTCATGCCGGCATAAGCGTCACCGGCGAAGAGCGGCTTGCCGCCCTTCCACAGCGACTGGTGCGTGTGCATGCCGCTGCCGTTGTCGCCGTAGAGCGGCTTGGGCATGAACGTCGCCGTCTTGCCGTGCTGGCGGGCGACGTTCTTGACGATGTACTTGTACCAGAGCACCTGGTCCGCCATTTTGACCAGCGTGTCGTACTTCATGTCGATCTCGGCCTGTCCGGCCGTGGCGACCTCGTGGTGGTGCGTCTCGATGATGATGCCGACGGCCTGCATCGTCAGCACCATCTGCGTACGCAGGTCGGAGAGCTGATCCGTCGGACCGGCGACGCAGTAGCCGCCCTTGATCGGCGGCTTGAAGCCCTTGTTACCGCCGCCCTCGGCGCGCTTGTTGTTCCAGCCCGCCTCGTCGGAGTCGATGTTGAAGAACGAGTGGTTCGGCTCCTCCGAGTACTGGATCGAGTCGAAGATGAAGAACTCGGCCTCGGGACCGAAGTACGCGGTATCGGCGATGCCAGAGCTCTTGAGATAGCTGACGGCGCGCTTCGCGAGCGAGCGCGGATCGCGCTGATAGGGCTCGTGCGTGATCGGATCGATCACGTCGCAGAGGATCGACAGCGTCGGCACCTTCAGGAAGGGGTCCATGACCGCGGTCGTCGGATCCGGCTTCATGAGCATGTCGGACGAGTTGATCGCGCGCCAGCCCGAGATGGACGAGCCGTCGAAGCCGAAGCCTTCCTCGATGCCCTCCTCGAGGCGCTCGATCGGATAGGTGAGGTGCTTCCACTGGCCGAGAAAGTCGACGAACTTCGCGTCGATCATCTTCGCGCCGTGCTTCTTGACGTAGTCCTTCAGCTCATTCGGGGTCACTGGTCTCTCCTCGTAGTCAAATGGCGTCTTCACCGGTCTCGCCGGTGCGGATGCGAATCACTTCGTCGACGGGCGTGATGAAGATCTTCCCGTCACCGATCTTCCCGGTGCGTGCCGCCTCGGTGATGACTTGCACGACCTGCTGCACGGAGTCGGTCGGGACGATGATCTCGACCTTCACCTTCGGCACGAAGTCGACGACGTAGGCCGAGCCTCGGTAGACCTCTTTCTTGCCGCCGGTGCGTCCGAAGCCCTTCACCTCGGTGACCGTCATGCCGTGCACACCAATTTCGGCGAGGCGCTCTTTGACCTCGTCGAGCTTGAACGGCTTGATGATCGCCTCGACCTTCTTCATGGCAAGGTCTGGATAGCGCGCCGAATGTTTCCGGCGCGTTTCCCGGCTATTTAATCTTGGCGCGGAAGGCGTCGAGCCGCCGGAGCGTTTCGGCGCCGCTATCGTTCTGGTGATACTGGAAGTAGAGGGCGAGCTCCTCCCACTCCTGCTCGAGGCGATCGCCGTTCTTGCTGCGGAATGCCTGGTACTCGGAGCGCACGGCCTTGTAGCGAGCGATCACCTGGTCACGCGATGGACCGGCCTCGGTGGCGGTGGTCTCCGGCTTCGCGCCCTTCGTCTTGTCGCGGACCTTCTTGTCCTTGGGATCCGGATCCAGCTTCTCGGTCTTCGGCTTGCCAGGCTTGTCGGTGTCGGGCTTCGGGTCCGGCTTGTCGGGGGTCGCCGCGATCGCCGGCTTCGGCTCCACCGCAGGCTTTGGTTCCTCGACGCGCGGCGGCTCGACCTTCGCGACGGCCGACCCCGACCCGGTCTCGATCGGCGAGACGGTGATCACGGCCGCATCGGCGGGGACCTGCGCGACCGCCGCGTTCCCGCCGGCAAACTTCATCGCGAGGGCGATGCCCGCGACCGCGACGATGGCCGCGAGCCCCGCGACGACCAGGATCTTCGTGCGCGACGCGGGCTGCGTCATCGTCTTGACCTGGACGCCCGTGCCGTCGGGGAACGGTACGTCGTCGGGGACGTAGACGTTCGCACTCGGGGCGGCGGCGGCGGCCTGCTGCCCCGTGACGCGCACCGACTGGCTGCGCGTGGTGCGCTTCGGGCGGCGGGGCGCGGCGTCGGGGACGAGGTTGGCGGGGAGCTGCGCCATCGCGAACGAGACCGTCGAGATGGTCTGCGTGTGCATCTGCTCCTGGAAGTCCGCCAGGTGCGTGGACGCGACACGCTCGTGTAGCTCGCGTTGCCCGGTCATCTCGTCGGCGAACAGCTCTCGCATGTACGAACCGAGCTGGTCCGTCGAGATGGTGGGGTTCACGGCGACGAGCGCCTGCTGGATCGCGTCGCGGAACTCGGCCGCGCTCTGGTAGCGATCTTCGAGCTTGGGGCGCAACGCAGTGGCGACGAGGTCGTCGTACGGCGCGAGCGCCTTGTCGACCTCGCTGGGCAGCGGGTGGTCACCCTTGGTGACCTTCTTCGCGAGCGCACGGTAGTCGGGCTCGGGACCGGCCTCGTAGAGCCGCTGCCCGGTGAGCACCTCGTAGAGCACGACGCCGGCGGCGTAGATGTCCGTGCGGTAGTCGACCTGGCCGCCGCGGATGAGCTGCTCCGGTGCCATGTAGCCGAACTTGCCGAAGCCCATCTTGGGATCCGTCGCGGTGCCGCGGAGCGCGCTCTTCGCGATGCCAAAGTCGATGACCTTCGTCTCGCCCTCGAACGACACGAGGACGTTCGGCGGCGAGATATCGCAGTGCACGAGGTTCAGCGACGCGCCGTCGGAGCTGGTGCGGCGGTGCGCGTATGCGAGGCCGTTGGCGAGCTCGCGGCCGATGAACAGCGCGAGATCGACGGGCATGCGCGTCTTGCGGTGCCCGAGGAGGGCGAGGGTCCGGCGGAGGTCACGCCCCTCGACGTATTCGAGCGCGAGGAAGTACTCGTCGCCCACGCGGCCGACCTCGAAGACCTGCGCAACGTTCACGTGCTGGAGCTTGATCGCGACCTGCGCCTCGTCGACGAAGCGCGAGATGAACTGGGCGTCGGCCGCGAGGTGCGGGAGGACTTTCTTGATGACGGCGAGCTTCTCGAAGCCGGCGAGGCCGTGCTTCGCGAGGAAGATTTCGCCCATGCCGCCGCGCGACAGACGCTGGACAAGCAGGTACCGCCCGAAGACTTGAGGCAGTCCCGGTTCCTGGCGGCCGAATGGTCCGCTCAGCACCCCCTTGTCCGACGCAGCTTGCAACTCAGCAATCCTAACCGAAGCGGCGGGTGGTACAACGAACAAGCTCGGACGCCAAGCGATCTGTGCCCCACGCCGCTTTCCGAACGAGATCGCGTGGTTGTGTCGACCCGGCGGGAGCTGATAGCGTGGCGCTCGATGAGGTGGATCGCGCGCTTCACCTTTGCGCTGCTCGCGCTCGGGGCATGCTCGGATACCCCGGACGGCTCGGTGGGCCTCGTGCTCGATATCCCCAACGAGGCGCTCGATCCCAGTGGGTACACCACGGTCGAGATCACGCTGCACGAGGCGAACGGCGATTCCTCGCGTACGGCCGTGATCGAAACCGAGGGGCGATTCGACCTCGGCGCCATCAGCCCCCGCGACGATGTCTGGATCGAGGCGACGCTGCGCAACGACAGCGGCGCGGCTGTGGGCTACGGCCGCACGGCCGAGTCGGCCGACTTCGCCGCCGGCGAGGAGATCGTGATTCCGGTGCGCCGGCCCATCGCCTACTTTGCGGGCTACTCGCGCCTGTCGTCCTCGAGCAACTGGTTCGGGCAGCCGGCGACGTTCTCGGATCTCTCGTCGGGCGCGTCGCTCGATGGCTCCACGCAGGTCGGCGCCCGACCGGCCCTCGTGGTGGCGGCCGGCCCCCGGTTGTTCTCACTCGATCAGGCGCCCGAGCCGATGACCGGCGTTCCCACCGGCCCGACGACGATCGCCGAGGTGTCGACCGGCTCGCACGCCGCGCGACCGGCCGAGCCCGCCTTCGATGACGGCGCCGTGCAGGACGGCGCAGGGACGGATGACGGGCAGGTACTCGTCATCGGCACGTCGACGAAGCTCATCGTGATGAGCGGGATCAGCGGGACGCCCGCGCGCCCCGGCGAGCCGCTGGCCCTCGCGCCGACCGTCGTCGCCGAGGGGAACTTCTCGCGCGTGGCCGTGCTCGCGGTCGGCGAGAACCAGCACGCCGCGATCGCGATCGCGAAGCGCGGTGATACCGGGGCCACGCCCTGCCCCACCACCGCCGAGCTCTGGTACGTGCCCGACCTGACGCAGCCCGATGCGGAGATGATCATGGTGGGGGGCTTCACCGATGTCGCGGCGGACAGCGGCCACGCGTACTTCATCGATGCCTGCGCCAACACGCTCGGGGAAGTCATCGATGGTGACGTGCGCGAGCTGCGCGGTGACCTCGCGAGCATGGGGCGGGCGACGGCTCTCGCGGTGACGAATGGCCAGGCCTTCATCGGTGTCGAGGGCACGGCCGGCACCACCGCGAGGACCTCCCTCCTCGTGACGCCCGTCGAGAGCACGTCGAGTCCGCGCACGCTGTGGAGCGAGGCGTCGGCCCAGGTGCTCGCGGCCGTGAACTACCCCGGCGTGGAGCGTCGGCTCGATGCGACGAGCGCGAAGTTCCAGCAGCTCGAGCTGGGCGCGGGCGGGGACTACGTGGCGGCCACCATCGCGAGCTCGTTCTTCGGCGTGGACGTGAATGCCGCGAACTTCCCCCAGATGACCGTCGTCACGGAGGAGCTGCGCGTGTTCGACGCCGCGACGGGCGGGACGCTGCAGCGCTACCGGGCATGGTGCGAGGGCACGTTCATTCCCGACCCGCTCGACATCGACGCCTGGCAGTGCTCGATCACGAGCGGCCAGACCGCTCCTGCCAACCTCGACAACGAGCACCGCGTGCAATCCATGACCTTCCTCTTCGGCAAGAAGTGATGCGGCGCGTACTTGCTCTCCTGGCGCTGGTGGGCCTGTCGACGACGGCGTTCGCGGACCCCGATCCGAAGCGCAAGGTCGCCGTGCTCGAGTACCGCTCGGGCTCGGCCGCACTCCCGGGCATCGCGAAGCGCCTGATCGCGACCCTCGGCACGCAGACGTCGCTCTCCCTCGTCGGGCCCGAGCAGGCGCGCATCGCGTACGGCAATGCGCTCGACTCGCAGATCGTCGGTTGCTCGGGCGAGGCGGTGTGCATCGCGGAGATCGGGCAGAAGGTCGGCGCGGCCGAGGTCGTGCTCGTCGGCGTGAGCGAGCTCGGCGACGTGATCCTGACGATGCAGCGCATCGACGTCTCCGCCGGCAGCGTGAGCGCCCGCATCGCCGACTCCCTCGCGGAAGGTGAGCCGCCATCCGACGCGCAGATCACCGCGTACCTGCAGCGCCTGTTCCCCCAGACCGACTTCAAGCGGTTCGGCGTGATCGACATCGTCGCGAACATCACGGGGGCCGTCGTCACCGTCGGGGGCGAGAAGCGCGGCAACACGCCGATCGAGCCGCTGACCCTGCCCGCGCCCGCGACCTACGAAGTACGCATCGAGAAGGACGGCTTCGTGCCGTACTCGACACGGATCGCCCTGCCGCCCGACGGCACGATCAAGGTCGAAGCCGAGCTCTCGCAGCGCGGCCAGGCGGCCTGGTACCAGCACTGGTACGTCTTTGCCGGGTTGGGTGTGCTCCTCCTCGGAGCGGGCGCCACGACCATCTACTTCGCCACGCGCGACTCCGGCGGCACCGGAGAGCTCGGAGTCATGGGGGAGGTCCGCTGAATGCTCGGTCGAATGATGGATATGCCGCTGACGATCACGCACCTGTTGCGGCGCGCGGCCTCGTATCACGCCCACCGCGAGATCGTGTCCGTGCGTCCCGACAAGTCGCGCGTGCGCACCACCTACGGCGACCTCGCCACGCGCAGTGCGCGTCTCGCGAACGCGCTCACGAAGCTCGGCGTGAAACCCGGCGACCGCGTGGGCACGCTGGCGTGGAATCACCACCAGCACCTCGAGTGCTACTACGGTGTCCCGGCGATGGGCGCGATCGTCCACACGCTGAACATCCGCCTCGCCCCCGCCGAGATCGGCTACATCGCGAACCACGCCGGCGACTCGGTGATCGTCGTCGATCAGTCGCTGTGGCCCCTGTTCGAGAAGTTCCGCGCCTCGGTCACCTCGCTCCAGCACGTCATGGTCGTGCGCGACAAGAACGAGCCACTGCCTCCGGGCACGCTCGACTACGACGCCGTCCTCGCCGAGGCGTCGCCCGACTTCGCCTGGCCCGAGCTGCCCGAGAACACGGGCGCGATGATCTGCTACACGAGCGGCACGACGGGCAATCCCAAGGGCGCGCTCTACAGCCACCGCTCGACGGTGCTCCACGCCCTCACCGCCTCGCTTCCCGACGTCATCGGCTTCGCCATGAGCGACGTCGTCCTGCCCGTTGTCCCGATGTTCCACGCCTCGGGCTGGGGCCTGCCCTACGCCGCCGTCCTCGTCGGCGCCAAGCTCGTGCTGCCGGGGCCGCACCTCGACCCGACCTCGCTCCTGGACCTGATGCAGCAGGAGAAGGTCACCGTCGCCGGCGGCGTGCCGACCATCTGGCTGGGCATCCTCGCCCTCCTCGATGCCGAGCCCAAGCGCTGGGACCTCTCCTCCGTGCGCACCATGGCGATCGGCGGCTCGGCCGCGCCCCCTGCGCTGATCGACGGCTTCCGCGTGCGCCACGGCCTCTCCGTCACGCACGCCTGGGGCATGACCGAGACGAACCCCGTCGGCACCGTCGCGCGCGTCAAGCCGCACCTCGAAGCCGACGTGGAAGCCGCGAAAGCCCTGCGCGCCACGCAGGGTCTCGCCCTGCCCTTCGTCGAGACGCGCCACGTCGACGACACCGGCCGCCTCCTCCCCTGGGACAACCAGGCCGTCGGCGAGCTCGAGGTCCGCGGCCCCTGGGTCTCGGCCTCGTATCTCAAGGACGAAGACGCCCACCGCTGGACCGCGGATGGCTGGTTCAAGACCGGCGACGTCGTCACGATCTGCGCGGAGGGCTATGTCCGGATCACGGACCGAGCCAAGGACGTCATCAAGTCCGGCGGCGAGTGGATCTCGAGCGTCGCCCTCGAGAACGCGCTGATGGCCCACCCGGCCATCGCCGAAGCGGCCGTGTTCGCGGCCGCCCACCCGAAGTGGTCCGAGCGCCCCGTCGCCGCGATCGTCACGAAGCCCGGCGCGTCAGCGACCGACGACGAGCTCCGGGCCCACCTCGCGACGCAGTTCCCCTCGATGTACCTGCCCGACGCCTACGTGCGCCTGGAACAGATTCCGCGCGGCAGCACCGGCAAGTTCCTGAAGACGAAGCTCCGCGAGCAGTACGGCAACATCTTGCTCGGGTAGCGCGCCCCGAAACGGGGGGGCTACCAGTGGCTCTTTCGCACCTCGCGCAGCCACGCGTCGAGGTCGCCGATGGCGGCGGCGCTCGGCTCCGTCGGGAGCACCGACGACGATACGGCCGGATCCACCGCGGCCATCGCGGCGACCAGCCGGGCGCGCCACGGGGCGACGAGCTCGGGCGAGAGCTCTTGCCGCTCTGCCTGGCGCTTGATGGCCATGAGCTCGGTGGTCTCGCGCGGGATGAATTCGCCGAGGAGGGAGAGGTCCGTCACGAGCGTGCCGTGGACGAGGAGATGGCGGCCGGTCGCGGCGGTGCGCAGCACGTAGAGAGCGCGCTTGGCGGTTGGCTTCTTGTCGAACAGCTCGAGCTGACTGCGGGCGAAGCCGATGTAGTGGCGCGCGATGCGGCGCGAGAGGGTGGGACGGACGACGTCGCGTGCGGAGGCGAGGAGCGGGTCGGCGACGAGGGCGAGGTCGCCGAGGATGCGCTCGAGGTAGTTGCCGTTGCCCTTGAGGACGCCGTGGAGGACGGGGGAGAGCTCGTTGGAGCCGTAGTCGAGCTCGACGCCGTCGACGATGGTGGTGGACTCGGCGGTCTCGGTCGGCGGGATGATGCCGACGAGGCTGCCGGTCGGCGCGATGTGCACGCACTTGAGGTCGAGGTCGCTGTCGGGCGAGGGGAAGCCGTAGGCGTGGGCCCCCGAGAGATAGACGACGAGGTGGCGGCGCTCGCGGGCACGCTCGTCGAGGAAGCTGCGCGCGGTCGTCGCCTGGTGCGGGGTCAGGACCCTCCACGGATCATTCATCGAAGGTGGCCTCCGGCGGACGGGTCGCATCGGCACCGAAGGGGCCGGGCTCGTTGGCGACGGCCCGGCGCGCCGCTTCGTGCCGGATCGCCTGCAGCACGCGGTCGGCTTGTCCGACGTCGGCGACGAGCGGGAGGGGGCTCGTATGCCGGGCGGCTTCGAGCGAGGGGGTCAGCTCGCGCGCGAGGGCGAGGACGTCGATCATCGGGAGCTCGCCGCGCTTGATCGCGACGAGCGTCGGGCGAATGGCGTCCGACGCGCGGACGGTTGGCGGCTCGCCGCGGAGCCAGCGGATGGCGAGATCGAGCAAGCGGATCAGGTTGTAGGCATTCTTGGGGCGCAGGTCGCGCGGCAGTTCGAGGTCGCGGGCCGCGGCCCCACGGAGAGACGCCCAGTCGTTGGCGGCGATGACGCCCTGGTCGTAGAGCGACCGGTAGAGCTGCTTGATGTAGTCCCGCGCGCGGCGGACAGAGTCACCCGCCGTCGGGGCTTCGATGCGGGCTTCGCGGGCAAGGCGGTCCGCAGCGGCATCGAGCTCGAGGCTCGGATCGTCGCGGAGCCACTCGATGATGATGGTCCGATGCTCGGCGAGGCGCTGGTTGTGCTCGAGGCGATCGAGCTGCGAGAGCGCGTAGCGACCGAAGGAGCCGTAGATCTCACGCGAGAGGAAGCCCGCGCGCATCGCGAGGAGCGGCTCGGCGATCGGATCGAGCACGACCGGATCGGCGAACAGCATCTCGAGCGTGTTCGGGTCGGCCCGCAGGGCCTGCCGCATCGCCTTGCCGACTTCCCAGTACGTGTGCGAGCCGTCGGCGGAGACGAGATCGAGCGGCGGATCGACGAGGCCCGTGGTCCAGGCGAACGGCAGCACGAACACGCCGCGCCGATCTTCGTCGGAGTCTGCGTCCGAGACGCCCCACGCCCGCGACCCGACCAGCGTGTCGAGGACCATGCACGGGCGCAGCGTCTCCCACGCCGCCGCGCGTCGGTGGGCATAGCGGGCCACGCCGAGCTTGCGAATCGTGAGCTCGTCACGGAGGTACGTCGCCGCCGCGCCGTCGAGGAATCGGACCTGGACGTGCTCGCCGTCGACGGTCGCGACGCGGCCCGTGGCTCCCTGCGGCCGATCGTTGCGATCGACGCGCGTCACCACCTCCGTGCCGGTAGGGAGCGGCACGGTGCGCGGATCGAGGTCCGCGAATCCGCCGAGGCGCAGCGCCACGCTATGAAGCTAGCAGAGGCATCGTCATGATGAGCGCGTCCTCGTGGTTGTCCTGGTAGTAGCGGGGACGCGTGTGAACGGTCGTGAACCCGGCCCGCGTGTAGAGCGCGATGGCCGGTGCATTCCCGGCCCGGACCTCGAGGGTGGCGAGGGTGGCCCCCACCGCGCGCCCCGCGGCGAGCATGTGGTCGAGGAGCTGGGTGCCGAGGCCAGCCCGGCGGTGGTCGGGATGGGTGGTGATGGAGTGGATGTGGAGCTCGTCAGCGACGAGCCAGTAGTTCACGAAGCCCACGATCACACCGCCTAGGCGCCCCACCTCGAGCCGCGACTGCGGCGCGGCGAGCTCCGTCTCGAACGTCGAGCGCGGCCACGGGCGCGGGAACGAATGCCGCTCCAGCTCGACGATCGCGTCGAGGTCCGCCTCCGTCGCGCGCTCGATGATCACGTGGGCGGCGGGGCGACGAGCTTCATGACGGCCTTCCAGAGCGGGTCGATGCCCTCCCCGTCCAGCGTGGAGACCGCGAATGGCGGGCGCGTGATGCCCAGGTCCTTCTTCACCTTCATGACTTCGAGGCTGCGCTTGTTCTTCGGCAGCTTGTCGCCCTTCGTCAGCGCGACGAGGATCGGGACCTCGCGCTGCGCGAGCCAGGGGACGAAGTCGAGCTCCTCCTCCTGCACGCCGCGCCGGATGTCGATGAGCAGGAGGACGCCGCGGAGCGCCTCGCGCTTCTCGAGATACGACTCGATGAGCGGGCGCCACGACTCGCGCGTGCTCTTGTCGACGGCCGCATAGCCATAGCCCGGGAGGTCGACGAGGAAGAACTTGGTCTTGTCTTCGCGCGCCGACACCTCGAACCAGTTCACGAGGCGCGTGCGCCCGGGCGTGCGACTGGTCCGCGCGAGGCCATCCTGTCCGACGAGCGCGTTGATGAGCGACGACTTGCCGACGTTCGAACGACCGACGACGGCGAGCTCGGGCAGCGTGGGCGCGGGGAACTCGGACGGCTTGGCCGCCGAGATCACAAAGCGAGCAGGAATCTTCATGGCATCACCGGGTGCACGGGGGCATTGGCATCGAACGGGCCGCTCTTCGTGGTGCGAGCGTGACACCCGCTGCACACGGCGGCCCGCGCCTTGGGCGTCGAGAGGTCGACGAGGCCGAGGGCCCTCGCGACGGGGAGGTCGCGCATCAGATCGTCCTCGGCGTAGGCCGCGCCCGCGCCGTGGCAGGCCTCGCAGCCAACCTCGAGGGCGATGGCCGGACCCGCGGGGGCTTCACCGGTGGCGTGACACGCGAGGCACTTGCCGGGAACGGTGGCCGAGCCGAAGCGAGCCGCGGTGGTCGCGTGGGGCGTCGCCTGCCAGGCGGCGAGCTCCTTGGGATGGCAGGCGCCACAGGCGGTGCTGCCAGTCCAATCGCGCTTGGCCGCGGCTGCGACACCCGCGAGGGCGCTCAGCACGCCGATCGCGATCAGCAGGTCCCGCATCGCCGTCCTTATAGCGCGCCTCGGAGCACGGCGTGAGCGGTGGGCACCAGCAAGCCGCTGTAGTACGCATGCGGCGTGGCTGTTCACGTCGTGGGGCTCACGGGTGGTATCGCGTCGGGGAAGAGCACGGTCGCGAAGCTCCTGACCGACCATGGCGCGGCCGTGGTCGATGCGGACCTCCTCGCGCGGCAGGTGGTGGAGCCCGGCCAGCCGGCGCTCGGGGAGCTGGTCGCCCGGTTCGGCGTCGAGATCCTGACCGCCGAGGGGACGCTCGACCGGAAGCGCCTCGGGGGCATCGTGTTCGCCGACCCGGCGGCGCGGGCGGATCTCCAGCGCATCACGCACCCGCGCATCGCGGCAGCCAGCGCCGCCGCGATCGCAGCGTGGGCCGATGCGGGCGCGAACGTCGTGTTCTACGAGGCCGCCCTGCTCGTCGAGAACCGGACCCATCTCGGGCTCGCGGGGCTCGTGGTCGTGGCCACCCCGCCCGAGGTGCAGCACGCGCGGCTGATGGCGCGGGATGGGCTGTCGGCCGAGGAGGCCACGGCGCGCATCGCCGCGCAGGCGTCGCTCGAGGACAAGCTCGCCGCGGCGACGTGGGTCATCACGAACGATGGGGATGCCGAGCACCTCCAGGCGGGCTTCGCGCGCCTGGTGGCGGCGATCGAGCTGAAGTTCGGGTCGATCCGAGTCCCCCGTCCGCGCTCGAAGCGGCCGACCGCGGTCCCGGAGCTGGCGAACGAGGTGGCGCTGGTGACGGGTTTCCCGGGGGCGATCGCGCGCGGGATGCTGGCGATGCTCGCCGAGCGGGAGCCGACCACACGACGCATCGTGCTGGCGCCCGCGGAGCACGCCGACGAGGCGGCGGCCCTGGGTGAGGTGCTCGTCGGCAACGTGGCCGACATGGATCTCGGACTCTCGAGTACCGAGTACCGCGCGCTCGTGCGCGACGTGACGTGGATCTATCACCTGGCGGCGGGCGAGACCGGCGGAACGCGGACCGTGCTCGACCTGGGGCGCGATGCGGCGCGGCTCGCGCGGATCGTCCACGGCTCGTCGGTGCTGGTGTCCGGCAACCGGCGCGGCACGGTGTACGAGGAGGACCTCGACGCCGGGCAGCGGCTGCACGATGCCTTCGAGCGGGCGTGCTTCGACGCGGAGCTCCTGGTGCGGGCGGCGATGCGGGACCTGCCGATCAGCGTGCTGCGGCCCGGCGTGCTCGCCGAGGATCGCGCGTCGGGGCCCGCCCAGCTCATGGCGCTCATCGCGACCAACGCGACGGGCTGGCCGCTTCCGCTCGTCGGGAAGGCCGATGCGCCGCTGCACCTCGTGCCGCTCGACTACGTCGTGAGCGCGGCGTGGCACGTGGTGCACGCGACGGCGGCGGGCCAGACGTTTCATCTCGTCGATCCGGCCCCGCTGAGCGCCCGCGAGGTGTTCGGGCGGGTGGCGGACCTGGCGCACACGGAGCGGCCACGCGGGCATGTGCCCCGCCCCATCGCGCGGGCCGTCTTGCGTGCTCCCGGCGTGGCGCGCCTCGCCCGGTTGCCCCTCGCGCTCGCCGACCTGCCCGACCATGTCGTCCACTACGACCAGACGAACACGATGCGTGCGCTCGCCGGCAGCGGCATCACGTGTCCGCCGCTCGGCGACTACCTGCCCGCGCTCGTCGAGGACCTCGTCGCTCGGTGATATAAGCGCGACATGGTTCGTAAGGTCGTGCTCGCGTACTCCGGCGGTCTGGATACCTCCGTCGCCGTGCGCTGGATCAAAGAGAAGTATCAGTGCGAGGTCATCTGCTACTGCGCCGACGTCGGCCAGAACGAAGACCTCGAGGGCGCCCAGAAGAAGGCGCTCGCCGTCGGCGCGAGCAAGGGCCTCATCGGCGACCTCCGCGAGGAGTTCGTCCGTGACTACGTGTTCCCCGCGCTGCGAGCCGGCGCGCTCTACGAGGGCCAGTACCTCATGGGCACGTCCCTCGCCCGCCCGTGCATCGGCAAGGGCCTCATGGACTGCGCCGACGCCGAGGGCGCGGACGCGATCAGCCATGGCGCCACCGGCAAGGGCAACGATCAGGTCCGCTTCGAGCTGACCGCGTACCACTTCCGGCCGGGCATCAAGATCATCGCCCCGTGGCGCGAGTGGGAGTTCAAGGGCCGCAAGGAGCTCATCGCGTACACGAAGGAGCACAACATCCCGATCGAGGCCACGGCGGACAAGCCGTACTCCGTCGACCGCAACCTCCTCCACACGAGCTATGAGGGCGGCGTCCTCGAGGATCCGTGGAAGGAGC
>JALHPV010000162.1 GCA_022842285.1 Kofleriaceae bacterium
CCGCCCGACGAGTCATGCCATCGAGCGCGCGGGACGAGCCCAGGAACGTGCCGAGACGGTGGTCGCGTATCTCGTCGGCAAGCAGGTCGACGCGGCGCGGCTGGTGGCGAAGGGCTATCCCGATCCAGTCGCCGACCCCGCCGGTACACACATCACGCTGCTCATCCTCGAGCGCGTGACGCCCTAAAGCAGCCGGCGCGCCTCCGACTTCACGGCCTGCGCGACGGCGTCGAGGGCGGGCGAGCGCAGGTCCCATTGCTGCCAGTAGAGCGGCACCTCGATGCTGCTGCGGTGCCGATCGAGATCGACGAGCCGGCCGGCGTCGCGTGGACCATCGGCCTGGGCGTCCGGCAGCATGCCCCAGCCGAGGCCGAGCTCGATCGCACGGGTGAACTCTGCGGCGGCGGGCACGAAGTGGCGCGGGGGCTCGAGGCGTTTCCGCGTGAACTGCCGGATGTAGCGATCTTGAAGTTGATCCTTGCGATCGAACTGCACGATGGGCGCGACGGCGAGCGCCTCGGGCGTCGGGCCCTTCGGGAACCAGCGCGCCAGGTAGCTCGGGGCGGCGACCGGGTAGTAGCTGACGCGGCCGAGCAGCGTCGACGTACACCCCGGGATGGTGCGCGACTCCGAGCTCACGGCCGCCATCACCGTGCCCGCGGCCAGCAGCTCGAGCGTGAGGGTCTGATCTTCGACGCGGAGGTCCAGCACGACGTGGTTGTCGATCGCGGCGCGGGCGAGGGGAGGCAGGATCCACGCCGCGAGCGAATCGGCGTTCACCGCGATGGGCAAGACGGGCATCTGCCCCCCGAGGCCGAGCTCCGCGGCGGCATCGCGCTCGAGCTGCGCCGCCTGGCGGGCGAGCCGCAGGAGGACCTCACCGGACGGCGTGGGGCGGATCGGCTTCGTGCGCACGAGCAGCACTCGCCCGGCCGCGGTCTCCAGCGCCTTCATGCGCTGGCTGATCGCCGAGGGCGTCACGTGAAGCCGCCTCGCGGCCGCATCGAACGTCCCTTCGTCGATGACGGTCGCGAACGTCTCGAGCTGGTCTCCGACAAATCTGGACATTAGAGAATCTAATGATGCGACAAAATCATTAGCGTTGCGAGGGGTCGGCGACGACCTATGCTGAGCCCATCATGCAGTTCCCGGTCTCCATCGCCATCGCCGGCTTCGGCGTCGGCCTCTCCCTGATCGCCGCCATCGGCGCGCAGAGCGCCTTCGTGCTCCGCCAGGGGCTTCTGCGCTCGCACGTCGGCACCGTCGTCCTCATCTGCGCCGTCTCCGACGTCATCCTCGTCACCAGCGGCGTTCTCGGCGCCGGCTCGCTGTTCGCCGCCGCCCCGTGGCTCATGTCCGTCGCGCGTTACGGCGGCGCTGCCTTTCTGCTCGTCTACGCCGCGCTGGCGGCTCGGCGGGCATTGCAGCCACGCGTGCTCGCGAGCTCCGACGTCCGCGCGGCCAGCCGCATGTCCGTCATCCTCGCGACCATCGCGCTCACGTGGCTGAACCCACACGTGTACCTCGACGCGTTCGTGCTCCTCGGATCCATCGCCTCGCAGTACGGAGAGGACCGCTGGGCCTTCGGTCTCGGTGCCACCCTCTCCAGCGCGGTCTGGTTCTGCTCGCTCGGCTTCGGCGCCAGGCTCCTCGGCCCGGTCTTCAAGCAGCCCATGGCGTGGCGCCTGCTCGATGCCTTCGTCGCGGCGACGATGACGGTGCTCGGTTTCTCGCTGCTCGCCGGCTGATGGGCTACTCTTGTCGAGGTGCGGCAGTTGGCGCTAGCTCTCCTGACGGTGGTTGCGACGGGATGTCAGGACGACGTCACGACCCCGTTTCCGGAGGGACTCGAGCCACTCGACGATGACGCGCTCGCCGGCGCCATCGAAGCACCGGTCGAAGAGGACCTCGTCACGACCGCGGTCGACGATGACGGCTTCGTGAGGGTCTACGGCAAGGGCTACCTCTTCGCGCCGCTCGCGGAGGTCTGGGCGGCGGTGGTGGAGGTGCCCGAGGCGCTGATCGCGCGGTGCAACACCAACGCGCAAACCATCGTGCAGGTCCCGGACGAGATGTTCACGGTCTCGTTCGACGTGTCCTATCGCGTCGACAACATCCTCACCGTCGAGTGGACGGACCGCTGGCGCGGCGAGTACGTGGGCGACAGCCGCGTGATGCTCAAGCACCAGAAGATCATGGGCAGCGACTTCATCGACGTCTCGCGCGGCACCATCCAGCTGCTCGAGACTGACGACGAGGCCATCACCGAGATCCAGTTCGTCGAGCATCTGCAGGCCATCTCGGGCGGGATCGACCAGGTCGTGAAGGGCGCGGTCGACACCTACGCGGGCATCCGCGCGGTCGTTTACGGGGAGCCCATCCCGAGCTGCTTCCAGTAGCGCCCCGGCAGCAAGCGAGGTCCGCAGCGTCAACCGGGACCACACTTTCCTAGGCACGGTCGCTGCAGTCAAAGCGGCCGCCCGTGGACGATCCGCAACGCACACACAAAGCGTCACCCAAGCGGGTCAAAGAATTTCGGGATCGTGGCGACATCGCCCTGTCGAGGGACGTGGTCTCGACGGCCTCGCTGGTCGGAGGGGTGATCGGTCTCATCGCCTTTGCGGGCGCGGGGGCCGACGCGATCGTCGGGCTGACCCGCGATGCCGCGATGGCAACGGACGGCCGCGAGACGAGCTGGTTGCCGAGCCAGTCGGTCCGCGCGTTCGTCGTCGCGTCGGGCCCGGTCCTCATCGGAGCGAGCATCGCGACGTTGATCGCGATGCTGATGCAGCTCGGCTGGCCACCCGCGTTCAAGATGCCGGGCTTCGACCTCGGGAAGTTGAATCCGTTCACCAACTTGCAGAACACCTACGGCCTCGGGGCGATGACCAAGCGCACCTTGTCCTCCATCGCCAAGACCGGCGTCATCGGCGCGATCGTCGCCCTCGCGTTGTCGTCGCAGATCACGTCCACCGCGATCACCCCCCACGGGATCGCAGAGCTTGCCTGGGGCGCGGTCACGAAGTCCCTGTGGTTTGTCGTCGGGGCTCTCGGTGCGATCGCGGCCGTCGACTACATCCTCGCGCGGCGCAAGCACACGCAGCAGATGATGATGACGTCCGAAGAGCTCAAGCGCGAGCACAAGGAGAGCGAGGGCGATCCGATGGTCAAAGGCCGTCGTCGTCAGCGCGCCCGCGAGCTCGCGAAGCGTCGCCTCGCCGTCACGGTGCCGACGGCGGATGTGATCGTCGTCAACCCGACGCACTACGCCGTCGCGCTGCGGTACGACGAGAAACAAGATCGCGCGCCGATGGTCGTCGCGAAGGGCATCGACGAGGTCGCTCAGAAGATCCGCGAGCTCGCCCGCAAGCACGGCATTCCGGTGCTCGCGCGGCCGCCGCTTGCCCGCGCGCTGCACAAGCACGTCAAGGAGGGCCGCCAGGTCCCGCAGAACCTCTACAAGGCCGTCGCCGAGGTGCTCGCGTTCGTTTATCGGATCCGTCAGCCCCGCTCGTCGTGATCCGGGCCGCGCTGTTTCACGGCGTTCGCCCCTTCACGATCCGTCAAAGCTGCCGACGGACTCTCCCTCGGGAGTACGAGATGCGAACGGATCTGAGGGGTTACAGGCGGCACGAGCGCTGCACAAACGCCCCTCGAATCGATGGCGACGGCAGTGCTCCCACAGACGACGACACGCTCCTCCAAAGGGCAGTGGGTCATGGCGGGCGCCCTCATCGGGATCCTCGGGATCGCGATGGCCCCGCTGCCGCCGATCCTGTTCGACCTGCTCATCGGCATCTCGCTGTGCCTCGCCGCGCTGACGTTCCTCGTCGCGTTCTACGTCGACAAGCCGGTCGAATTCAGCGCGTTTCCGTCGCTGCTGCTCTTCGTGACGCTGTTTCGCCTCTCGCTGAACGTCGCGAGCACGCGCCTGATCCTGACCGGAACCGACAGCCATGCCGCCGGCGCCGTGATCGCAGCCTTCGGCGAGTTCGTCATCGGCGGCAACTTCGTCGTCGGCGCCGTCGTCTTCCTCATCCTCGTCATCGTCAACTTCATCGTCATCACCAAGGGCGCCGAGCGCATCTCCGAGGTTTCGGCGCGCTTCACGTTGGACTCGATGCCTGGAAAGCAGATGGCGGTCGACGCCGATCTGGGCGCGGGGCTCATCACCGAGAAGGTCGCCCGTCAGCGCCGCAACGCCATCCAGCGCGAGGCGGAGTTCCACGGCTCCATGGACGGTGCGTCGAAGTTCGTCCGTGGCGACGCCATCGCGGGCCTCATGGTCCTCGCCATCAACGTCGTCGGCGGCATCGTCATCGGCGTCGCGCAGAAGGGCATGTCCATCGGCCACGCCGCCGAGACCTACACGGTGCTCTCGATCGGTGACGGGCTCGTCGCGCAGGTGCCGGCGCTGCTCGTCTCGACGGGCGCGGCTCTGCTCACGACGCGTGGCGAGGATGCCGAGCTCGGGGGCGCGATCAGCCGTCAGCTCTTCACGCGCAAGCGCCCGCTCATCATCACCGCCGCTGTCCTCGGTGTCATCGGCCTGCTCCCCGGCATGCCGCACATCCTGTTCCTCGGTCTCGCCGGCGTGGCGGGCTTCGCGGCCACGAAGGCCACGAACACCTCCGCGAACGACAACGAGGAGCTGGTCGGCGGCGCCACTGCCCCGGGCAAGGCCGCGAATGCGAACGATGCCCTCCGCCCGGGTAGCGAGAGCGCGCAGCGCAACGAGATCGAAGCGGCGCTGCCCGTCGAGCTGCTCTCGCTCGAGGTGGGGCTCGACCTCCTCGGTGCCGTCGATGCCAACCGCGGTGGTGAGCTCCTCGGCCGCATCGCGTCGCTCCGCAAGCAGCTCGCCGTCGAGCTCGGCATCATCATCCCGCCGATCCACATCCGCGACGACCTCCGGCTCCGTCCGGGTGGGTACCGCGTGCTCCTCAGCGGCGTGACCATCGCCGAGTCCGAGGTCCACGTACACCGCGTGCTCGCCATCGACCCGACGGGCACGGCGCTGAAGCACCTCCCCGGCGACGCGACCACCGAGCCGACGTTCGGCATCCCCGCGAAGTGGCTCCTGCCGAGCGACCGCTCGCGCGCGGAAGCGGCGGGGTGCACGGTCGTCGACGCCTCGGCCGTCATCGCCACGCACCTCACCGAACTGCTGCGCCGCAACGGCCACGAGCTCCTCGGTCGACGCGAGGCGCAGGAGCTGCTCGAGATCGCGGGCAAGCACAACGCCAAGGTGGTCGAGGAGCTCATCCCGACGCTGATGTCGATGGGCGCCGTCATGCAGGTGCTTCGCAACCTCCTCCGCGAGGGCGTCTCGGTGCGCGACCTCCGCACGATCCTCGAGGCGCTCGCCGACCACGCGCACGCCATGAAGAACCCCGACGACCTCACCGAGGTGGTCCGGGCCCGCCTCGCTCGCCGCCTGACGTCCAGCCAGCTCGCCGCCGACGGCTCGCTGCGCCCCCTCGTCCTCGACCCCCGCGCCGAGGCGATGTTCCGCGACACCTCCGGCCGCAGCGCCAAGGGGCTCGCCGTCATCACCGAAGATCTCGCCAGCAAGGCGCGTGAAGTAGCGATGCGCGACGAGCCGCCCGTGCTCGTCGTCGCCCCCGACCTTCGCCGCGTCGTCGCTGGCATCGCCGCTCGCCACGTTCCCGGTCTCGCGGTCATGAGCTACCGCGAGGTCGATCCGACCGTTCCGTTCGTCACCCGCGGAGTCATCTCCGCCCCCCCCGTCTCGTGAGGAGACCCGCATGAGGATGCACCGCTTCGAAGGCGCCACGATGCGCGACGCGATTGCCAAGGTCAAAGCCGAGCTCGGCGACCAGGCCGTCATCATCTCCACCCGCCAGGTGCGCAAGGGTCTCCTCGGCACAGCCGTCGAGATCAGCGCCGCCATCGACGACGACACCGAGGCCAGCGGGATCGAGCCGCTCGCCGGTCCGTCGACGGGTGGCCCGGCGCGTTACGCCGCCCACGCCGCACCTCCCCCCGTGGAGCCACAGCCGAAGGCGGACCTCGCCAAGCTCATCGAGCCGCTCCGTAGCGAGATGAAGTCGCTCCGCGCCATGGTGCGGGCGAAGGAGTCCGAGGTCCGTGCCGCCTCCGACCTCAAGGCAGAGGTCGCGGCGCTGAAGAAGCTCCTCGAGTCCATCCAGCCCAATGGCAAACCGCCGGCGGCGATGGCGAGTCCGGCCAAGGGCACGTCCCGCATGCTGAATCCGCTGGTCCGGGCCTCGACCAGCTCACTCGTGATGCTCATCGGTCCAACCGGCGCGGGCAAGACGACGACGATCGCCAAGCTCGCCGCCACGGCGGCGCTCGTCGACGGCCGAAAGGTGCGCATCGTGACGCTCGACAACTACCGCGTCGGCGGTGTGGAGCAAGTTCGCACCTTCGCCAACCTCATCGGAGTCCCCCTGGTGGTCCTCCAGTCGCCCCGCGAGCTCTCCGAGATGCTCGCCAACGACGTCGAGACGTACGACCTGACACTCGTCGACACCGCCGGCACGTCGCCGCGCGAGATGTCGATGGTCAACGCCATCGCCGAGGAGCTGCCGCACCTATCGGGGCTCGAGGTCCACCTGGTCGTACCTGCGACTTCATCCGCCACGCAGATCGACGAGCTCGCCCACCGCTACTCCGCTCTCGATCCCGCGCGCCTCCTCTTCACGAAGCTCGACGAGGTTCCGTCGGCGCCCGAGCTCGCGAAGGCGCCGCTTCGCCTGCGCCTGCCGATCACGTGGGTCACCACCGGTCAGGCCGTCCCCGAGGATCTCGAGCAGCCGACGCACGCGCGCGTTCTCGAGCTCTCTGCATCTGGCCTCGAACTTGAAACTCAGGTCGCGTAGTGAACGACCAGGCCGCAACCCTTCGCGTTATCCGCGGTGGCGCCAATGAATCCGGCGCCAAACTCGCCGCAGCGTCAAATCGCCGGGCGATCGCCGTCAGCGGTGGCAAGGGTGGTGTCGGCAAGTCCACCGTCGCGCTCAACCTCGCCATCGGCTACGCCCAGGAGAAGTCCCGCACCCTGATGGTCGACACCGACCTCGGCATGGCGGACCTGAACCTCCTCCTCGGCGTCGCCCCCGACAAGAGCCTGCTCGACGCGCTGAACGGTACGCCCCTCGACGAGATCCTCGTCGACGCGCACGGGATCCGCCTCCTACCCGCACTCAACGGGTCCTACCTGCTCTCCACCATCGGCCCGGCGGCCCAGCAGCGACTCCTCGACATGGTCGGCTCGCTCGGCGAGCGGTTCGACACGCTCATCGTGGATGTCGCCGCCGGCATCGGCCAGGTGCAGACGACGTTCGCGGGAGCGGTCACCGACACCGTCGTCGTCGTGAACCCCGAGCCGCTCTCGATGGCCGACGCGTACGCCTGCCTCAAGGTGCTCTCGACCGAGCAGGGCGTTCGCCACGCCTACATGGTCCCGAACCGCGTGACGTCGCGGGCCCAGGCCCTCGAGGTCACCACGCGCCTCTCCGCGCTGGTGGATCGCTTCCTCGATCTCGACCTCACCGTGCTCCCCGCGATCCCGTCCGACCCCTGTGTCGCCGAGGCCGCGCAGATCGGCGTGCCGCTCCTCGTGCACGCCCCCGAGTCCCCCGCTGCCCGCGCGATCAAAGGCGTGATTCGCGCCCTCGCGAGCAGCTCTGTCCGCACCGACCGCTGGTTCCGCAGTCCTGCCCGCGTTGAAGGAGTCTCTCGATGAAAGCGTATGCCGCACAGCAGAAGCGTCCCGCCGCCGAGCGCGATCGATTGATCGCCGAGCACATCGAGGTCGCTCGCCGCATCTCGATGCGCATGGCCCGCCGGTGCCCTGACTGGATCTCTCGCGACGACCTCGTGTCGGCAGCGCTGCTGGGCCTGACCGAGGCAGCGGAGCGCTACGATCCCACGCGCAACGAGCCGTTCATCTCCTTCGCCGAGAAGCGCATCCGGGGCGCCGTCCTCGACGAGCTCCGCCGTGGTGACATCATGCCGCGCCGCGCGCGCCAGATGGCCCGTAAGATCGGTGCGACGATCCAGGACCTCGAAAAGCAGACCGGTCAGACACCGTCCGACGAGGAGGTCGCCGCGAAGCTCGGCGTGCCGGTCGAGGAGTACAAGACCGAGCTCGAGCAGCTCGTCCACGTCACCGTCGGCGCGCTCGAACCGGGCGACGAGGGCTCGACGACACAGCACGGGCACGAGTCGCCCGAAGCGGAGACCGCCCGGCGTCAGGCGATGGCCAAGGTCCGCGCCGCCCTGCCCAAGCTCCCGCAACGCGACCTCCTCGTGCTCGGCCTCTACTACAACGAAGAGCTCACGTACCACGAGATCGCGCAGGTCCTCGGCGTGACGACGTCTCGTGTCTGCCAGCTCCATGGCCGTGCCATCGCTCGGCTCCGCAGCGAGATCGGTGGCGCCGAGTCCGAAGCCGAGGCCGCGTGAGCTCCGGGATCTGGATCGCGACCGCCGGCGCCATCGCGCAGTCGCAGGCGCTCGACGCCACCGCGAACAACATCGCGAACGCGACGACGGCGGGCTTCAAGGCTGACCGCATGACCTTCAAGGAGGCGCTCGACTACGCGCGCTCCGAGGACACGGCGGCCGTGATGTCCAACAGCACGCGCATCGATACGCAGGCCGGCGCGATGATCCACTCCGAGAATCCCCTCGACGTCGCCCTCGAAGGTGACGGCTACTTCTCCGTCGATACGGAGCAGGGGCAGCGCTACACGCGAGCGGGAAACTTCCAGCTCGACCGCACCGGCACGCTGATCACCGCCGAAGGCCACGCCGTCCGCGGCGAGGGTGGCCAACACATCATCGTGCCGCCCGGCATCGCCAACGTCGCGATCGCGCCCGACGGGACGGTCAGCGGCGACGGTCAGACGCTCGGCAAGCTCGAGCTCGCCAACTTCCCGATGCAGTCCATGAAGCGCGAAGGCGGCACGCTCTACGCGACCTCGGCCACGGCCATCGCCGGTGAAGTCCCGCAGGTGCGCTCCGGAATGCTCGAAGCATCGAACGTGAACGCCGTCCGCGGGGTCGTCGACCTCGTGAAGACGTCGCGCAACTACGAGTCGCTGATGCGCGTCATCCAGGGCTTCAGTGAGATCGAGAGCCGCGCCGCGCGCGATCTCGGTGGACCCAAGTAAGGAGAACGATCATGTTTCGCTCCCTCGCTACCGCCGCTTCCGGCATGGAAGCTCAGCAGACCAAGCTCGACGTCACCGCGAACAACATCGCGAACGTCTCCACCAACGGCTTCAAGAAGGGCCGCGCCGAGTTCGCGGACCTCATCTATCAGCAGATCCGTCCGGCCGGCGCTCCCACTGGCAACGGCGCCCAGGCCCCGACGCCGACGGAGATCGGCCTCGGTGTTCGGCTCTCGGGCACGTCACGCGAGCACAGCCAGGGCGAGATGCACGTGACGCAGAACCAGCTCGACATCGCGATCGAAGGCCAGGGCTTTCTGCCCGTCACCCTGCCGTCCGGCGAGACCGCCTACACGCGCAACGGCGCGTTGCACACGACGGCCGAGGGGCGCCTCGTCAATGCGGACGGCTACACCGTCGGTGGCGACATCACGATTCCACCCGAGGCTCAGACCGTCTACATCGCGGCCGACGGCACGGTGTCGGCGCGCGTGCCCGGCGATTCCGCCGCGACGGAGCTGGGCCAGATCCAGCTCGCGACCTTCGCCAACCCGGCCGGCCTCGAGTCGCAGGGCAGCACGCTCTTCCGCGAGACCGGCGCCTCGGGCACGGCCGTGCTCGGCACGCCCGGTGATGGCGGCGCGGGAGCGATTCGCCAGGGCATGCTCGAGGTCTCCAACGTGAACGTCGTCGAGGAGATGGTGGATCTCATCTCCGGCCAACGTGCGTACGAGATCAACTCGCGCGTCATCAAGGCCGCCGACGAGATGCTCGGCCAGACGGCGGCGCTCCGCTGATGAAGGCTCTGCTTTCACTCCTGGTCGTGGTCGCCCTCGCCACACCCGCGTTCGCCGAGAAGCAGCCCGTCGCCGACATCGTGCGCGACCAGCTCTACTCGTGGGTCCCGGCCGGCCTCGGCATCGAGAAGATCCACGTCCCCGCGTCACTGGCGAAGGGCGCCTACGAGCCCGAGGCCGTCACCGTCGAGGTCCCACGCGAGCTCAAGGCGGGGCGCCCGTCGGTGAAGGTCACGGTCAAGGGCAAGTCGGCGGTGTTCGTCCCTGTCTCGATCGCGAAGCTCGTCGATGTCGCGGTGGCGACGCGCGCCATCGCCGCCGGGACCGTGATGACGGCCGACGACGTTGCCATCGAGCAGCGCGCGGCCTCCAACGCGAGCGCGCTCGCGCCGGCGATCGCGCTGATCGGCGCCAAGGCGACCCATGACATCGCCAAGGGCCGCGCCATCGCGTCGGCCGATGTCGCCCTCGCGCCCCCGCTCGCTCGCGGCACTCAGGTCGCGCTCGAGCTGCATCGCGGCTCCGTCGTGATCCGGGGCACGGCCACCCTCGAGGCGCCTGCGCGCCCCGGTTCGGCCGCCTCGGCCCGGGTGGTCTCCACGAAGACCGTGGTGCACGGCGTGTTGCAAGCCCCGGGGACGCTCGTCGTGGAGTAGGGACTGCGCCGAAAAGTTAGTTGCAACACATTGTTTTCCCCGGCTGTCGTGCGACGGCTGCGTTTTGGCGCCCACCGCCCGAGGCACGAGGGTGGTGGAGCGGAGTACGCTCCGGCGCGTCGTATGTCGTATCGCGACACCAAGCGCAGTACCGTTCCTCCTGTCCGCGCCCGCCGGCGCACCACCCGCCGGGGCATCGTCCCGCTCAGCGCCATCGACGAGATCGATGGGAACGAGCCGACCGCGATCGGCTCGATCCCGCTCCCCGACATCAACGAGGACGCGTACTCGACGCGCCCGACTCGTCGCGATCTCCAGCCGGTGCCGTTCCCCGCTCCCCAGAAGCGCACGCCGCGTGGCGAGTACAGCGTCTCGTCGATGCGCGGGATCGCGGCGGACGTCGTCTCGGGCTCGATCGAGCCAACGCAGGTCGCGGTCCCGCCTCCTCCGCGGCGTCGGCGCAGCACGTCGGCTCCCGCCGAGAACGTGCACCTCGCGCAGGCGACGAAGAAGGAGATCACCGTGATCATCGGGGATCAGGCGCTGACGCTGCAGCGAGCCGACGCCCTCGCGCTCGCGCAGATCATCCTGACCGCCTTCGATTAGCTGGCTACTGTCGCTGCCGGCGACCCGCCCGGGGCGACCAGCGCTCGAAGATCCAAGGGGATAGCCGGGTACGGGCATTGCTCCTCCGTGCGGAGTGCGTGCCCGGAGCCTCCTCGTCGCCCTGAGCCTGGTGTCTGCCTGTACGGAGGCCGCCGAGCCCGCCTTGCCCGATCCGGTCGATGGCGTCCGCGCTGACGACAAGGCCGACAACGCGACGGCCATCGCCGTCTGCAACGCGATCCCGACGCCTCGCCCGTGGACGGCCGACGAGAGCGCCCTCTTGCTGGAGCGGACCGTCGAGCGGTTCTCGGAGATGAAGCGCGAGAACGACGCGCTGATCGCTCGCCGAGGCGTTGGCGCGTACGCCGGCGTGAAGACCGAGGTCATGAAGGCGATCGACCGTCGCGACTACGCGGCGGCGGCCGCGATCATCCGCCCGAAGCTGAAGCCGGGCTTCGACGCGAACGTCGTCGCGCGCGAGATCGCCGGCACGAGCTGCATCGGTCGCGTCTACGCCATCCTCCGCGACGTGTACGCCGAGCTCGGCCGCACCGACGAGTGGAAGGCCATCGAGAAGTGTGGCCGCGCGTGGCAGAGCGACGGCCTCCACGTGCAGCAGGCCCTCATCAAGAACGGCTGGCCGGCTCCCGCGCTGCCCTTCGTCAGCGACGCCCTCGATCTGCCCGGTAGCACGTCGGAGGTCGCCGTCCACCAGGAGTTCCTCCGCGCGGTCGGTCGTGGCAGCTACTACGGCACGCCGGTCTCGACGACGGCCAAGCTCGAGAACTTCCTCCCGTCGCCGGGCTCGTCGACGCCGAAGCAGGACGCCGCGCTCCTCTCGCTGGGCCGCTCGCAGTTCCTCGCCGTCGGAACGCTGCGCGGCGCCTTCCACGTGCCCCTCATCGTCCCCGCCGCCACGATCGGCGACGAGTTCCTCACCACGTCCGCGGCCCGGACAGCGCGCGACCGCGGCGAGCCCTTCGTCATGGAGTCGCACTCGCTGCGCCAGCCGTGGGACCCGACCAACTTCGAGATCCGGCCGCTCACCGAGGTCATCGCCGAGACCCTGCCGCAGAGCGTCATCTATGCGACCGGCACGATCCTCCTCGCGCCGTTTGCCGAGCGGTCCCTCGCCGACATCTCCGCGGGCGTCGGAGGCGGCGTCACCGAGCCCACACATGCCGGCTGTTACAGCTCCGTCCTGCGGCGCGACGTCCCGCATGGTGCGTGTATCCAGCGCCCGAGCGACTCGCGCTGGTTCCGCTGCACCGACGGCGACTGGGCGGCGTCGAGCGCTGACGACACCGCCTGCACCGAATCGCACCCGCTCTAGGGCGAGCGTGCGAGCCCGTCTAGAGCTTCGAGAGGCGCTCAAGCTCGGAGACGGTCCGATCGAGCTCGTCCACGAGCGTCGACGGTCCGTGCGCGGCGAATGCCGTCACGAGCGAGCGGTAGTACCAGAGTGACCCTTCACGGCCGCCCGTGAACTTGTCCCACAGCGCCTCGCCCATCACGCGGTAGTCGGCGAGCAGCGACCGGGCGTTGTGCAGCTTGTCGGATGCCGATACCAGGCGCACGGATGGCGATGCATGGGCGAGGTGCTCGATGTACTGCTCCTTGCGCGCCCGCCACGGTGGCTTGGGGATCACGTCCGCGTCGGTGCAGCCCTCGACGATGTCACCGACGGTGTCCCCGAAGCGCGCGCGCACCAGCTGCGCCGTCTCGGCGCCGCCTTGGTCCTCGATCGCGTCGTGGAGCAGCGCCGCGATTGCCTCGTCTTCGCTCGCCCCGTGCTCGAGCGCGATTGCCGCTGCCGACAGGAGGTGCGCCACGTACGGGATGCCCGAGCCCTTGCGCTCCTGGGTGCGGTGCAGCTCGCAGGCGAGTACGAGTGCTTGCGTGAAGCGCTCGGTGAGCATCAGCGGCTCGCCGGGATCCGGGAGAGATACGCCTTGATGCTCGGGCGCTGCCACTGCGCTGTCGCGTAGGCCTCGATCGCGGGCGGTACCGCGTCCCCATTCGCGACGAGGCGCTGCAGGGCGAGCGCGAGGTCCGCGTCGGCGATGCACCACTGATCGAAGAGCTGTGTCCGTCCACTCTTTAGTACGGACGAGGCGATCCGGATCAGCTCCGCCGCCTCCGCGGCCGCCTCGCCGTCGAGCGCGACGACCTTCTCCGTGCCGAACACCGACGATGTCGGTCGGGCCTTGCGCAGCGCGAACAGCGACGTCCGCAGGTACGACATCACCTGCCGTGACCGTGCCCGATCCGCGAGGTCCGCCGGGAACAGCCGGGCGAACCGCGGCGCGGGGAAGGTCTCGGCCAGGTACTCGGAGATGGCGAGCGACTCGGTCAGCGCCAGATTGCCGTGCAGGAGCATCGGCACCTTGGCGAGCGGCGAGCGCTCCAGCATCGTGGTCTTGCGATCGTCGGGAATCGGCAGCGGTACGAGCTCCAGATCGTAGGGGAGCTTCTTCTCCTCGAGCGCCACCATGACGTGGAACACCCAGGGGCTAATCCAGGTGGAGTCGCCGACCAGCGTTAGATCTGCCACCCGTCGAGACTACATGAGTGCCTCGGCGGACGTGCGGGCCGTGTCGGCCAGGTTCGAGATCAACGTGCCGGCGGTCGACATGAGAATCACGCCGCCGAGGATCAAGACGCCGGTGAGAGCGATCGAGAAGACGTTCATCGCGGGCGCGGCGCGGTTCATCACCGCCAGGCCGATGTTGCCGACGAGGGCTGCCAGCACGAGGGGGGCGGCGAGCGACAACCCGAAGCCGAAAGCCGACGCCCCGGCGCGCAGCAGCTCGGGACCGAGGAAGAAGACATGCGCCGGATGCGCGGGCGTCGCCGCGCTGCGCACGATCGCCTCGAGCCCACCCACGTAGAGGAAGGCGAGCCCGGCCAGCGTCGTGAAGATCATGCGGACCGTGCCGGCGGACTCACCGGCGCGGACGTCGAACTGCGACGCGAAGCCGAGACCTAGCGACAGTCCGATCAGCTGACCGGCCACGGCGACCCGCGCCATGATGAACCGCGAGACCAGGCCCGTCATCAGCCCGACACAGAGCTCGAGAACCACGGCGGCAGGGACGTCGGCGTACATCACGCCCGGGCGGTTGGCGCCGATGGCTGCGCCGACCAGGATCACGAAGGCCAGGCGCGCCCGGAGCGTGACCCCCTCGTCGCCGATCACCGGCGCCGTGGCGGCGAGCCCGCCGACGCGTGAGATCGCGACGATGACCGCGCCGATCTCGGGCTCACTGATCGTCATTGCGGATCGATGACGCGCGGCTCGGAGTGCGCGGTGAAGGCGGCGGTGGTGAAGGTGCTCAGCTTGTCGAGGCACCAGTGACCCGAGAGGGCGACGACGATGAGCGTCAAGGCGAGCTTCGGCACGAACGCGAGCACGGCCTCCTGGAGCTGCGTCGCGGTCTGGATGATCGAGATGACGAGACCGACGGCGAGGGCGGTCAGGAGGAAGGGCGCGCTGACGGCGGCCATCGTCGCGAGGGCATTGCGCCAGAGGTCGAGGAGCGAGTCGGTGCTCACGAGGTGGCTCCCCGCAGGAGCGACTGCACCACCAGGTGCCAGCCATCGACCATCACGAACACGAGCAGCTTGATGGGGAGCGCGACCGTCGCCGGCGGCACCATGACCATGCCCATGGCGGTCAGCACCGCCGCGCAGATGAGGTCGATCACCAGGAAGGGGAGGAGGATCGTCAGGCCGATCTCGAAGGCCGTGCGGAGCTCGGAGACGATGAAGGCGGGGATCGCGATGCGGAGCGGGACGTCAGCGCTGGAGGTCGGGCGCGGCGCGCCAGAGAACTCGTAGAAGAGCTCGAGGTCGGACTCGGCGGTGCGATCGAGGAGAAAGTCACGGAGAGGGGGCGTCGCCTGCTCGAGAGCCTGGGTCTCGTCGAGCTTGCCGGCGAAGTAGTCGCGGCCGCCCTTCTCGTACATCTCGATCGCGATGGGGGCGGAGGTGAAGACCGCCATGAAGAGCGCGAGGCCGACGAGCACCTGGTTCGGCGGGGCGGCCGGCGTACCGATGCCGGTGCGAACGAAGCCGAGGACCACGACGAAGCGGACGAAGCACGTGCAGGAGAGGATGATGGCGGGGAGGAGGGACGCGATGGTCAGGACGACCACCATGCTCACCGCGCCGAAGGTACCGGGCTGCGACTGCTGCTGCGCTTGCTGCGCGGCGCTCTGGACGACGGCGATCGGGTCGACAGCGGTACCAGCGGTCTGGATGAGCGAGAGGACCGACATGACTAGCGGCGCATCCCGGCGGTGGCGGCAATGATCTCCTTGGCCCAGGCGGCGTCCTGGTCGATGTCACCCGTCGCGACTTCC
>JALHPV010000163.1 GCA_022842285.1 Kofleriaceae bacterium
TCTCCTTCAACGGACGCGCACCTGGATCTCGGTGCGCAGGTTCTCGGGTGGGGTGGTCTCGGGATCGTCGACATAGACCTCGACGACCGGTTCATCGAACAACTCGAGGCCGCGGTGCGGAAGTGCCCGGCCCAGGAGGGCCACGTAGGTCTCTTCGAGGGTGTCGTAGCCGCCGACGTGCAGCGCCACGGCGTAGCGGCCGCCGGGCACGACCTTCGGGACCACCGGCCCCCGCGCCGTGCTCGCGACCTCGGGCGACACTACAAGGCACGCGTCGTAGCGCAGCCTGGCCTGGTCCGTGATGTCTGGGTCGTCGTAGCAGAGCCCGATCGAGGCGAGTGACGTGATGCCCGCGGAGGTCGACCACTGCAGGAGGTGCTGCCACGTGGCCGCGCAGCCCGCATACGAGCCGAGCTGCCGCAGCGCCAGGCACGTCCGTTCGAGCTCGACCCGAAAGCTCACCTCGCAGTCGTCCTCGACGGCCTTGCGCTCGCGCGAGCGGTACTCGCACGGGGCCATCCCGAAGCGCGCACGAAACGCCCGCGTGAACGCCTCGTGGCTGCCGTAGCCCGACGCGATCGCGACGTCGGTCACGGGGGCCCGCGCGAACTTCAGCTGGGAGGCCGCGCGCTCCAGCCGGAGACGGCGCACGAACCCCATCACCGACTCGCCCGTCATCCCGCGAAACACGCGGTGGAAGTGATGCAGCGAGAGCCCCGCCACGCCGGCGAGCTCACCGGGCTCGAGCCCGGCGTCCAGGTGCGCCTGCACGTAGTCGCCGGTCCGCATGACCCGCTCGGCCCAGCTCGCATCCATGACGGCATCTTGCGCGACGCCGCCACCGTTCGCTTGACCGCCCGTGCTGTGCGATCGGTATCCTTGCCCGATGTCGTCCCAGGGAAAGACCGCGTCGATCGAGGCGCTGATTGACGCGGAGGTCTGGCCCGAGGCCCGGCGCCGGATCCGGGCGGAGCTTCGCACCTCCCCTGCGAGCCACTGGCTGCTCTCACGCCTGGCGCTCACGTACTACGAGCAACGCAACTACCGGATGGCGCTCGAAACCGAACACCGAGCCTTCGCCATCGCACCTCACTGTCCGCTGTCCCTGTGGGGGCTGGCCGGTGCGAACCACATGCTCGGTCACCGCGCCGAGGCGACAACCCTGTACACCCGGCTCATCCGTCGAGGCGTGGACCGCCTCGCTCATGGTCCATGCGGCGAAGGACTGCGGTGGGCTCGTGGCCTCGTCGCCGACTGCTGGTACCGGCTCGGAGTCATCCGCGAGAGCCAGCGTGACTTCGGCGGCGCTATCGCCGCGTTCCGACTCCACCTCGAGCGACGCCAGCGTGGCTCCTCGATCTACTCCGCATCCGATGTCCGCGAGGAGCTGCGCGCCCTCACGGCTCGACGGGCGGCGGCATAACCGCACTGGCATCGCGCCCGTTGTCACGAGCAACATCGTGCGAGTCAGGGCCGGGTGCTCGCGCTACCTTGAGCCACCATGCGAACACGTCGCGCGAACGGTCAGTGCAAGTGGGGACGCTGGTCCGGGTCCGCGGCGATGCTGCTTTGCCTCGCGCTCCTGGCCGCCTGCGGCCCCAGCGGCAATTCCAAGCCGGCGGGCACGACCAACGACCCGGTCGAGGTCTGCGAACGAGTCGCCGACGTCTGCCGCATCGACAAGGCGAAGCTCGGCGTGTGCACGCAACGGCGGGACGGCGCTGGCTTTGCCTGCGCGTCGCAGCACTGACGCATTCGAGATCCGTAGCCACCGCGTCGGGCCGTCGCCGGCATGCTACATGCGCGACACATGAGTAGCGTCGGCATCGAAGCGATCGGACTGGCCGTCCCGCCCACCTACGTGGACATGGTCGATCTCGCGCGCGCCCGCAACGTCGAACCATCGAAGTACCTCGAGGGCATCGGCACCACGCGCATGGCGGTCGCGCTCCCCGACGAGGACACCGTCACGCTCGCCGCCCGCGCCGCGCAGGCCGCCCTCGCCTCGGCCGCGATCAGCCCCGACGCGATCGGGCTCCTCGCGGTCGGCACCGAGACGGGCGTCGATCACTCCAAGCCGGTCGCCTCGTACGTGCAATCGCTCGTGGGCATCGGCCGTCGCTGCCGCGTCTTCGAGACCAAACACGCCTGCTACGGCGGTACCGCCGCGCTCCAGCTCGCCCTCGACTGGATTCGGTCGGGCTCCGCCGCCGGTCAGAAGGCGCTCGTCATCTGTAGCGACATTGCTCGCTATGGCCTGCACACCGCCGGTGAGCCCACCCAGGGCGCCGGCGCGGTCGCGATCCTCGTGAGTGACGACCCGAAGCTCGTCAGCCTCGAGCCCCACAAGACGGGCATCTACGCTCACGACGTCCATGACTTCTGGCGCCCCCTCTATTCGAAGGACGCCTTCGTGGACGGGCCGTACTCCGTGCAGTGCTACCTCGATGCGCTCGCCGGCGCGTACCAGCACTTCCGCGACAAGAACCCCGGCGTGACCAGCGACGCCTTCGCCGCCCTCGCCTATCACGTGCCGTACGGCAAGATGGCGCGCAAGGCCCACCGTCACCTGCGCTCCCTCGACGGTGATCCGACGCCCGACGCGACCTTCGATCGCCTCGTCGCGAGCTCGCTCTCCCTCTGCGCGCAGGTCGGCAACATCTACACGGGCTCCCTCTATCTCGCCCTCACGAGCACCCTGGCCACGTCGCCCACGCCCCTCGACGGCCAGCGCATCGGCCTCTTCAGCTACGGCAGCGGCTCGTGCGCCGAGTTCTTCGCGGGCACCGTCACGCCGGGGGCCCAGGACCGGGTGCGCGCGCTCGATCTGCCCGCCCTCCTCGACGCCCGCCGTCAGGTCTCCATCGCGGAGTACGAGCAGGTCATGGCCGAGCGCGAGTCCATCGATCAGCGGCCACTCGGCGCGCCCGCGGGCCCCGCGCTCCGCTACCTCGGCGTCGATGCCAACAAGCGCGTGTATCAGCCTGCAGGCTGACACCTCGGCGCGGCGAACGGGTACGGTCGCCGGTGGAAGCGCGTGCCGAACTGGTGTCGGCCTCGGTCTTCAAAACCGATGATGCTCTGCGCGAGCAGCGGCATGGTGGGTTCGATTCCCATGCGCTTCCGCCGTATTGTGATCACAGGTCCGAGCTTGGCGCCGGTCGCGCCAGCGCGTTCTGCAGCGAACCTGCGTCCCGATCCTGGTCCGACGGCCGTTGCCTTCCCACTCCCAGATGAGATATTGGCCCGGGCGTGGCCAGCGCAGCGCGCTGCTACGCTCGACCACATATCGTCCAGCAAGATGCCCGAGGCCGGCCTCGGTGCGACGGAGCCTCACATGACTGCCGCTGCGCCCCAGAATGACACGACCACGATCCTCGTGATCAAGGGACAAGGGATTGGTCCCGAGTGCATTGACGCAGCCAAGACGGTGCTCGCCGCCACGGGGCTCGCGTTTGACTACATCGAGGGAACGCTCGGATCGCCGGACGCGGCGGATCTGTTCGTGCTCTTGCAGCAGCACGCGCCGGACGCCTATGCGGCGCAGTTTGGAGCTCGCGCGCCGCTGGAGGTCGCTGCGCAACTCGATACGGAGGCCAAGGACGAGGCCCGTGCGGCCGGCAACATCAATGACTTTTACAAGAAGCTCCTGGGCAAGCTTGCGCCTCCGACGCTCAAGGCCGTCAAAGCCCTCGTCACGCAGCTCGAGCGCCAGACGCTCAAGGATGCGGCCCGGGCCGATGCTGTCCTGAAGGGTGCGCTTCGGACTCTCGACGAGGGCGACGAGCCGAGCCGGAACGTCACGATTCGCAAGGGCTTCGAGCAGTACGCCAACATCCGGCGCTGCGTGACGCTCGACCCGATCGCGCCTGGCGTGGCAGGCGCCGACATCCTGTTCGTGCGCGAGAACGTCGAGGACCTCTATGCCTCGATCGAGCACCGCCTGGCGCGCAACTATCCCCAGGCGCTGCGCCACCAGACGCCGGAGGGCTGCGAGCTCATCTGTCGGGCCGCATTCGAGTCCGCGCTGCGCGACGGGCGCAAGAAGGTGACGGCCCTCGAGAAGCCGAACATCCTCAAGATCACGGGGGGACTGTTCAAGGAGTCGTTCCTCAAGGTCGCGCGCGACTACACGGCCAAGCACCTCGGCGACCGCGCGATCGAGTCCAACTTCATGATCATCGACGACGGTCTCGCCGCGATTGCGGCCGCGCCCGAGAAGTTCGACGTCGTCGTGACGACCAACATGTTTGGCGACATTGGCTCGGACATCGCAGCGAAGCTGACAGGGGGCGTCGGGCTGGTGAGCTCGAACAACACGAACCCCAATAACCCGCGCGCGGTGTCGATGTTCGAGACGATGGGCGGCACGGCCGACGACATCGCGGGGCAGGACAAGGCCAATCCGGTCGCGCTGATCGACGCGGCGGCCGAGATGCTGCTGCACATCGGCGGCGTGTCGCACCTGCGCGCAGCCGAGCTCATCAAGACCGCCGTGCTCGAGGTGCTCGCGGATGGCTACTACGTGGGTGACATCAAGCGCGGTCCGTTTCAGGTGAACAAGGGGCGCGAGCGGTCCGGGACCCGCGCGTTCACCGCCGAGATCGTAAAGAAGATCCATGAGCTGCGAGCCCTGAAGGACGAGCAGCCCCAGCGGACGATCAAGGAGCTCGCGCTGGCACGCGCCGATGCGGCGCTTCGCCCCCTGCTCGATCGGGTGTTGCGAGCGTACGAGACCTTCGCGGTGGACATGCAGGTCGGCGGTCAGCCGTGGCAGGCCTTCGTCGAGCGCAACGTGCCGCCGAATCCGACGCGCGCGAACTCGCGGATCATTGGATTCGACATGTTCGTCGATGACTCGGGGTTGCAGATGGCCTTCGCCGCCGACGGCTCGATCGATGCGAACGCCACCGGGCTCGTGCCCGCGGTGCGAACGATGTTCGAGGACGAAACCGGGATCGATCTGCGCACGCTGTTCAACAAGAACCGCGCGGGAAGCCTGCAGTCGATCCGCAGTTTTGGTCAGTACAGCGCGCGGGTGACGAGCGAGTTCCTGCAGGCGATGCCGGGCTTCGGCGACACGTCGTTCGGGACTGCGCTCGAGGCGATGGGCGCGAGCGAGAACACCGCGGCGCGCTTCAGCGCCGCCCTGAAGGCACAGACCTTGCGCGAGGCGGTGGCCCGCCTCTCGGCGTTCGACGCGGTGAGCATCAAGCTCGTGCAGGCGTTCTACCGGGTACGCGCCAAGCAAGTCGCACCGATCCTGCACGCGCACGGGTTCAAGCTCTTGCGCATCACGAGTCGCGGGACCGAGATCTACCCGACGATGTGCGACTTCGAGAAGCGCGACGTCGATCGCTACCGCGTCGAGATCGACAGCGCGGGGCCGCTGGCGGGCGACGGTTACAACTACCTGCGCGTCCAGACCGCCATCATGGCCGCCCAGACGCAAGTGGTCGGCCTCGGGTGGATGATCTCCGAGACCATGCTGAACCGCACGTTCATCGACGGCGAGGGCGAGAAGCAGGGGAAGGAGGTCGCCGGAGTCTCGCGACCATATGCCATGAACCTGGGCACGGATTACAGCAAGGCCCCGTAGCCAACCTCCTTCAAGGGACCGAACTACGTGCGCTTGTTGCTACGGCACCGTTCGATCGAGGAGATCGATGAGCGCGGAGACCGTGATGCCGTACCCTTGGGATTCGGCAAGTGCACGGTCTCGTCGTCGAAGTCGACCGGTCGAACCGCATGGTGCGGACGGCGTCGTGACGCAGGCCGGTGTACAGCGCGAGACATCCGGCCACGGGACGAGAGGGGCCCAGCCGCACCGCGCTGCAGGCAGCAGGCGCGATCGCACGGATCGGCAGGTCTGAGGCCAATCGAACTCATGATTCGAGCAATGCGGCCGAATTACGTCTCCGATGATCAAAGCCTGGGCCCTCGCCCCCTTCCTCGTCTTCGCCGCCGCGGCATGCGACGACCCCACCACCAACCCATGGGATGAACCCGATCCCACGCCGGCCCTCCCGGGTCGCTCGGCGCAAACCGAGGTCGACTCCACGGTCGTGCTCGACCTCAGCGACATCAACCCGGGTGGGGCCGCCCAGCAGCTGGGAGGCTTGTCGTACACGGTCTCCGGTCCCGACCACGGATCGATCGACGGTGCCGGCCCAGTGTTCACCTACCGCCCTACATCGGGCTACGTGGGGGACGACAGTGTCGAGTTCACCATCACGGACGGCACGCATACCGTGCGCGTGCGCTTCACCATCACGGTCAGCCCCGCGCTGAACACGGCGCCGGTCGCGGTCGACGGCAGCGCCGCCACCAACGAGGACCAAGGCGTCGCGATCATCCTGGCGGCGACCGACGTGGAGACGCCCGTGCTCACGTACACGGTCGTGGCCGCCCCGGCGCACGGCGCACTCACGGGCGTGGCGCCGAACCTCACCTACACGCCGAGCACGCATTACTTCGGCGCGGACTCCTTCACCTTCCAGGCCTCCGACGGAGCGCTCGACTCGAACATCGCCACCGTGACGATCACCGTGGCCGACGTGCGCACCTGCGGCGACGGCGTGGTCGAGGGCGTTGAGCAGTGCGACGATGGCAACGCCAACCAGAACGACGCGTGCCTCGCGAACTGCATGGCCGCGACCTGCGGCGACGGCCTCGTCCAGGCGGGCACCGAGCAGTGCGACGACGGCAACGCCGACGACACCGATGGCTGTCGCACGACGTGCGAGATCGCGCACTGCGGCGACGGATCGGTGATGGCCGGCGTCGAGCAGTGCGACGATGGCAACACCGACAACACCGACACATGTCTCGACACGTGCGAGGCGGCCACGTGCGGCGACGGTGTCGTACGGGACGCCGTCGAGCTCTGCGACGACGGCAATCAGGACAACACCGACGCCTGTACCACCGCGTGCACGCTGGCGTCGTGCGGCGACGGCATCGTGCAGGCCGGAGAGGCATGCGACGACGGCAACGCCAGCAACACCGACGCCTGTCTCGTGACGTGCGTGGCGGCGACCTGCGGCGATGGCTTCCTGCAGAGCGGCGAGCAGTGCGACGACGGCAACGCGGACAACACGGACGGTTGCCTCACCTCGTGTGTTGCCGCCACCTGCGGCGACGGCTTCACGCAGGCCGGCATCGAGCAGTGCGACGACGGCAACGCCAGCAACACCGACGCGTGCTCGGCCACGTGTCGCGCCGCGACCTGCGGCGATGGCTTCGTGCAGACCGGCGTCGAGGCCTGCGATGACGGCAACGCCAGCGAGACCGACGGTTGCCTCACCACGTGTGCGCAGGCCACGTGCGGCGACGGCTACGTGCAGGCGGGCGTCGAGGCCTGCGACGACGGCAACAACGACGAGACCGATGACTGCCGTTCCACGTGCGTGAGCGCGTCGTGCGGCGATGGCATCGTGCACGCCGGCGTCGAGGCCTGCGACGACGGCAACCTCGTCGACGGCGACGCGTGCACCACTTCGTGCGGCGCGGCGACGTGCGGCGATGGCATCGTGCAGGTTGGCACTGAGCTATGCGACGACGGCAACGCGGTGAACACCGACGATTGCACCAACGCGTGCTTCACGACGTACTGCGGCGACGGCTTCGTGCACGCCGGCGTCGAGCAGTGCGATGACGGGAACGGGAGCAACGCCGACGGCTGCCTCAACAGTTGCACGACCGCGACGTGCGGCGATGGCTTCGTGCAGGCCGGCATCGAGCAGTGCGACGACGGCAACGCGAGCAACACCGATGCGTGTCTCGCCTCGTGCGTGGCCGCGAGTTGCGGCGACGGCTTCGTGCAGGCCGGCGCGGAGCAATGCGACGACGCGAATGGCAGCAACACCGACGCGTGCCTGAACACCTGCGCCGCGTCGACATGCGGCGATGGCTTCGTGCGGGCGGGCGTCGAGCAGTGCGACGACGCGAACGCCAGCAACACCGACGCGTGCCTGAACACCTGCGTCGCGTCGACGTGCGGCGATGGCTTCGCGCGGGCGGGCGTCGAGCAGTGTGACGACGCGAACGGCAGCAACACCGACGCGTGCCTGAACACCTGCGTCGTGTCGACGTGCGGCGATGGCTTCGTGCGGGCGGGCGTCGAGCAGTGCGACGACGCGAACGGCAACAACACCGACGGGTGCCTGAACACCTGCATCGCGTCGACGTGCGGCGACGGCTTCGTGCGGGCGGGCTTCGAGCAGTGCGACGACGCGAACATGAGCAACACCGACGCGTGCCTGAACACCTGCGTCGCGTCGATATGCGGCGATGGCTTCGTGCGGGCGGGCGTCGAGCAGTGTGACGACGCGAACGCGAGCAACACCGACGCGTGTCTGAACACCTGCGCCAGCGCGACCTGCGGCGACAGCTTCACGCAGGCCGGCGTCGAGCAGTGCGACGACGCGAATGGCGACAACACCGACACGTGCTCGAGCAGCTGCGCCAGCGCGACCTGCGGCGACGGCTTCGTGCAGGCCGGTGTCGAGCAGTGCGACGACGCGAACGCGAGCGACACGGACGCGTGCCTGACCTCCTGCGAGGCGGCCACGTGCGGCGACGGCCTCGTCCAGGCGGGCGTCGAGCAATGCGACGACGGCAACCTGATCGATGGCGATGCGTGCCACAACGACTGCACGCCGAAGCTCTGTGGCAACGGCGTGCTCGACGGGCTCGAAGAGTGCGACGACGGCAACACGGCGACGGCGGATGGCTGCGGAAGCACCTGCCTGGTCGAGCAGTGCGGCGACGGCCTCGTGCAGTTCTTCCTCGGCGAGGAGTGCGACGACGGCAACGCCAGCACTGGCGATGGCTGTGACACGAGTTGTGACGTCGAGCCGTTCGTCACCACGGCGTCGGTGAAGATCAGCGACACGCTCGCGTGCACCACGGCGACGGCCAACGCCGCCCGCAAGGTGGCGGTCGATGGCAGCGGCACGGTCTACGCGGTCATGCAGTGTGGCCAGACCGCGATGGTGGTGACGAGCACGGATCGTGGCCTGACGTTCAGCGCCCCGTTCGATCTGTCGGCAGCCCTGCCGAATGGGCCGGTGGTCGTGGCCCAGGCCGCGGTGGGCGCCGGCCCCAGCGGTGCAGCCTACGTGGCGATCATGACCAACGATGGATCGGTCTATCTGCGCACGACCTCCGATGGCGGCGCTTCGTGGCTGCTCAACTTCGTGGGCACGGCGGTCAGCACCTCGTCGGGCCTCTCGCTGGCCTCGTTCAACGAAGACGTGTACGTGGGCTTCGCCACGGGCGGCGGCGTCGCAGTCGCCCGTAACCACACCCGTGGTGTGGGCGCGTTCGAGATCACGCAGGTGTCGATCTCGATCGCGTTCTTCGACCTCCTGTACGACGTGGTGCAGGAGACGTTGGTGGTGGCCGCCGACACCCCGGGCTTCCACATCCGTCAGAGCTTCGATGGTGGCGTGACGTTCGATAGCGAAGTGAACCCGCCCGGCCAGCAGTTCTACTCGGACTGGAGCACCGGCAACGGCAGCATCTTCAGCGTTGGCGTGAACCTCAGCTCCTTCGGCGATGCGGACTCGGTCTATCGCATCGCCAGCAGCACGCCGACGCAATCGGAGCGCGTGGTCGGGCTTCCGGTGGTCACCACGGCGCAGTCCCGCACCGTCGCGGGTGATACGGCGGGCAACGCGTTGATCGCCTCGCAGCTAGACGGCGGTGGCGTCCAGCTCGACCGGTTGCCTGCGAGCAGCACGACCTACGACGCGCCGCGCCTCCTCCACGCCACCGGCACCTCGCCGATCGTGGCGCCGCTCCCAGGTGGCCAGGGCGCGGCTGTGGTCTACACGGTCGGGACCGAGGTCTACGCCACGATCCAGGCGTACTGAGACCAGGTAGTCAAAGCCGGCGGCCAGTTCCTGGCACCGGGGACGGCGCCGCGCACGACGTCGGCGGTGCTCGCAACACCGTCGACGTCGCGTCGGTTTCGGCGCCCCCCGCGTTTCAACGGCGTGGCGAACGTGTACGGTCGATGGCGGAAGCGCGTGCCGAACTGGTGTCGGCCTCGGTCTTCAAAACCGATGATGCTCTGCGCGAGCAGCGGCATGGTGGGTTCGATTCCCATGCGCTTCCGCCCATCCTCTTCGCTCCTCGGGACCTTGTTACTTCCGGCACGGGCCCGACGTCGTCCTGGTTCCTCAGTAGGGTGGCAGGAGCCGCCGTAGGCCCGTTGCCAGCACGATCGCGGTGAACACGGCGTTGCGCAGCGGGATGAACGGCCAGCCGAGGCGCAGGGGAGCCCCACGCTGCGTGACTCGCTCTCCGAGGGTGCGAATCCACGCGAGCGAGCGCGGCCAGTCGGAGATCGCGAGCCAGTCGGCAGGGATGCTCGACGCACCGACGGTCCCGCCCGCGAGGGCTCCGACGATCGCGCCTGTCGTATCGGCGTCGCCGCCGAGCGGGGTCGCGCGAGAGCGCCACGTTGGCCCGCTACAGATGCGCCGGCCTCCGGCTACGATGGGCGCATGAGCGAGCGGCTCCATCCCGGCTGGCGCCTGTTCTGGGGCGTCGTCGCCGCCGGCCTCACCGGCACGATCCTGACGTTTGCCGCGCCGGGACTGGCCCCGCCCGTGCTGATCGCGATCGCGGTGGGCGCCGGCATCGCGGTCGCGATCGTCGGCCCGGTGCTCCTGGACCTGCTCAACCTGCTGTGACCTGGCAGCTTGCTCCGTCTCTTCAGTGGCAGGCCCAGAACGCGAGATCGCTGAACACGTACATCGTGCCAGCGTCGCCGAGGTTCACATCGACGATCGCTTCGCTGAACTGTCCGAGGAACTCGCCCTTGTGATCGTCGCCCTGGAAGTAGAGAGGGGACCCATTGAGGTAGCTCGAGCTCATCACCGTGCTGTGCAGCTCGGCGAGCTTTTGCTCGCGCTCGTCATCAGATTCCTCGAGCTCGAAGAAATCGATGCTGTCGTCGAAGATCTTCGTCGGCACGTCGACGGGATACAGCGCGAGCGCTCCGCCGGGCGCGTCATCGAGGTCGGGACCGGGCCATTCCCCCTTGGCCAGGTCAGCCTCGGAGATCGGAACGATGCGGGTGCTGTGCCTTCCGACACCAGGCTCGAAGCATTCGTTGTCGCCCCGGTCATGAATGAACAAGGCAGCGGCGCGTGCGTTGGCGAACTTGCTGAAGCGCCTGAGCTCCGGAACCTCGCCTAGATCGATCGTCCACAAGTGGTGCATGAGTGGACGGTCGCCATGCTCGTACCGGGGGCGCGTCGTCGCGTCGATGCCGATCGTCTTGCCACCGGCCCGGCTAATGTCCCCCGCGGCCGGCGCCTTCTTGCCCCGCACCATGATGTAGATCCGCGTCATCGGTTCCTTCTTCGTCGACGCTTCCTTCGCGAGCTCCCTCAGTTCCTTCACCTCGTCGGGCAGCGGAGTCGTCGATGCCACCGGTGATCCACCGATCTCGACGTAGCCCTTACCGACCTTCTCGGCGACGAGCTTGTCGTGCTCGTTCCGAGCGGCGGCCGCGTCAGCGAATGGTTTCGTCTTGGACTGGCCGGCGGTGCCGATCCGTCCCCAGCGTGTCGTCAGCGTGCTGCCTTCGACACCGACCTCCCAGAACTTCGATGACGTTCCTTCCACGAGCTCGAATCGGCGCATGGGTAGATCTAACCGCGGTTTCCACCTGCCGCGCCCGTCAGCCCTGGGTTGCCCACGAGAATTCCGAAGGCGGCGTACCAATCTTTCGAACTGATCTGTTCAGACCCCCGCCCTACGATCGTGCATCTCAAGACCATGAGCCCACGTGGAGTTAGCTCGATCGCGGCCGTGGTCCTGGCGCTCGCTGGCGCCGCTCATGCTCAACCTGGGCTGACCGAGCCCGTGGCCGCGCCAGGTGCGGCGGAGCTCGCGCCGATCGGGCCGGAGCCCGAGCCAACCGAGCCAACCGAGCCAACCGGGGCGCTGGTGCGGCTGGAGCTCGGTGGCCTCCACGAGACCACGCGGATCGGGGCGATGGTCGGCACCGTCGACGACCTCGAGACGGGCATCCTGCCCGACGCAGCCCAGCTCACCGCGCGCGGCCTGTCCTTCCGGGTCCTGTTCGGCCACCGACAGATGCCCGGCTACCTCGGCGTCGAGGCGTCCGTCGGCTGGCTGGAGGCTCCACCGACCGTGCTCCCACCCCGCTCGGGGATCGTGCCAAGCACCGACTACGGGGACACAGACGAGGGCGACTGGTCCCCGGATACGCTCCTGGGGATGCGATTCGTCGCCGGTGGGGAAGGCCGGTTGGGACCGTTGTTCGTGGGCGGCGAGATCGCGACGGGCCTGGTCTCGGTGCAACTGGGAGGCGAAACCGAGGGCGATCCATGGGTCCACGATCCGCGGTTCGTCCTCGATCTGCGTGGCCGCGCGGGCCTCTGGCTGACCCCGAACGTCTCGGTCGCCCTGATGACCAGCACGAGCGTCGTGCGCCCGGACGAGCGGTCGGTGCACGTGATGCTCGGCTTCGCGTTCGGCGACTGACCACACACGGGCAATCTCCTTACGTAGGTCTGACACGTACGGGGGCGGCCCCTGGCTATGGTGGATACATGGACCCACTCTCACGTCGCGGTTTCACCCAGGCCGTCCTCATCGCGGGGGCCGGGCTGTGGCTCCCGCGGGTGGCTCGGGCCGCCCCAGCCTCGATCACGCTCACGGGCAAGCTGGCTTTCGAGGCCGACAAGGACACGCTCCTCCTCGGGCTCGTGGTTCGCAACACGGGCAGCGCAGCGGTCGAGCTCCTCGCGAACGCGGCCAGGCTCGAGGGGACCCTCCGGATCGGCAAGGAGGACATCGCGTTCAGCCTTGGCTCCGAGACGGTCCGGATCCGATCGATGAGCCGATCTGGTCACCACCTCGGGCATCGCCTCGTCCTGCCGCCCGGCGAAGACGTGCCCTACGACCGCTACGGCGCGCCGTGGCCGAAGCAACTCACGGGCAAGCGCTCGGGCGTCCTCGCAGTGCGCGCCGTCACCGTGCCCCTCTCCGATCGCCCCGAGGACGAGCATCCGGGATTGCGGGCCCTGGGGGCGCTCGCGCTCACCGCGACGATCCAGCGGCCCCGGTGAGCACCCCGTGGACCACCGACGCGGCGGTGGCATGGGTCCTCGGCCCCGGACATCTCTCGTGCCTCGATGCCGAGGGGCACCCGCTCGGGGAGCGCGCCTCCCCCCGGTATGCGCGGACCGCGGCCGACGAGGAGCGGCGCACCTTCGGTGATCGGCGCGATGCCACCGGACTGCCGTGCAACATCGGGGCGCTCGCGCAGGTCCGCGCCGCGTGGCCGTCGATCCTCGAGCTTGTCGCGAGCTACGAACGCGACGCTGCCCCGACGCTCGGGCGGGCGCTGCGCCGCGCCGAAGCCGCGACAGCGATCGCACCTCTGCTCGCGCTGTCCGGAGCCACGGTGTCCGTCGCCCAGGCGGCCCTCTACAAGGCGACGGTGGGCTTTGGCGAGGTCCTCGCGGCCGCGCTCGTCGAGCAGTGGGCGGACGCCGACGATCCACCGCCCGATGACGTGGGGTTCTTCGCGTGGCTCGACGCCCGCCCCTTCCTCATCGGCGAACGCCAGGTCTGCGCGGGCTCGCGCGGCCACATCCGTCGGCTGTTCGACGCGCTCGCGACCGGCGACAGCGCCGCGGGTGAACGGCCCCCGGTCGCGGAGACGGCCATCGCTGCGCTCCGGACGCTGCACGCGCTGGTGGCGGCGGCGGCCGGCGCCGCTCGCCCTCACCTGCTCGAGGGCCGGGGCGATACCGAAGCGACCTGCGCGCGGCTCTACCAGGCGCGCGAGGTGCCCTCACGTGCGGCGGCGCTTCGCCGGGTCTCCGACGCCGGAGCTGCGCACGCGACCCTCTTCTTTGGCGCCGCCGACGTGCCCGCCGAGCTCCGCGGCTTTCTCGACGCGTTGCCCGCCGCGGCCACGACCCGCGACCCGCTCGCCGCGATCGACGACGCCCTCCTGGCGACCATGAGGCCGGTCGCGGCCCGCCTCGTGATCGAATGTGGGCTCACGACGACGGAGGCGCCGCTGACGCTCGCGGGGATTCGCGCGGTCTGCGGCGACTGACGATCGCTTCGCACCCGAGCGAGCGGAGGCCAGCGAAGGGAACCGTGTATCGTCGGGAGATGCCCGAGATCGGTCTCAGCTTCCAGCGCGCCGCCACGCTTGCCGTCGGTGTGTCCAAGCTCGGCGGGTTGCCGAGCGTGCCGCGCGGGTTCGAGTGGCCCATCGGTGAGTACGGCAACGAGCCGCTGGGGTACGTGCTCCAGGTGAACTTCGCCGAGCTCCAGGCCTCGTGCCCGACCGACGAGCTGCCGAAGCAGGGGCTACTCCAGCTCTTCTGCTCGCTCGACGAGTCCGATCTGAGCGGCGACCCCAGCCACAAGATCGTCTTCCACCCGGATCCCACGCAGCTCGTCGAGGGCGCCCTCCCCGAAGGGATCGACGTCATCGAGGCGACGCTCGAGCAGCGCGCGATCACGTTCGGATCGGGGGAGGATGCGCGCATGCTCGGCGACCTGCCCGAGCTCGATGGCGACCTCGAGGGCGCCCTGGACCCCGAGGAGGAGGCCCTCCTGCTCGAGGTCAACGCCTACGACAACGTGACCCGGGTGGGAGCCTCCCACAGCATCTTCGGCGAGGGCCGCTTCATCATCTTCGTGAAGCAGAGCGCACTCGCCGCGGGCGAGCTCGGCGAGGCCAATCTCCTCTTCGTCAGCGGGACGTAGCGCAGCCATAATCTGCACGCGCTCGGATGATATGGTCGCCCGCATGGCGGACGAGCTGGACGTCTTGCTCGCCGATGGCGTCATCGACGAGGTCCTCGGCCGCTTGAAGAGCGGCAAGGAGGCGAACATCTCCCTCGTCAGCCGCGGGGGCGTGGTGATGGCCGCGAAGGTCTACAAGGACCGCGCGACGCGCAGCTTCAAGAACAACACCGACTACAAGGAAGGCCGCAAGGTCCGCAACAGCCGCACCCAGCGGGCGATGGACAGCGGCGGTAGCTTCGGGCGCGCGGCCGCCGAGCAGGAGTGGAAGTCCGCCGAGGCCGACGCGCTCTACCGGCTCGCCGGCACCGGGGTCCGGGTTCCCGCGCCCGTGATGTTCTACGAGGGCGTCTTGCTCATGGAGCTCGTGCGCGACGCCGAAGGCCAGCCGGCGCCGCGCCTGATCGACGTCGCGATCGCGCGGGAGCATGCCATCAGCGTCTACGCCGACCTCGTCGCGCAGTTGATCTCGATGCTCTGCGCCGATCTCATTCACGGCGACCTCTCGCCGTACAACATCCTCGCGGCCGCCGATGGGCCTACCATCATCGACTTCCCGCAGGTCGTCTCGGCGGTGCACAGCTCGCGCGCGGAGTTCTTCTTCCTGCGCGACTTCGACAACATCGTGACGTTCCTCGCCGGCTTCGATCCGCGCCTCACCGCCCACCGGTCCGACGGACGCGCGATCTGGCGGGCCTACGTTTCTCGCGAGCTGACGGAGCAGTTCGTCCCGCCGCCGCCGCCACCACCCCGCGCGACGCGAGGGC
>JALHPV010000164.1 GCA_022842285.1 Kofleriaceae bacterium
CTCGAGAAGTACGGCATCGGCGGCGGCGCCGAGAGCTGAACCCGCCGAACGGGAGCGCGCTCGGCGGCAGCTGCGCGAACCTCTCGGCGCGATGTCAGCTGGTCGCCTGGCGGCGAGCGCCGCGCAGTCACGCCGCCCTCGAGCCACCGTCGCCGCGCGATGGGACTACGCTCCCATGCGCGACGGGGGAGTACTTATTCCGGAGCCTTCTCGAACTTCTCGGTGCACTTCCCCATCTCGTCCATGATCTTGTCGGCGCGCTCGTCCTGGGCCTTGGACGGCTTGGCGTCCTTCATCGACTTCTCCGCCTCACCCATGTACTTCATCATGTTCTCCATGACCTTGTCGGTGCAGGCCTTGTCCGAGCACTTGCACGCCTCGTTCTTGAAGCTCTCCATCTTGTCGAGGGCTCCATCAATCCCGCCCTTGCTGCCGCAAGCAGCAAGCGAGAGCACGAGCGACGCGGCCATCATGAGTTTGCGCATGACCGAGACTCTCGACGATCGCTCGATGTAGGCGCAAGCGGTCCGTCGACGTTTGCGCGTCGCAACGGACACCATGCCGCGATCACGGATCTCGCGACGAACCCACGCGAGGGCCAGCACGTCACGGGCGACGACATAGCCGACCACGCGATCGAGCTCGTCGCGGAACACGCGAGAGCGCAGTTCAGCACGGCCGGGGCGTCCGGACAGGCAGCTCACCGACGACTCGCGATGGTGGGAGCGGGAGGCCGCCGATGATGGCCGAAGGAATGGAGGGCTCACCGAGCCGAGGGGACCGGCGCTACCTCACAGGCCGGGAGCTCGGCCAGCGTGGCCCGTTCGCTCGCGATCGACTTCGTGACCGGGGCGTCGGGTGCATGGGCGCCGCGCGGAAACTCGTTGACGATGAAGACGTATGTCAGCTCGAGGCTGATCGGTTCATCGGCGTCGCCGCCGAGCTCGGTGCTCGTCACGTCGATCGTCTTCACCGCGTTCGGCGCGAGGGTCGAGTCCCAGATGGTGCGCTTGCCGCCGTCCGGTGCGGGCTCGAAGCGACGACCGAAGAACGCCTGCACGAGCGACTCGGGCGCCGACGAGCGCCAGATGCGGAGGTACATGTGGCGATGGATGTCCCCCGTCGGGACGGCGTGACCGGCGGCGGCATTGGTGACGCGCACGCGGATCCGATCGCCGATCGCGCAGGCGGCCAGCGTGACCGCCGCCGTGAGCATGCCGTCATCGTGGGCGCCGGCAAAGGCGTGACCATGCTTGCTGCCGTGGCACGTCAGGCATCCGTCGCGTTCGCCGGCGTACGGCCCCGCCTCGAAGGAGGCGACGGTGGTCTGCATCGGGTGCTCGGTCATCGCGACCGCGACGCCGGTCGGATCCAGCACGGGGAACGTGAACTGGTGACAGTCGGCGCAGAACGCCGGCGTGCCGAAGGTCGCGTCGACGACCGTCGAGTGGGGCGACGACGGAGCCTTGCCGGCGCTGACGAGGGTGCCGTCGCGCACGTGGCACGTCGCGCAGTCCACGCCCTGCGCGGCCTGCGGACCGGCGAGGTCGCGTTGCTGCGTGGTGAGCGGCGCGTGGCAGTTCACGCACCACGGTTGCGGCCGGGCGCTGTACTCGCTCTGGAAGATGTCGTTGGTCCAGGCGAGCGCGTGGCGGCTCGCGGCCCACTCGTCGACGATCGCGGCGTGACACGGCTTGCAGCCCTGCGCGTCGAGGAGCTCGGGCGGCGCCGCGCCCGGGTCGATCGCGAGCGTGCCGCCGGCGGGCCGCACGTCCCAGGCCGCCTTGCGCGCGCGATGCGCCACGGGATCCGCGGCGGATCCCCCGCATGCGACGAGGGCGAGGCAGGCCAGGACGCGCACTACTTGGCGGTCGCGACGTCGCTGCGCTTCGTCGCCTCGAGAATCGTCCCTTGATCCAGCAGCGCACGGCCGCCCGTGATCATCGCCTTGCCGTTCTCGACCGTCCAGCGGTAGCCATCGACGTGACCGGGGCCCGCGAGGAGCACGAGACGGTTGTTCGTGTCGTAGACCAGGATCTGCAGCGCGTGGCCCATGTACGAGCCCTCGCGGCCCTCGAGCATGCCGCAGCGACCTACGACGAGCGCCCGCACTGCAGCAGGCCCCGTGCCTTCCTTGGCCGTGGCTCGCGAGACCCAGACGGTCTCCTTGCACTTCTTCGTGAGCGCTTCGAACTCGCTGACCTTGAGTGAGTCCTTCACGTCGAGCACGCGCAGCTGATCGGAGAACAGCGCGGCCACCGTGCCGAGCATCGGCAGGCGCAGTGACGACTCGTCGTTGTAGCGGTCGTCGCCGCCGATGTTCCCGAGTGTCGTGATCTGCATGCCGTCGACGGCCACGAGCTTCTGCTTGTTCGTCGGAGCGAGTTGCGCGCGCGGCAGCGCATCGAGATCGCCGGCGACCGCCTTCGCGGTGGCGAGCGCGTCCTTCCACTCCTTCGCGAACGGCTGGTCCGCCCCCGCGAGCGCGATGACTGCGGCGAGCGAGTCGGCGTACGTCCCTTCGAATTCCGTCTTCGTGATCGCGTACGCGGGGTAGGTCGGCAGCTCGACCTTCTTGCCGGTCAGCGCCTTCGCGGCCGCGATGCGGGCCGCCCGCCACGCCTTGAGGTCGGCGCGCTTGCTCTTCTCGAACGCCGGGTTGTCTTTCACCTTGCTCGTCGCGAAGACCTGCACGTCGCTGATGCAGAGGTCGGGATACTTGCTGCCCTCGTAGACCGAGCCGACGTGCAGCTCCACCTCGCGCAGCGGACCACTTGCCTGGGTGACCGTGACCTCCTGCCAGCCCTCGGCGTCGGTCAGCGTGATCTTCGCTTCGGTCTTGCTCGGCAGGAGCCGCACCGTGACGTCCTTGGCGCGCGCGTTGGCCTTGAAGAGCGTCGACGATTTCTGATAGCCGTTGCGGATCTTCAGGCGGACCTGCGTCGTCTGCTCGAGCGGCGTGACCACCACCCGCACCCACTGCCCGGCTCCGCTCCCTGGGGCGCCCTCGACCCACGCCGTCTTCGCGTCGTCGTCGGCGATGTAGTTGGAGTGATAGTTCTCCACGAACTTGTTCCAGTCGTTCCACAGGAACGTGCTGGCCTCGGTCTCGTTCGAGAACAGGCGGCGTTCGATCGGACCTCGATCCTCCGGACCACGCCGCCCTTCGTTGGCATCCGGCTTCGCGCCGACCGGCGTCGCGAGCAACGCGAGAATGACCAGGCTCTTCATCGATCCGAGGTGACGCTTCACCCCGCGTCCTTATTTCATTTGCCGGCGCCAGGCCCGGCGCCCGAGCCGGCGAAGAACGGCGGCTGGGCCGTCGGCGCGGGCACCCCGAAGCGAGCGCGCGCCCACTCGACGAGCTGATCGCGCGGCATCTCGAGCGCGGCGCGGCACACCTCCATCACGTGGGGCGGGAAGTCCTTCTCGAGCACCCAGCGCAGGAAGCTCCGGTCGGGGCCGGCCGCGATCTCGTGCAGCGGCATGCCCGCATACTTGCCGAAGCCGACGATGATGATCTCCGCATCCCAGCGCAGGTGACGCGACGGACCGAGCCAGCTCGCCCGCTCGGGATCGCAGACGTTCGCGATCTGCGCCCAGTCCTGATGCTCGAGCTTGAAGTTGCGCAGCATGCCGGACAGCACGCGCCCCGTGGCCGCGACATCCGCGCTGGCGCTGTGTGCGGCCGAGAACTCGTCGCCGACGAAGCGGCGGTGAGCGTCCTGCAGGCTGCGCGGCTCGCACTTCTGCCACAGACGGAACGGGTCGACCACGAGCTTGGCCACCCAGTCGATGGGCGCGCGGCCGAGGCGGTTGTACTCCGCCTGCAGCATGTCGATGTCGAAGGCGAGGTTGTAGCCAACGATCACGTCGGCCTCGGCGAAGACCGCCGCCACCTCATCTGCGACGGCCGAGAACGGCGGGCACTCGGCGAGATCCTCGGCGCTGATGCCGTGGACCGCCTGCGCGCCGGGGTGGATCGGCACCGCGGGCTTGATCCGCCACACCCGCGACGGGGCATCCTCGGCGATGCCCATCTGCACGCACAGCTCGATGACCTGGTCGTGGACACGATCCGTGCCCGTGGTCTCGCAATCGAACACGACGATGCGTGGGCCGGCGACCGGACGCGGCTGGACGGGCTCTCCGGCCACCGGCGCCTCCTCGGGCGCGGGCGGCGGACGCCAATCGAACAGCGACAGGGTGCCTTCCACACGATGAGTCTACGTGCCCCCTCTGACACCCTGGAGGAGGGCTATAGTGCCGCCGTGCTCCGCCTCGCCCTGGCCGCACTGGCCGTGATTTCAACTGCTTGCAAGGTCGACGCTCCCGCGCCGATCACCGATGACTGGACCGACGACTTCGAGCGCGCCGAGGTGGGCGGCAACTACTTCGCGAGCGGCAAGGGCTACGAGCTGGTGCGCGGGGAGCTCTCCGCCCGCGGGGCCAAGAACCACCCCCTGTGGCTGCGCAAGCGCCTCCCCCGCGATGTCCGGATCGATTTCGACGCGTGGTCCAACGAGCTCCGCGGTGACATCAAGGTGGAGGTCTTCGGTGACGGGCGCTCGTTCGACCCCGATGGCGGGCGCTACATGGCTTCGGGCTACGAGCTGATCTTCGGCGGCTGGAGCAACAGCAAGTCCATCATCGCGCGCATGGACGAACACGCCGACAACGTCCAGGCCCGGACCGCGCCCAAGGTCGTCCCGAAGCAGCACTACCACTGGCGGATCGAGCGCCAGGAGAACGTCGTCCAGTGGTTCATCGATGACATGGACACGCCGTTCCTCACGTTCGACGATCCCGAGCCGCTCGAAGGCCCGGGGCACGAGTATTTCGCGTTCAACAACTGGGAGACGGACACGTGGTTCGACAACCTCGTCGTGACCCCGCTCTGAGGTAACATCGTCGACGAGCTTCGTTGGGATGGAGCAGTTCGGAAAATATTCTCTGATCCGCAAGGTCGGCACCGGCGGCATGGCCGAGGTGTATCTCGCGAAGACGACGGTCGCGCAGGGCCTCGCGAAGACGCTCGTCATCAAGAAGATTCACACCGCGTACGCGCGCAGCCGGCAGTTCGTGACGATGTTCGTGGACGAGGCGAAGATCGCGCTCGGCCTCAATCACCCGAACATCATCCAGGTCTTCGATTTCGGCGCCGTCGGCGACACGTACTTCCTCGCGATGGAGTTCGTCGAGGGGATGGATCTCCTGAAGCTCCTGCAGGAGGCGGCCAAGGCGCGGCAGCGGCTCCCGTACGGCATCAGCGCGTACATCGTCCAGCAGCTCGCGAAGGGTCTCGACTACGCCCACCGCAAGACCGACGAGTTCGGCGCCCCCCTCGGCATCGTCCATCGCGACATCTCGCCGCAGAACATCCTCCTGTCGTGGGACGGCGCGGTGAAGATCGTCGACTTCGGGATCGCGCGCGCCCGCGATGTCCACGAGGAGCAGGGCGTCGTGAAGGGGAAGTTCGCCTATATGTCGCCGGAGCAGGCGCGGGGCGAGCTCGTCGATGCGCGCAGCGACGTGTTCGCCGCGGGCATCGTGCTGTTCGAGCTGGTGTGTGCGCGGCCGCTGTTCCACGGCAAGGGCAAGGAGGCGCTCGAGCTGGTGAAGAGCGGGGCCCTCCCCCGCCCGAGGGACTTCGCGCCCGAGCTCCCCGTGTCGCTCGAGGGCATCATCCTGAAGGCGCTCGCGTTCCATCGCGACGACCGCTACCAGACGGCGCGCGACCTCCAGCACGACCTCTCGCGCTTCCTGCTCGAATGGGCGCAGAAGACGAACACGCTCGTCGACTCGGCCTCGCTGTCCTCGGTGCTCGCCACGCTCGGGCCCCAGGAGCACCGCGTGATCGCGCCGCGGCCGATGGATGCCTCCGGCGCGGTTCCGCTCGGGACGCCGAGCAAGCAGATGGCGGTGGTCAGCGAGGCCGTCATCGCGGCGGCCCTCCAGCCGTCGGGCGGGATCCCGGTCGCCCTCGGGAGCGAACCGGCGGTCGACCCGCAGCGCCATTCGGCGCCGGTGACGTCGGGGCACACCCCGGCGTCGAGCGTCCCTGCCTCGGTCGCCGACCTCGGGACAGGTGCGCTGTCGAAGGTCGATGGCTCGCGGGTCCGCACGCGCACGCCGACGCCGGGCGTCGAAGGCAAGACACGCGAACGCAAGTACGTCTACGTGCTGCAGGGGTTGCTGCGTGGCATGGCGGCGCTCGAGCGGCGCCTCGGTCCGTCGGGCGCGGCCAAGCTCGTCGAGCAGTTCTTCACCGTCGCACGCGACGTCGCGTTCAAGCACGAGGCGATCCTCGAGGCGCCCGGCAAGGATGATGGCATCACGAGCAGCCCGGGCTTCGGCCACGAGACGACCCTGCGAGTGCTCGTCGGGTTGCCGGTGGCGAGCGAGGACGACGCGAGCCGCTCGATCCGCCTGGCGCTCGCCCTCGTCGATGCGCTGGACGGCATCGGCAGCGACGTCGAGCCCGAGTTGCGGCTCGCGCTCGCCGTGCAGCGCGGCGTGGCGACGGTCCGGCGCACGGGCAAAGAGGTTCACTACGATCTCGAGGAGGCGACCTCGGCCTTCGCGCACAAGCTCGCGCGCCAGGCGCGGGGCGCCGAGATCCTCGTCGGCGGGCGCGTGTTCCGGGCGGCCCGGGCGGACTGGAACTTCGAGCCGCTGGCCGCGATCGATCTGCCGGATGAGGTGAGTCCCGGCGGCACGCACGCGAGCAAGGCCGGCACGGTCGACGAGGACACCGATCCGGGCGTGAAGCGTGCCCGCGTGTATCGCCTGCGCGGCCCGAAGGAGCGTTCGGCGCGCATGCGCGAGCGGCGTCCCGCGGGTGTGGCGAGCACCGCCGGCGAACTTGCCGGCCGCGAGCTCGAGCTGAAGGCGCTGCGCGACACGTGGCGCGACGTCCTCGTCACCAAGCGCAAGCGGCAGATCGTGATCGTCGGCGACGCTGGCGTGGGCAAACGCACCGTCGTGCGCACGTTCCTCGAGGGCATCTCGCCGAGCGAGGCGGTGATCATCCGCACGCAGGGCCGCGTCGGGACGGCGATGACTCCCTACGGCGTGATCGCGGACCTCGCACGCGACGTGCTCGGCCTGGCCGAGGATGCGGAGCCGCACGAGGTGGAGCGGCGGTTGCTACGCGCGGCCCCGCTCATGTTCCCGGGCGAAGAGCACTCGCAGTCGGCGCGTCAGGCGATCCAGATCGTCGGGATGCTCCTCGGTGCGCGCGGGGCGATTCCCGGCGGTGAGGCCATCGAGCCGGAAGCGCGGCGGCAGGTGCTCATTCAGCTGCTGAACCGCATCGAGCAGCGGCTCGAGGGCGACAAGCCCGTGATCCTCGTCGGCGAGGACATTCACTGGACGGATCAGGACAGCCAGGAGCTGTTCGCCGCGCTCCTGAAGCTCGAGACCCCGCGTCCGATCTTCGGCCTCATGACGAGCCGGCCGGAGCCGCGCATCCTGAAGCTCGCGAAGGAGCTCGGTACCGAGCTCGTGTACCTCGACGAGCTGCCCGAGGCGGCGCGCCGGGCGCTGCTCGCGGAGCGCTTCGTCCCCGGCCACGACATCGATGATCTCGTCGAGCAGATCGTCGCGCGCGCCGGCGGCAACCCGTTCTTCATCCAGGAGCTGATCGACACCCTCGTCGAGCGCGGCATCCTGGTGGCCGACAGCGATGCGAGCGAGTTCCCCGGCCTCCTGCGCTGGGTCCGCCGGGATGCGCCGATCCACGTCCCGTCGACGGTCGAGGACCTGATCCTCACGCGGATCGATGGTCTGCCGGCCCTGGAGAAGGATGTCATCGTGCACGCGGCGGTGCTGGGCCGTCACGTGGCGGCGGCGACACTCGCGGAGCTCCTCGGGAAGGCCGTCCGCCTCGAGCTCGACGAGCTCGTGCGCCGCGGCCTCCTCGCTCTCGCGCCCCAGGCCGAGCCTGGGCCGCTCCATTCCGGGCCTCACGAGGGCGAGTACCGCTTCAAGAACGACATGACGATGACGGTCGCGTACGGGTTGATCCCCCTCGACCACCGCGTGCAGATGCACCGCGCCGTCGCGTCGCGCATCGCGCATGCGCCGGGCTATCGCCTCGGCCAGGACGATGCGCTCATCGCGCGCCACCTCGAGCTGGCCGGCGACAACATCGAGGCCGCCGATCGCTACGTCCACGCCGCGGAGCACGCGATCGAGCTCGGAGGCAATGCCGATGCGTTCCGCCAGCTCTCCCGCGCCCTGAAGCTCCTCCCCGAAACCGACCACGAGCGCCGCTTCGCCGCGCACCGCCTCCGCGAGGAGATCCTGCGTCGCCTCGCGAAGCGTCCGCAGCAGCTGCGCGAGCTCCACGCGCTCCGCAAGGAAGCCGATGCGCTCGCGCAGCGGGCGAAGATGGCGCAGGCCCACTGCGCGCTCGCGCAGTTCTACATCGATGTCGGCAAGGCCCCCGCGGCCCTGCGGGCCGTCTCCCCGGCGCTGCAGTACGCGCGCGAGGCCGGCGATCCGCTCCTCGAGGCCGAGGCACTGCGCCTGCAAGCGGCGATCGCTCGCCTCGTCGGCAATGCCGAGGAGTCGCTCAAGCTCGCCGACCAAGCGCTCGCGCTCGTCGACAAGAGCCCGGGGGCGACGACCGGCGTCGAGGGTCGCCCGAACACCCCCGTGTTCATGGCGCGCGCGACGATCCTGAATCAGCGCGGCACGACCCTCTGGAACATGGGTCGCCTCGAGCAGGCGATCGAGAGCTACGCCGAGGCGCTCGTCATCTACCGTGCGGTCGGCATGTCGCGCCACGAGGCGCGGGCCCTGAACAACATGGGCATCGTGTTCGCCGCCCTGGGCGAATACGAGGAGGCGCTCGCGCACTACAAGAGCGCGCTCAAGATCGACCAGGCCATCGGTGATCGCAGTGGCATCGCGCTGAAGCTCGGCAACATCGGGCAGTGCTACTCGGACCTCGGTGACGTCGAGCGGGCCGAGAACTATCTGTCACGGGCGCTGAAGATCGCCGAGCAGACGGGCGACCTCTCGGCGGCCGCCGATGCCGCGGTCTCGCTCGGTCAGACGAAGATGCAGCGCGGCGATACGAAGGCGGCGCTCGCGATGTTCGAGCGCGGCATGTCGCTGGCCAGCGAGAATCGCGAGCGCTACCAGGAGGTGCGTGCGCTGCAGTACATCGCCCTCGCCCACCTGGTCGCGGGCGATCCGCCGGAGGCCGCCCTCGAGATGGCACGCTCCGCGACCGACTGGGCGAAGAAGATGCCCATGCTCGTCGGCATCATCTGGGGCCTGACCTTCCAGGCGCTCGCGCTCTCGAAGCTCGGCCGCCACGAAGACGCCATCGCCAAGATCGACGAGGCCGTGGCCAACCTCGAGGGTGCCCGCCCCGAAGGGGCCGAGAACGTCTATCGCTGGCGCGCGGAGATCCTCGGCGCCGCCGGTCGGACGGCCGCCGCACAGGAGGCCGCCGCCCGCGCCGCCGCCGAGGTGCAGGCCAAGGCGCAGAAGCTCCGCGACCCCGAGCTCCGCAAGCACTTCCTCGCGTCGCGCGCGCGCGCGGTGTAGCTCACCGTCGCGCGCCTACGGCAGCCGCTTCGGCTCGGTGGGGGCGACCTGCGTTGCCATCCCCTCCGGAACCTTCACCGCCGCGTCCCCCGTGCCGTACGTGGTCCAGGACGGCGGCTCGCCACGGACACCGTCTCCCGGACCGTCGGGCCCAGGAGATGCAACAGGTCGATCGCGATGATGGCGGCGAGCTCGCGCTCGACCTCGGCGAACGGCGAAAACTGCTGCTCCACCACGCCCGGTGAGGTCACGAGCCTGGACGATACACGACGGGCCCGCATCTGACAGGATGCCCCCGATGCGTACGTTGCTCGTCGCCCTCGCGCTCGTGGCCTGCCAGTCGTCGAAGGCGCCGCCTGCGACGGAGCAGGTGCCGGTCGTGGCGGTCGGCGAGATCCAGTTCGTCGAGAAGCAAGTCGGGGCCGTGACGGACGCGTCACCGCTCATCGTCGCGATCCACGGCCTCGGCGATACGCCGGAGAACTTCATCGAGCTGTTCAGCGACGCACCGTTCGCGGCGGTGATCTTCGCGCCGCGCGCCCCCATCAAGTACGGCGATGGCTTCGCGTGGTACCAGCCGCCGGGCGTGTCGACGCCCGCGCAGATGGAAGCGGAGATCCGGGCGGCCGATGCAGCGCTCTGGGCGGCGGTCGAGACGCGCGCCAAGGGGCGCAAGGTCATCGTGACCGGCTTCTCGCAGGGCGGCGTGATGTCGTACGCGGCGGCCATGCTGCATCCCGCGCAGGTGCGGCACGCGTTTCCGGTGGCGGGACGGTTACCGGCGAACCTGTGGCCGAAGGCCGGAGGCCCCGCGCCCGCACCGACCGACGCATTGCATGGGTCCGAGGACACGATGATCCCGATGGCCGATGGTCAGGCGACCATCAAGGCGTTCAAGGCCGCGGGGAGCAAGGCGGCGATTCACATGTACGGCGGCGTCGAGCACGACCTGATGGCGATGCGCGACGACCTGTTCGCGGGGATCACGGCGCTGCTGGCGATGGCAGCTCCCTGAGGAAGCGGCCCGCGTTCAGCGTGATGACGCAGACGGGATCGTCGGCGGCCTTGCCGACGGAGCAGTGGTCGACCCCGAAGAGGTTCACCGTGACCTTCGTGGTCGCGCGGTAGGTGCGGTCGTTCGCAAAGAACTCGGTCTGCTCCCGGGCGCTCCAGGCGGCGAGACCATTGAAGAAGGCCTCGGCGGGCTTGCCCGTGCAGGTGAAGACGAGCAACGAGCTGTCCTCGGTGTAGGCGGCGGAGACCGTGCCCTCGGTCATGCAGGTCGCGTAGAGGGTGCCGTGGGGCGGCGGCGCTTCGGTGGGGATCGGCGTGTAGTCGACCGATGGCGCCTGGACGGGCGGCGTGGCCGCGGCACACGCGGACAGGACAAGGAGGGAAACACAACGCATGGGCGCGGCGATGCTAGCGTGCCTCGCCCCGGCGTCGACGATTCCGACGCTGCGCGGGACAGCGTGGGAGAACGCGACGGCCTAACCCGCTGATACCCCGGGTTCCGCGATGGCCCTCCCGTTGCACGAGGCAATCCCGCTTGCGAGGGAGGACACACATGCGACTACGATGGGTCGTACCACTACTGGCCCTGGCCGCCTGCGACGAGACCGTCGGGGGGCAAAAGCCGGTCGGCGGGGACATGGATTCGGAGGCCGCGCTCCAGCGGTTCGTCCGGCGGGCGACGCTCGACCTGGCGGGACAGCCGCCGAGCGAGACAGAGCTGGCCGACGCGACGAGCCGGCTCGCCGCCGCTGGCAACGCGCCGAGCGTACGCGCGGCCCTCGTCGACGAACGCCTCGGGCGCAGCGAGTTCGGGGACGTGTTCATCGGCGAGCTCGAGAACGGCATCTTCGGCGGCAACTCGCTCGCAGCACAGTACGAGCTCGTCTGCAGTCTCACGCGCGGCACCAACCCCGCCTGCGACACGTGCACGTCGACGGACTCGTGCGCGTGTCAGTGCGACATGCTGCCGACGTACTTCGCGGAGCGCGAGGCGTTGCGGACGGCGCGCACGGACTTCATGGCCGGCATGGCGTCGTCCACGATCGAGCGCCGGTACGCGGAGGCGTACGCCTACTACGTGCTCGCCGGCGAGCCCGAGGGTCGCGTGCGTACGCTATTCGACGACTTCCTCATGAAGATCGCCGAGGCCGACGACCTCGAGAACGGCCGCTCGATGATCAACGGCGCGCTGATCCCTGGATCGCCAGCGGGCCTCATGTTCCACCGACACGGCGCGAGCTACGACGACCTCCTCGACATCATCTTCGAGAGCGAGGCGTATCGCGAGGCCATCGTGCGTCGCGTGTTCAATCGCTATCTCGCGCGCGAACCCTCGGCCGTCGAGCTCGCGCACTTCGTCGATACCCTCGACGCCGAAGCCCCTGACGCGCGAGACCTCGTGCGTGCCGTCATGTCCTCGCGGGAGTACTTCGACCAATGAAACGCCTACTGCTGCTGCTCGCGCTCGCCGCGTGCACCGACACCACGTACGACTATGATCCGGCCACCGCCGGAGAGGCGGAAGGGGGCACGCGGGCACCGCGCGCGAAGACCTCGACGCAGTTCCTCCGCGGACTCTACGCCGACCTGCTCGGGCGCTCGCCGGAGAGCTACGAGCTGACCGTCAGCTTCCAGGGCTCGCCCGCGTTCGCGTTCCAGCTCGACGAGGAAGCGCAGCTCTCGGGCGCGCTCGACGGCATCGGTGACTCCGCCCCGTTGCGGAACCTCGTGGTCGCGGGGCTCGTGAGCTCCGAGGAGATCCAGCTACCGGAGAAGTCCGAGGTCGAGGCCGCAGCGTTCATCCGCGACCAGTTCCGACGCCTCCTCGGCCGCGAGCCGAATGCGTACGAGCTGGCCGTCTTCACCGACGAGTGGGCTAGTGACCCCGCCGTCGGGCCCCGCACCATCATCCGCGCGCTCACCGGATCGCGCGAGTACCAGAGCCAGTAGGAGGACGCCATGACGCTCTCGAGACGCAACCTCTTCCGCTGGGGACTCGCCGGGGCCGCCGCCGCCGCCACGACGCGCGCGTTCGGCCCGCTCATCAAGGCGAAGGCCGCCACGAATGGCCAGCGCGTGATCATCGTCGGTATCGGCGGTGGACTGCGCCTGAACGAATCGCTCGGCATGGCCGAGGGCGCGACGATGCCGAACCTGTTCGGCACGACGCCACTCGTGACGGGCTTTGCGACGGGCAGCCAGGGCGCCCCCAACGTCGCGCCCGAATACGCCGCTGCCGCCCGCCCGCTGGCTCTCCCGACGCCGCGCAGCACCCCGCTGCACCTGCAGGGCACTCTCGTCACGAACCTCCGCTACGCGGATGGCCCGCCGGGTCATCTCCAGGGGCACGGCTGCTTGCTCTCGGGCTTCTACAACCGGCTCGAGAACCGGGCGGACGCCCACCTCCCCGTGCCCACGATCTTCGAGCTCCACCGCCAGGCCACGGGCGCGCCGGCGACGGATGCCTGGTACATCTCGCAGATCGGCGGCTTCTACCGCGCCCTGATCGCGAGCGACAACCTCGACTACGGGCCGCGCTACGCGGGCGTCTATCTCCAGCCACCGGCGGCGATGCAGTCGCTCGTCCCGATCATCACGAGCGGCAAGCGCTCGCTGACCATCCAGACGATCGATGACCTGCCCATCATTCCGTCGAATCCTGCCGAGGATGCGGCGACGGCACGCCTGACCTCGGTGCTCGATGGCAACTCGCCGACGTTCGCCACGGACGATCCGATCGTCCACCTCGCGACGGAGGACAACGCGCGCATCCAGGCGCACCTCGCCGAGATCTACTCGGACTCGACCTACGAGTCGTACTTCCCGCAGTCCTTCGGCATCGGGACGTTGAACGAAGACGGCGACATCGATCCCACGCCCGACGCGCAGACCGTCTATCACGCCGAACGCGTGCTCAAGAAGTTCAAGCCATCCGTCATGGCCATCACGCTCCTCGACGTCGACGTCTGCCACAGCGACTTCAACGGCTACCTGCGCGGGCAGCAGGTCGCCGATGCGTGCGTGAACCACCTCTGGAACTTCATCCAGTCCGACCCCGACCTGCGGGACACGACCACGATGATCGTCCTGCCCGAGCACGGCCGGCACCTGTTCTTCAACGGCAACAACCCCGACAGCCTCGGTCGGTCGGGCATCGACCACGGTCTCGGCGACAACGGCGACCGCGACGTGTGGATGCTCGCGCTCGGTCCGAACATCCGGGGCGGGCAGGTCATCGCCCCGACGGGCATCACCCAGCCGGGCCGGACCTCGGGCCGGTACGAGACGATCGATGCGGTGATGACCGCGATGGGCGTCCTCGGTCACGGCGATCGCCTGACCGATGCGCTCGAGGACAAGGGCGCGCGGCCCGGCCTCGTGATCGACGAGGTGATGGCGTGAGGCGCCTCCTTCTCGTGGCCGCCCTCGCCGCCTGCGGTAACGACATCGATCTCGGAGAGACGATGGTCGACGCCGCCCCCGAGCCGGATCCACTGGCCGTACCGTCGACGGCCGCGCCGGGTAGCCTCGACGATATCCACGGTCGCATCCTCGCCAAGCGGTGCTCGGGTCAGCCCGGGCTCTGTCACAACGGGCAGTTCGAGCCGAACCTCTCGACGCCGGCGCTGACCTACGCGTACCTCGTGAACCGTCCCGGCATCGAGAAGCCAGATCGGCTGCGCGTGGCGCCGGGCGATGCGGCGAAGAGCTTGTTCATCGACAAGATCCGCAATCGCAACGGCGTGGCCACCCAGATGCCGCTCGGCGCGGAGCCCCTCGCCGACGCGGAGGTCGCGGAGCTCGAGGCCTGGATCGCGGCCGGGGCGAAGCGGTCCCCCGATGCGGCCCCCGCGCCCGTCCTGAACAACCCGCCGCGGCGGCCGCAGATCGCGGTGTTCTCGCCCGGTGGCGCGCGCCTCGACAACAACGGGCCCCTGGTGGTGCGTCCTGGTGACACCATCGAGCTCGTCCATACCGTCTCGGACTTCGAAACCCGCGACGCGGACATGCCCTTCACGGCCGTGATCCTCTCCCTCGGTGACGGGCGCAACATCGTGCTCACGACGGCGCCTGACGACGGCCACCTCGGCCCGACGACGTACGACGCCGGGGGACCGCCGGCGCAAGGCGATGTGTTCAACTTCGTCTACTCCTGGACGGTGCCGCCCGACGTCGGCATCCGCTCCGACGCGGACGGGTCCATCACGATGCAGCCCGCCGCGGGCACGACGGCGGTGCTGATCGCGCTCTACTTCGACCAGGTGCCGACGATGGGAGGCATCGTTGCCTTCGACGTGGGCCCCACCATCCAGATCGAGGCCAACCCATGAAGCCGCTCGTCCTGGTGCTCGCCATCGCCGCCTGTAGCGACCCCGATCCGGCGCCGTCGGCGACGATCACGATGACCGTCCCCCTCGAGCTCGCGGTCGATGACGATACGCGCGACGATCTCGTCATCACCGTCGAGTACGCGGATGCCGACGGCGACCTCGGTACTGGCTCGGCGCGCGTCCACGACTGCCGCAGCCCCTCGGTGGTCACGGAGCTCGCATTGCCCGCGATCGCCCCCGATCCGATCGTCGCCGGGGGCGCGATGATCACGGGCTCGCTCGAGCTCAACGTGACGGATGTCGGCGCCATCGCTCCAGGCACGCCTCCCCCGGCCTGCACGGACCTGGGGGTCGCGGCGCTCGACCCGGGCACCGTCGTGTTCTGCGTCGTGCTCACCGACGCCGCCGGGAATGTCGGTCTCGGCGACTGCACGGGCGCGATCACGCTCGCCGAGTGATACCGTAGTCTCATGCGGTGGCTGGGCATGCTGGTCGTGGCCGCGTGCTCCCCGGCGGCGCGGGCCCCGACCGCGACGCTCCGGCCGGCGTGTCAGGCCGAGGCCTACTGGAACGGGTCCGCGTGCACACCACG
>JALHPV010000165.1 GCA_022842285.1 Kofleriaceae bacterium
CGCCGAGCGACAGGGGCCGCGTGTGCACGGGGGTCGCGCAGGTCGAGTCGATGACGAGCTTCGCGCCCGTGCCCTGCGTGATCGCGGCGAGGCCCGCGATGTCGGCGACCTCCCACGTCGGGTTGGCCGGCGTCTCAGCCCAGACGAGCGCGGTCTCCGGGCGCATCGCCGCGCGCACCGCGGTGAGATCCGTCATGTCGACGACGTCGAGGGCGAGGTTCCACTTCCGGCAGAAGCGCTCGAGCCAGCCGCGGAAGTTGAAGTAGCCCACGCGTGGTCCGATGACGTGCGCCCCGGGACGTACCAGCGCCCGCACGCAGGCCGTCGCCGCCGCCATTCCCGACGCGAACGAAAGCGCGGCCACGCCGCCCTCGAGCTCGGCCACGACTCGCTCCGCGTGCACGAGCGTCGGATTGTCGGCCCGGCCGTAGCACGGCCCGCGCAGCGAATAGTCCTCCAGGCGCGCATACGTCGTCGCGAGGTGCAGCGGCGGAATCACCGCGCCGGTCGTCGGATCGATGCCGTGCAGCGCGGCGGCGGCGAGGGTCTCGGGTCTCACCCGGGGAACGTACTACGGCGCCTGCGAGACCGTCGGCAGCGAGAAGCCATAGCGGCCGAGGAGCTCCACGCCCGCCGGTGACTTCAAGTACGCCGCGAACTTCGTGGCCGCAGCGGCGCCGGGCCCCGTGCCGCACACGATCAGCGCCTGATCGAGTGGGTCGTGCAGGGCTTCGTCGATCGGGAAATAGCCGCCGCCCTCGGTGACAACCGCGAGCGAGAGCGCGACCAGCGCGACGTCCGCGTTGCCATCGCGCGCATAGACCAGCGTCGCCTGGACGTTCTCCGCGAGGATGATCTTGTCCTCGATCTTGCTCCAGACGCCGGCCTTCTCGAGCGCCTGCTTCGCCGCTGCGCCGTATGGAGCGTGGGTCGGATTCCCCATCGCGATCTGCTTGAAGCGTGGATCCGCGAGGTCCTGGAGTGACTTCGGCGGCTCCTTGCCCTTCGGCACCCAGGCCACGACGCGCCCCCGCCCGTAGAGCTGGATGGTCGACGCGTCGCACTTGCCGGACTTCGCGACCTGATCGGCGAACTCCTTGCTCGCGGCCGCGAACAGCGAATAGTCAGCGCCTTGATCGATCTGCGCGGCGAGCAGGCCGCTGGAGCCGTACGTGATCTCGGCGTCGATCCCATCGGCAGCGAGCTTGGTCTTCACCTCGTCGAAGGCCTTCGCCAGATCCGACGCGGCCGCGATCTTGAGCTGCTTGCCATCCCCGCCGCGACGCCCGCATCCCGCGACGAGGACGAGCACGACGAGCACGACAGACCGCATGGACACCGAGCCTACGCAAGATCGTCGTCGACCGCGTAACACCGGCGTAACACGCCGATGCCGGTGTATGCTCGGCGCGATGGAACGTCGGGTGGTCATCATCGAAGACGAACGCGACGTCGCACGCCTGCTCGAGTTCAACTTGAAAGGGGCAGGTTTCGAGGTCGCGACCGGTGCGACCGGGGCCGAAGGCTTCGCCGCGGCGCAGAAGACCAAGCCCGATGTCGTCGTCCTCGACCTCATGCTCCCCGACACCTCGGGCTACGAGGTCTGCAAGCAGATCCGCGCCGATCCACAGCTCGCCGACGTCGGCGTGCTGATGCTGACGGCGAAGGGTGAGCCCGAGGATCGCATCCTGGGGCTCGAGGTCGGCGCCGATGACTACGTCGTCAAGCCGTTCGTCGTGCGCGAGATCGTGCTGCGCGTGACCGCGCTCGCGAATCGCCTCGCCGAGCGGCGCGCCCGCCCGGCATCCAGCGACGCGAGCGGCGTGCTGAAGGTCGGCCCGATCGAGCTCGATCCCGTCACCCATGACGTCCGCATCAACGGCGTCCCCACGCAGCTCCGCCCGCTCGAGTACAAGCTGCTCCAGCTGCTCGTCTCCGACCCCGGCCGCGTGTTCTCGCGCGAGGAGCTCCTCGAGCAGGTGTGGGAGATGCGCGGCGACATCAACACGCGCACCGTCGACGTTCACGTCCGCCGCCTCCGCGTCTCGCTCGGCCCCGCCGCGGATGTCATCGAGACGGTACACGGCTTCGGCTACCGCGCCCGCCGCGAATAGCGCACCCTGGGGAGCAGGGTGCTGCGCAGCTCGCTTCGCGTTCGACTCCTCGCCACGTTCCTCGTGCTGATGGTGATCACGGGCGCGGCGACGCTCATCACCATCGAGCGCGGCCTCGCACGCGATCTGATCGACGACCTCGACGAGCGCCTCACCAAGCAGGCGCTCTCCGTCGCCGAATGGATCCGCAACGCCGGGCACCCGGAGCGCCTCGCCCCGCGACTCGCCAAGGTCACGGGCACGCGGATCACGCTCGTCGGTCCCGACGGCCGCATCCAGGGTGACTCCGCCGAGCCCGAGACGGAGGGACTGGTCATCGGTGAGGCGCCCGAGGTCGCCCGCGTCCGGCAGGGGACATCCGTCGGGCGTTCGATCCGCAGGCTGCGCGCGGGCCAGCCGCCGCAGTATCTCGTGGCGGTGAGCGCCGACCAGGGCCGCGTGGTGCGCCTCGCCGTGCCCCTCGACAACGTCATCGTGACCCGCTCGGCCATGCGCTACCGCCTGATCGTCGGCGGTGGCCTCGGCTTCCTCGGCAGCCTCTTCCTCGCCTGGATCTTCATCCGCGCGATCACGCGCCCCCTCCAGTCGATGACCCAGACGGCGGAGAAGCTGACGGCCGGCAACTACGACGTGCCCGAGCTGCCCGATGCCGGGGGCGAGCTGGGCGTGCTCTCGCGGGCGATGACCCGCATGGCCGGGGAGGTGAAGTCCCGCATCACGCAGCTCACCGAGCAGCGCGACCTCCTGTCGACGATCATCAACGGTCTCGTCGAGGGCGTGGTCGTCGTCGATCGCGATGGCAAGGTCGTGCTCGCCAACGCGGCCGCCACACCACTCCTCTACGCGGGCGCGGTCCCGCTGAAGCTCGCCGATCTCGTCCAGGCTTCGCTCGTCGGCGAGCCCGAGGACACGGAGGTCGAGCTCTCCGGTCGCCACGTTCGCGCGAGTGGCCGCCCGCTCGGCGCCAACCTGGGGGCCATCGTCGTCCTCTACGACGTGACCCGGCTGCGGGCGCTCGAGGCGGTGCGGCGCGAATTCCTCTCGAACGCGGCCCACGAGCTCCGCACCCCGGTGACCTCGATCGCCGGCTACGCCGAGACCCTGCTCGCCGCGCCGGTGGATCCCGAGACGTCGCGCGAGTTTCTCCAGACCATCCATCGGAACGCGGACCGCATCGCGAACCTCGTCAACGATCTGGTCCTCCTCGATACCCTCGGGGGACGCGCGTCCGTCGTGGGCGAGCGAGGCTCGATCGCCCTCGGCAAGGTCGTGCAGGATGCGGCGCGCACCACCCGAGGCGTCTGGCCCACCGCCCAGGTCACGATCGATGTTCCCGAGTCCGCCACCGTGCTCGGCACCCGCGACGGGCTCGATCACGTCGTGCAGAACCTCATCGACAACGCGGTGAAGTACGGCGGCGGGACCGAGGTCACCGTCAGCACGGTTCGGGACGGCGCGAAGGTCCAGCTCGTGGTGCGCGACCACGGGGCCGGCATTCCGGCCGACCAGCGGGACCGCGTGTTCGAGCGGTTCTACCGCCTGGATTACGGCCGGGCCCGTGACCAGGGTGGCAGTGGCCTCGGCCTCGCGATCGTGAAGAGCCAGGTCGAGGCGATGGGCGGGCGGGTCTGGGTCGAAGATGCCGCGCCCGGAGCTCGGTTCGTCGTCGAGCTAGATGCAGGCGCGCCACGCGCGCCGACGTCGAATGGCTAGAGCGACTTCCGCGTGCCGCTCGGGGGCGGCGGCGGGGGCATCGCGACCGACAGCAGCTGCTGGACGACCTTGTCGAGCGCCTTCACCGGCATGCTGGTGGTGGCCTCGACGTCGGCCCCGTCGGCCTTGAGCGTCATGTTCGAGAAGATCGAAGCGAACTCGGGCGCGCTCGACTGCATCTTCTTCGACTCCTTCTGGAGCTCGGGCACCGCCTGCTGCACGAACGTCGTGGCCTCGTTCGCCGCGCCCGTCGTGATGCGCGCCGTGCCCATGAGCTTGTCACCCGTGATCTCGACGCGGCCATGCGCGGCGGTGACGGTGCCGCCCGTGGGCAGGCTCTCCTTGAAGGACACGCCGAACCACACGGCGGAATCGGTCTTCGCCTTGGAGATGATCGTGTTGAGCGCCGACTTGCCGGACTTGCCCACGGCCTTGCCGAGAGCCTTCGGGTTCATCGGATCCGTCGAGAGCACGACGACGTCCTTGCCGATCCAGGTGAGGTGGAGCTGGTCCTTCTCGCCCTCGACGGAATAGACCGTCTGCGTACCGCTCTTCTTCGACTTCAGCTTCTTGCCCTCACCGGAGGCGAGGGTGGTGAGGCAGGCCTCGACCGTCTTCTGTTCGACTCCGTCGAGGCCGATCGCCACGGCGCCTTCTTCCTTCTCGTTCATCACGACGGTCACGTCGCTGATGACCTTCGTGACGTCGATCGAGCACTTGCTCTTGATGAGCTCGAGGGCCCCCTTGACCTCACCCTCCATCGAGACCAGCGCGGTCACGGCCGCGTCGAACGCCGGCAGCTTGCGCATCGGGACGAAGTCCGCGCTCACGACGATCGTGTTCGCCGCGGTGACCTTCTTCTTGATGGCCCCCCACGACTTCGACTCCGCGTGGGCGGCAGTGCTCGTGAGACTTACAGCGGCGAGGGTGGCGACGGAGGCGAGCGCAAGCTTCATGGAGCGCATCAACGCATGAGGCCCGCCAATATTCAATTTCAGGGGACGGGGAACGTCGCGAGCGCGTCCTTCGCGAAGGCCTCGATATCCACGGACTTGGGGAGTTCCGCGGAGATCGAGCACGGCGAGTCGTCGTCCCACGCCACCAGCATGTTCGCCGTCGCCGACGTCGGCGTGTAGCGCGTCGCCTTGCCCGCCGTGATCTCCTTGGGCGGGGTCAACGCGAGGGTCTCGAGCTTCTTGAACGAGGACTCGAGCATGCCCTCGGGCACGCCGTCCCAGCACATGGCCGTCACGCTCGCGGCCGACTTCTCCTTGTCGGCCAAGGTCAGCTTGCAGCTGCCCGACCCCATGTCGGCCGCCTCGATGGTCGCGCCCTTGAAGTACTTCGCGCGCACCGCCTCGGGGAGGATCTTGTCGCAGCCGAGCTTCTGGACCGTCCCCGTGTTCACGGGCGCGGCCGACCCCGAGCCTCCCGCCGCCGACCCGGGCGTCGGTCCGACCTCGGCCGCGAGCTGCTTCGTCGTGGTGGGGACGTGCGGCGTCGAGCCCTGAGCCGCTGTCTCGCGGTCCTTCTTGTTCGAGCACGCGGCGAGGCCGCACAGCGCGATCGAGACCGCGAGTAGTTGTTTCATGTCAGTCATCATAGATGGTGATCAGGTCGTAACCACGCGCGTTGTCCTTGCGCGTCCACACCAACGCCACTCCGCCATCGCCGCCCGTACAGTGCACCCGCACGAGCCCGCCATTCTTGACCCAGGCCGCGGCATGGGCGCGCAGCACTTCGTACTTCGGCGGCGTGCCCTCGCGCAGCGGCTCGATGTCGGCGAGCTTCTGCGCATAGTCGCCGCGGGGCGTCCCGATGGCACAGCCGCCGGAGCCGACCGTGCGCTTCACCCACGTCGCGTAGAACCGGCCGACGTTCGTCTTCTCGCGCTCGGGCGGATACGGGGTGCCGTCCTCCGCCGCGAGCTCCGCGCGTAGCTTGTCGGACAGGCGCACGCGGCCATAGACGTCGTAGCGGTGCAGCAGGATCTCGAACTCGCCGACGGCCACGAAGTCGAAGAGGTCCTGGTAGGCCGCCTTGCTCTGCTTCACCGCCTGCTCGAAATCCCAGGCGATACGGTCGGGCAGGGTCGTGGGCCCCACCTCGACCAGCTGCACCGGCGGCTCGCTGACGGGACCGGCGTTGTTGATCGTCGTGGTCTCGGTGTGCGTGCTGCCGCACGCCCCGACGAGTCCGACCATACCGAAGACGCTCAGGCTGCGTGCGCCCATGTGTCCCCGTAGTCTTCGAGCGCCGAGCCGACCGGCACGCCGAGAGCCTGGAAGCCCGGCACCAGCACCTCGCGGATGCAGGTCGCGTAAATGATGCGCTCCTCGGCGGGCGTCATCAGCCCATGCGTGCGCACGGCCGGCGTGACCTCGCCGATCGGGCGCTCCTTCTCGACGACGTTCGCCACGCCGCGGAGGGCACGCGGCAGCATCTCCGCAGCCGCATCGATCACGCCCTGGCCGCCGACCTCGATCGCGTGGCGCAGGTACGACCAGCCGAGCCGCGCGTGCGCGACCTCGTCGGAGTAGATGGACGTCAGGACGGCCTGGGCCGTCGGGTCCGTCGTCAGATCGCGCGTCGCGGACAGCACCGTCGTCGCGTACGTCTCGGACACGCACGACACGAGCATCGTGTTCGCGAGCGCCTGGTGCAGCTTCGGCCGCTTCGGGTCGTCGGGCAGCGAGCTCATCTTCACGACGGGCATGTTCTGCTTGCCGCTGTAGATCTTCGCCATGCGCAGGCACATCTCGGCGTGGCGGATCTCGTCGATGCCGGCACGCAGACACAGGGACAGCACGTCGGCGGGGGCCCGGGCCGCGGTGAGGTCGATCGCGAGCACCGAGAAGGTCGACACCGCGAGGTACTCCGCCTCGGAGCGGCGCATCCAGGTACCGGCGAGGCGCGCACGCTCCGCGTCGGTGAGCTGGTCGGCCGTCGTCTGGTCCCACGGAATGGGGACGGAGCGCCGGCGCATCAGCCGATGGTGCTCGGCCTCGAGCGGCGTACCCGACAGCCACCACGGGCTTGTCGCTTCGTAGTCCTCGTCGCGACCCTGCGGGTCGATGGCTCCTAGCAACTCCATCGTCATCTCCTAGGCGAGCACGAAGCCACGGCCGCGCGGGGGGCCGTCTTCCTCGGTGCCTCGCACGCGGGACTCCCCGCCCGAGCACGGATCCGAGCTGTCATCCTTGGCTGGCGCCCGCGTCTTCGTGGGCGGCTTCCGCTTTTTCTTGGGCGCCACCTTCTGTTCCTCGGTCACCAGAGGAGGCGGGGGGGCAAGCTCGGTCACCGCTGGCGTCGGCTCGGCCGGAGGGGCTGGCTCTTCGACCACGTCGATGGGCTTCGGAGGGTCCTCCGCCACCGGCGGTTCCGCCGGGGCTGCTTCCACGGGCGCGGCCTCGACGGGCGCCGGCAACGTTGACTCCGCCGGGGCGCTGCCACCGCAGGCCCCGCCCAGCATCGCGCCCGAGAGCACGACCGTCCGCCAGATGACCTGCGACGCGCGCAGAGCCGAGTCCTTCCCCATAGGCGGCGAAAATGACACCGCAGCGAGCCGGGTGCCAGTACTCAATCAACCCAATAGATCAGGCCAGGATGAAGCCGCGGCCTTCGCCGCCGCCGCCACCCTCGTCACCGCGACCGCGACCGGCACAGGGATCCTCGCCACCCGCACACGGGTCGCCGGTCGTCCCGCCCTCGGTCGTCGTCTCGGTCGTCTCCGTGGACGTCTCCGTCGTCTCGGTGCCGTCAGGCGCCGTCGTCGTGGTGTTCGACGTGGTCGTCGCCTGCTGGTTCTTGGGACCGCAGGCGCCCGCGCCGAGCATCGCCCCCGCGAACACCACCGTCTTGAAGATCGTCTGCGCCGTGGTCTTCTTCATCGGCCAGAATCCTAGCTCGACCGCCGGGTACCTCGCCACCGGGTAGGTGGCCGATTGGCGTCGCGCTCTCCTCAGGCTTTCGGGAGCGGGATCGCCGGGTTCGAGGCGGAGGGGGAGGGAGCCTGCGCCATCATCCCGCGCATCCGCTTCACGAGCTCGGCCACGATGGCCTGAGACATCTCCGGTCGCTCCGACATCACGCGCTTGAAGCCCTCGCCCGGCACCCGCAGGGTCCGGGTGCGCTCGAGGGCGCGCACGGTCGCGGAGCGCGGCGACGCATCGAGCACCGCCATCTCGCCGATGCACGCGCCCGCCCCGAGCTCGGACAGGACGCGCTCGGGACGATCGCCCGTGCCGCCCATGAAGACGACGACCGAGCCCTTCACGATGAGATAGACGGCGTCACCGGGATCGCCCTCGCGGAACAGCTCCTGGCCCTGGTCGATGCGGCGCTCCTCGACGACGGTGGCGAGCTCTTCGAGGTCATCGGGGCCGAGGTCCGCGAAGATCGGCACCTGGCGGATCAACATCATCTTCTCGATCGTCGTCAGCGACGCCATGGCCGCGTTCGAATCGAGCGTGGCGTACACGCCTTGCTTGCCGACGCCGTGCTTGGTCTGCGCGAACATGCTCGGGTCGAGGGCGGGCAGGTCGTTGCCGGTGGTGTTGCCACCGCCGACCGCACGCACGGCCGCGTGACGCACGGACTGGTCGGGATCCTCGAGGACCTTCTTCAGGATGTCGCGCGTCAGGCGGCTCTTCGAGCCGATGGCTCGGACGGCGGCCTCTCGCACCATCGGCTCGACGTCATCGAGCAGCGCCAGCATCCGCTGCCGGCATGCCTCGTCATCGAAGCGCGAGAGCAGCATCGCCGCTGCCGCACGCAGGTGATGCGACGAATCGTTCGTGATCGCGAGGAACGGCTCGGGCGCGAGCTGCGCAGCGCCGGCGCGGTCCAGGTTGAGGAGGGCCTCGACGAGCGGCTCGCGCAAGCTGGCCTCGACGGGGGCAAGCAGCGCGAGCGTGTTTGGCCGCACGACGCCGCGGGCGGCCGCCGTGGTGCGGACCTGCTCGACCTCCGGGCGCTTCGTCATCACGAACAGGACGCCAAGCGCCTGGATGGCGTGCTCGTGCGCGCGGAGGCGAGCGAGGTGGCGGATGAGGCCGAGGCTCGCCGAGTCACTGCCAGCGCTGCCCTGATGGTTCGCGGCCTCGGCGGCCTGGACCAGGCGCTGCACGTTCTCGAGCTCGGCCTCGTACAGCGCGCCGATCGGGCCGCCGGGCGCGAGGATCTGCGCGAGCTCGGAGGCTTCCTCGGCTTCGCCCACACCACGCTCCTCGCGGAGCGCCTGGAGCGTGCTCGCCGACGGCGCCACCCCCGCACGCGCGGCCTCCACCACGATGCGCTGGAGATCCTTGCGGTACGCCTCGCGGGCGAGCCGCGACTCCTGCGAGCCCTGGAACTTCGGGTCGAAGAGCTGGCGCTCCTCGCTCGAGAGCTCGCCGATGACCTTGTGATGGTCCTTGTCGCTGATGCCGAGCTGCGCGCGCAGGCTATCGAGGATGACGAGCTCGTTCCGCGTGACGAGACCATCGGCGACCATCTCGCGAACCGTCTCCTTGTAGGCCCGCAGGCGCGCTTCGCGCTGCTTCGTGCGCTCGGTGTGGAGCAGGTAGATGTCCTGGAGCTTGTCGGAGGGCGGCGCATCGCCCCACTCCCACTTCTTCAAGATCTTCTGGGCGAACTTCTCGTGGACGTACTGGTCCTCGCGGCGCGTGAAGCGGCGTACGAAGATCGCCGTCGAGGCAAACACGACGAGGAGGCTCCATCCGGTCACGACCCATCCAGGGAGCCGGCCGAGGGACGGCTGACCCGCGAACAGATAGAACGCGTTGAAGCCGACGAGGCCGGAGACGGCGAGCGTGCCGTGACGGATGCGGGCCCGGATGGTGTCCTTCGTGTCCGCCGGCGTGTCGACGGACAGCGACTTCAGGCGGGCGCGGACGACGAGCTTCTCGACCGTGGCGATGATGAAGTAGCTCACCGCGCCGAAGACGACGAGGGTGAGGGGCGCGGCGACGATGCGCGGGATGGCGGGGGCGAAGAAGAACCCGGGCTCGAACATCTGCGCGGGGAGGGTGCGCTCGTACGTCCACTGCCCGTCGAAGTAGTAGGCCCACGTGCCGCGAACCAGGTAGTAGTAGGTGTAGAAGCCGACGACGATGCCGGGCCACGAGAAGTACGCGATGCGGCGCGGACGCTCGGTCGCCTCCTTCCAGTAGCCCTGCTCGAGATCGATGTCAGGACAGTGCTTCTTGCACGCCACGCACGGCGCGCACTGCGACGTCATCTCGGTGTTGGGGACGGTCGCGGGCGCGGGTTCCGTGTAGATCTTCTCGACGAGCCCGACGGGGCAGATGAAGTTGCACCACGTCTTGCCGGCGTAGACGAAGCTCGTGACGATCGCGATCACGACAACGGCGGCGAGAAACCCCGCCAGCCACGTCGCACTGCCGTTGGTGGCAATGAGCCGGAACGTGAGCCCGACGAGCATCAAGCCGAGTTGAACGAGCAGGTAGTTCCGGCTCATCCAGTCGCCCATCTTCCGCGTGCCGGGCTTGCCGAAGAACCGCCCGATCTGGCTCATGACGGCGAGCGGACAGATGCGCCGCCACAGGTGATAGCCGAACGTCATCCAGAAGAACGGCAGCGACGCGACGGCCATCGTCCACAGGATGCGGTTGCCGTGCTCCACCCCGAGGATGGTCGGAATGGTCGCGGCGAGCGCGATGGTCATGACGACCCGCGCAGCGATCACCCAGCGAGGTGCGGTGCCACCGTCGGTGAACGCGGCCCAGCCGCCACTCCGTACCTTGGTGGCCTTGCCCGCCTTCTTGTCGTCGCCGGGGCCGGGGCCGGGGCCGGGGCCGCGCCGCCCGTCGGCGCCGCTGGCGTCGAGGACGGGTAGTTTCTTCTTCGGTTCAGCCATTCAATTGGGGGCGAGGGGACAGCCGAAGCCTTTGGCCGCATCGGCGCCGAGGAATTGCGTGTAGAGCTGCTTCGCACGGCATTCCTGGTGCTTCAGGAACTCGAGCGTGAACTCTTCCCAGTGCGTCGTCGGGATGATGACGAAGTTGAGGGTCTTGATCTTCTTGTTGCGGGTCGTCGGGATGCCGAGCGAGCTGTCGGTGTTCGCCTTGTCCGCGTAGTCGTGCATCCCGAACGTCCGGATGTGGCACTGCGAGCACGTCATGCCGTTCTCTTCGCCGACATCACGGCGGCCGTCGTCGAGGGGGAGGTCGCGGACGGAGTCGTTGGTCTTGTGCTCGATGTAGAGATGGTTTGCGTCGATGCGGCCTCCGACGACCTTGCCGCCAGAGACCGCGGGCAGATCGACGAACCCCATCGTCTTGCGGCACAGCACCTGGAACCCACGTGCGTGCTTCGGATCCTTCTCGTTCCAGCGCGGACCACATACGGGGCCCCACCCGCCATCGGGCGTGGGCTGCGCCTTGGTCCAGAAGCCGGGGATGACGACGTTCTGGTAGACCTGCGTCGAGCCGCTCTGGAACGGCTTCATCGCGCTCCAGGCCCACGCGTCACCACTCTTGTAGGAGCCATCGGCGTTGAGCGTCGAGCCACCGCCGAGCTGCGCCTCGAGGGCGATGCCGATCATGAAGCCGCGCTTGTAGGGCGCCTCGCTCGACTGATCGTAGGTGAGTACATCGGTCATGAGCTGCGAGACGGCCTTGCCGTGGGCGGCCCGGTCCTTCACGAACTTCGGATTCGGCCCGCCGTCGACGAGCAGGTGCTTCGCGACCATGCCGAGGAACGTCTTGTTGTTGTGTGCGCGCTCCTCGGGAGGGCGGGGGCTGGCGGGCACGTACTCGACCGTGGGCCGCAGGCGGAACATCGCGAACACGGGCTCGGGCGCCTTCATGTTGCGGTACACGACGCGGAGCTCCACCCAGGCGCGGTCGATGCGCGGACGGAACGCGACGATCTGCCAGTCCTTCGAGTCGCCATAGGTGGCGCGGTCGAAGTAGTGCGATTTCGGGTTCAGCTTGTCGTTGGCGTGGGTCTGCGCGAGTGCGCCGAGGAACTGGTTGTAGAGGACCTTGCTGTCGAGCTTGCCGTCGAGCTTGGCGCGGTTCTCCTCGGAGAATTGCCACTTGAAGCCCTCGGCGCCGACCAGCAGCATGCGTTCGAGCGGCCAGTCCTTGTTCACCTGCACCAGGCGCTCGGGCTGACGGATCATGAGCACGGTCTCGATCATCGGCGACTGCTCGGGCGCGACGGGGAAGACCTGCTTCTGCTTCGTGACCTCGAGCTTCCACGTCACCGGCGTCGACTTGCTCGCGCCCGACCGGAGGTTCTGGTCGATGCGGAGCTCGAACGTCGCGGTCCCGATGTCCTTGGCCGTCGGCGTGAACGAGATGATCTGCGTGTACTCGTTCACGATGGCCGAGGCGGGGGCCTTCACGACGTGCACGGCCGTCTCGTCGAGATCTTGATCGATGGCGGCGATGCTGAAGTTGAGGGTTTGCCCGACCCCGACCGCCGTGGCCACCGGCGGGAAAATCTCCGGCGGGGTGTCAGGAATCATCGTCTGGACGGGCGCGTCCTCGGTCGCGCTGCCCACTCCCGTCAATGCCAACGCGCAGAGGCCCAGGAGCCCCGCGGTGCGAAGTGCCCTCATCTGAGGGCGATACTAGCACTCTGCGTCACACCGCTCGGCTAGATTGCCCGCCGATGACGGCTGACCTGTCGACGCTCTCGATCAACACCATTCGGACGCTGGCGATCGATGCGATCCAGAAGGCGAACAGTGGCCACCCGGGCCTGCCCATGGGCTGTGCTCCGATGGCCTACACGCTCTGGCATCAGCATCTGAAGCACGACCCGAAGCAGCCGCACTGGTTCGATCGTGATCGGTTCGTGCTGTCGGCGGGGCATGGCTCGATGCTCCTCTACGCGCTCTTGCACCTGACGGGCTACGACCTCTCGCTGGATGACCTGAAGGCCTTCCGGCAGTGGGGCTCGCGCACGCCGGGGCACCCCGAATGGCACGAGACGCCGGGCGTCGAGGCGACCACGGGTCCCCTGGGGCAGGGCGCCGCGAATGCCGTCGGCATGGCGCTGGCCGAGAAGTACCTGGCGCGGCACTTCAATCGCCCGGGTCACGCGATCATCGACCACTTCACCTACGCGCTCGTTTCGGACGGCGACGTGATGGAGGGCGTCGCGTACGAGGCGGCGTCCATCGCGGGGCACCTCGGCCTCGGCAAGCTGATCTATCTCTACGACGCGAACGAGATCACCCTCGACGGTCCGCTCTCGCTGACGATGAGCGAGGACGTCGGCGCCCGCTACGCGGCGTGCGGCTGGCACGTGCAGCACGTGACCGACGGTGACCGCGACCTGGCCGCGCTCGACCGGGCCATCGCGGCCGCGAAGGCCGAGCAGGACAAGCCGTCGATCATCGTCATCAAGACAACGATCGGTTTCGGGTCGCCGAAGAAGGCGGGCACCTCGTCAGCGCACGGCTCACCGCTCGGCGATGCGGAGGTCGCGGCGACCAAGACCGCCCTCGGCTGGGATCCCACGCAGTCCTTCCACGTTCCGGCCGACGTCGCCGCGCACATGGGCGAGGCGGTCGCCAAGGGCGCCCGGTCCCACGCCGCGTGGAAGCAGCAGCTGGCGGCGTATCGCGCCGCGCATGCCGACCTCGCGGTGCAGCTGGATCAGGCGATCGCCGGCGAGCTACCGGCCGGCTGGGACCAGGACCTGCCGACGTTCACGGGCGCGAAGCCGGTCGCGACGCGGTCCGCTGCCGGCAAGGTGCTCGCGGCCCTCGCGGCCAAGGTGCCCTGGCTCCTCGGCGGCGATGCCGACCTCGGGGGCTCGACGAAGACGATCGTCCCCGGCGGCGACTACGGGAAGGCGGGCGAGGGCCGCAACCTCCGCTTCGGGATCCGCGAGCACGCGATGGCCGCGATGGGGAACGGCATGCTCTATCACGGGGGCGCACGGACCTTCGTCGCCACGTTCTTCGTCTTCTCCGACTACATGCGCCCGAGCGTGCGCCTGGCCGCGCTCAACAAGATGCCCGCCATCTTCGTGTGGACCCATGACTCCGTGGGACTGGGCGAGGACGGCCCGACGCACCAGCCCGTGGAGCACCTGATGGCGCTCCGTGCGATGCCGAACCTCTGGGTGTTCCGCCCCGCCGACGGCAACGAGACGACCGCCGGCTGGCGCGCCGCACTCGCTCGCACGAACGGGCCCACGGGCCTCGTGCTCTCGCGCCAGGATCTTCCGAACGTCACGCCCGCACCCGCGCCGGGCTCGAGTGCCGAGCGAGGGGCCTACGTCCTCGCCGATGGCACCGACGTCATCCTCATCGCGTCGGGCTCCGAGGTCGCGATCGCGCTCGAGGCTCGCGAGGCGCTCGCGAAGGACGGGGTCTCGGCCCGCGTCGTCTCGATGCCGTGCTGGGAGCTCTTCGCCGAGCAGCCGCAGGCCTACCGCGAGTCGGTCCTGCCTCCGTCGCAGGCCAGGCGCGTCTCCATCGAGGCCGGCGTCACGTTCGGCTGGCGCGAGCACATCGGCGATCGCGGCATCGCGATCGGAGTCGATCGCTTCGGGGCCTCGGCGCCGGGCGAGGTGCTGTACGAGCAGTTTGGTCTCACGCCGGCCGCCGTGGTGGCCGCGGCGAAGAAGGTGGTGGCCTCGTGAAGCCCGAGCACAAGATCGCGCTGCCGGTCGCGATCTGCACCCTGTTGCTGCTGATCGCCATGTTCACGAAGGGCTGGATCACCGCCAGTGAGGGCGGGCGCTCGGTGTCCGCGGGCCTCCGCGCCGCCGAGATGTGCTTCGATGGCGGCGGTAGCCGCGCGGGGTGCCAGGCGATCAGCTACGCCGACGAGCACGAGCGCCGCCGCGGCAACGAAGACACGATGGCGATCATGTGGACGGGGCGCGCGACACTGCTCTTCTCGTTCCTGCTCCTCGCGTCGGCGATCTGGTCGGTCCTGAACATCGCCCTCGCGCGCAAGGGGCCGCAGCTCGCGCTCGTCTGCACGTTCTCGGGGATCTCGATCGTCGTCGGGGCCATCTTCTGTCTCGTCGCCATCGGCGTGATGTTCAAGGGCAGTCGAGGACCCAGTCCCAAGCCAGGCTTCTCGTCGATCGTCTTCTTCCTCTCGTCGATCGGTCTCATCATCTCGACGGCCATCGCGAAGGGGCAGGTCCGCCGCCTCGGGCCCGGGATGCCCGTGGGGCACCTCCCGCCCGGCTCGCTCCCTGGCGCCTATCCGCCGCCGCCCGGTGGTTACCCGCCGCCGCCGGGCAGTCCCGGTGGCTACCCGCCGCCGCCGGGCGGTCCCGGTGGCTACCCGCCGCCGCCGGGCCAGGTCAGCGGTCCTGGTGGTCCACCGCCGGGTGCCTATGCGCCGCCGCTGGGCGGTCCCGCGAGCAGTGTCGGCGCAATGGCGCCGGGGGCCGCGTTCTGCCCGCGCGATGGTGCGCAGGCGCGCTGGGTGCCCGAGCAGAACCGCTTCTTCTGCGATCGCTGCAACCTGCCGGTCTAGCCAGAGCGGATCCGGAAATTCAGGTTCCCGGGTCGAGCGCGGGCTACTTCATCA
>JALHPV010000166.1 GCA_022842285.1 Kofleriaceae bacterium
GAGATGCCGTCGGGGCTGAGGCCCGAGAGTACCTCGATGCGATCACTCTCCTTGCGCTGGCTCACGAGCCGACTCTGGCCGGGGCGTCGTCGATCGAGCTCCGCCTGGATCCCCTCGACGGAGATCGGCACCCGCGCCGGACAGCCGTCCACCACGACGCCGAGGCCGGGACCGTGCGACTCGCCGAAGGTCGCGATCCGGAAGATCACGCCGAAGCTGCTCCCCATCGCTGCGGAGTCTACGATGCCGCCATGTCGCGAACCATTTTCGCCCTCGTCGTTGCGCTGTTCGTTGCGGGTGGGTGCTCCAGCCGACCGGCCTCGCGTCCCGGTGGCCCCGATCCCCGCGAGACGCCTCCCCGGACGACGGATCCAGGCGCGGTCCAGGACACCGATCCGATGCCCGAGCAGCCGATGGGCTCGTCGGAAGGGGCCGGCGGTTCGATGGCGCCGACGAGCGGCAAGCCCGCCGGCTCCACCTGCCTCCTGGCCACCGAGTGCAGCTCGGGGGTGTGTGAGGGCCAGGGCTGCGGAAACGACTCCCCCGGTACCTGCGCGAGCGAGGCGCGGGGCTGTACCCGCGACCTCCGCACCTACTGTGGGTGCGATGGAAAGACCTTTCAGAGCTCGGGCTCGTGTCCGGGACGGCGCTACCTGGCGCGGGAGGCTTGTAAGTGAGGTAGATTAGTCGCGCTGATGATCGATTCTGACCGCCGGCCCACGGCGCAAGAGATCGAGGAGCTGATCGATCTGGTACGGCGCGACCCGTCGTCGCCGGCCTTCGTACAGCTTGGCGAGGCGTATCTCGCGCTCGGACGGCCGCGCGACGCGATGCAGGTCGGCAACCTGGGCCTCGAAGCTGCGCCCGACAACATGGGCGGTCGCGTCATGCTCGCGCGCGCGTACGCGGCGATGCATCAGTGGAAGGAAGCCCAGGGCGAGCTGCTCCGGGTGGTGAAGGTCGATCGCGGCAATCGCGTCGGCTTCGCCTTGCTCGGCGAGGTGCTCATGCGCCGCAGCGATTTCGATCGCGCGGTGCCGGTGCTCCAGCACGCCCAGAACCTCGACCCGACGAGCCCGCAGATCCTCGCGATGCTGCGCCGGGCCCGCAACAGCCAGCCGCTCGATGCCCCGGCCCCGATTCCTCAGCCCGTGCCCCCGCGCGGCGAGACCGACTTCGGGATGGAGCAGCCTCGCTCGGCTCGCGCACCCGCGCCGCAACCTCCGCCGATGGCGCGGCCCGCGCCGGGCACGCAGCCGCCGCCCGTCCAGGGGCTCACCCATGCCTTGAACGCCCCGCCGCCGATGACAAATGCCGGCATGGGCGGTGCGACGGTGCCGACGGCCTCGCCGGCGATGTCGACGCTCGCGATCAAGCCGAACGGCGAGTACGGCGACGCCCCGCCGTCCGGTTACAACGCCCCGGCGTCGAGCTTCCAGGCTCCGGCTCCCTCCACGCGCAGCCCGAACAAGACCGCACCGCCGCCGATGAGCGTCGAGGGCGTGCGGCCCCGGATCGTCGCGGCGACAAAGGTGCAGAACGCGGCGAAGGAGTCGCTGCGCCAGTCGGCCGCCGTCGGCGAGACCTACCTGAACGATCTCCTCACCGGTGGCCTGCTCGATGTCGCTGGCGTCCGCGTCCCCGATGCCGAGTTCGACCTGCGGCCGGATCGTCGCTGGGGCCGCTCGACCCGGCGTGCCTTCATCTTCCTCTTCGTCATCCTCATCTTCGGGATCGGCGGCGGCGGCACGTGGTACTGGTGGGAAGGCAAGCAGCAGGCGGAGGCCGTGCGGCAACTCCTCGTCGACGCGAAGGCGGCGATGCAGCCCACCGACGCCGAGGCGTTCGCCAACACGATCGAGCTCCTCGGCAAGGCGCTCGACAAGAACAACAAGGCCGTGGTCACCAAGGCGTACTACGCCGAGGCGGTGGGTCTCGACACGCTCCTCTATGCGCGCGACGGCACCGTCGTCGGCAAGGATGCGCTCGACAAGATCGGCGAGATCAAGCCCGAGCAGCAGGGCTACCGCGAGACCGTCATCGCGCGGGCCGCGCTGAACCTCGCCAATCTCCACGCGGGCAATGACCCGGCCGGGCCGCTCCTGAAAAAGACGAGCGAGGATCTCGACGCGTACCTCGCGAAGCACGAGGACGATCGCTGGGCGAAGTGGCTCAAGGGGCGCGTGCTCGTCGCCGGTGGTGACCCCAAGGCGGCGGCGGGGCTGTTCGAGTCTGCGGGCGACGGCGACAACGGCCTCGTACTCGCCACCATCGATCGGGCCGACCTGCTCGTCGATGAAGGCAAGCTGGAAGCCGCGCTCGAGCTCTACAAGGTGGCCACCGCCAAGACGGCGAACCATCCCCTCGCGATCGTCGGTCGCTCGCTCGGGCGCGCGGAGGCTTCGTTCGAGATCGACGACACGATCGGCGAGCTGAACGACCGGTTCGTCGAGAGCAAGATTCCGCCGCGGGTCGCCGCGTACCGCAACCTCGCCCTCGCGCTCGCCAACATCTCGATCGAGGACTACCCGAAGGCGCGCGAGTCGCTCATCAAGGCGACCGGCGGCATGCCGCCCCGCGAGCCGCGCTTCTGGTCGCGCGTCGCGTGGGTCTACTACCTCTTCGGCGACATGAAGGCGTCGGGCGATGCGCTCGACAAGACGACCGCCTACGGCGCGAAGGCCGACGCGCCGACCGTGCAGCTCGTGCTCGCCGCCACGGCGCTCTCGACCGGCTTGCCCGATCAGGCGCTCACGACGGCCACGAAGATCGAGGGCGTGCGGCCGCGCGTCCTGCGGACCTATGCGCTGCTCGACCTCGGCAAGTACGCCGAGGCGCAGAAGGAGATCGAGGCGGTCATCGCGCAGGCGCCGCAGAACGTCGAGGCGAAGATCCTCCGCGAGCAGGCCCGCGCCCTGGGCAACGAGAAGGAGCGCGCGGAGGCCCTCGAGGAGCTCGAGCGCCTGGGCCGCCGCGCGAACAGCAAGCTCGGTCGTCACTCGCTCGGTGTCACGAAGCTCGCGCTGGGGGACATCCCCGGCGCCCAGGAGCAGCTCGAGCTCGCGATGACCGACGTCTCCGATACGTCACCGAACCCGCTCGCGTATCGCACGCTGACCGCGATCGCGCAGCTCGAGCTGGCGAAGGGCGACCTGATGAAGGCTGGCGAGGCGCTCGACAAGGCGCTCGACCTGAACCCGATCTACTTTCCGACGCTCGCGCTGCAGGCGCAGATCGTCCTGCGCAACAAGCAGCCGGACCGCGCGCTCCAGCTCCTCGAGCCCATCCTCAAGGAGGGCGGGGCGGTCACGATTCCGGTGCAGCTCACGTTCGCCGAGGTCCTCATCCTGCGCACGGGCTCGACGGCCGAGGACAAGGCACAGGCGCGCAAGATCATCACCGACCTCGTCGGCAAGGCCCCGGACGCCGAGCTGTTCCGGATCGCGACGCTGCTCGATCCAGGGCTCCCCGCCGAGCTCCAGCTCCCCAACCCGGCAGACCCGGGCGGGGCGACAGCACCAGCGCCGGCCACGCCCGCACCGGCCCCTCCGCCGAAGAAGAAGGGTCGCCGGCGTTGAAGGGCCTCGCGGTGGGCGTCGTCGTCATGGCGCTCGCGGGGTGCAGCCGCACCGAGGAGTCGCCGGCGCCCGTCGTCGCTGCGCCCCCGCCCGCACCCGCGAAGCCGGCCAAGGTCGCGCCACCGAAGCCCGCGGAGCTCACGCACGTCACCATCAAGGCCATCGGCATGTACTGCGAGGAGTCGTGCCCGATCGCGGTGCGCACCGCGTTCGCCGACATCCCCGTGATCTACGAGCTCGGCTTCGACCTCGCGAACGAGAGCGTCTTCGTCTCCTACGACGCGAGTCTGGGTCCCGCGAAGGAAGTCACGAAGCCGATGCTCGCCGCGATCAAGTCCGTCGGCTTCGATCCGTGGCTCGCCAAGGAATCGTGGCCGCCCGACGCGGCCGTTCAGGTCGTCAAGCGCTGACGCTCAACGGTGCGCCGACGATGCGGCGACGGCGATCGCGCTGAGGTCCAGGATCCCCTCGAGCGAGCCCTGGCCCTGGCGCAGGAGCGTGATGTCCTCGCCGGCGACCTCGATCACCGTTGATGGCTCGGCGGGCGTCTGCTCGGTGTCGACGAGGACGTCGATGTGGCGGCCGAAGGCCTCGAGGATCTCGTCGGCATCACGGCACGGCTCGCCCGACTCGGGGCTGATCGCGCTCGACGTCAACAGCGGCCGGCCGAGCCCCTTCGCGATCGCCTGCGCGACGGGATGGCTCGTGACGCGGATGCCGACGGTCCGGCGCTTGGAGTCCGTCAGCGTCTTGGGGACCTCGCGCGTCGCCGGGACCACGAGCGTGAACGGTCCGGGGAAGATGCGCTGGGCGAGGCGAAACGCGGTCTGCGAGAAGATGGCGTATTCGGCCGCCGTCGACAGATCGGGGCAGATGAGCGCGAGCCGCTGGCTCTTCTGCATCTGCTTCGCGCGGTGAATGCGCTCGATGCCCTCGCGCGATTCGATGGCGCAGCCGAGGGCGTACACGGAGTCGGTCGGGTACGCCGCCACGCCACCGCGATGGAGCACGGCCACGACCTCGGCGATCTTGCGCGGGGATGGCTCGCCCCAGCGATCGATGACGATGCGCAGTGGGTCCTTGCTCACGCCTTGAACCCCGTGCCGATCACGTACTGCTCGATCGAGATCTGGCGGCTCGATGCGGGCTTCATCGACTTCATCGTCGTGAAGCGACCGCGCACGGCCTCCATGAGCCTCTTGAAGTCAGGCCCCATGAAGAGCTTGCCGACGAAGTTCCCGCCCGGGGCGAGGACGAGGGTCGCGATCTCGAGCGCACGCTCGAACAGCGCCTCGGACCGCGCCTGGTCCATGTGCCGCACGCCGCTGGTGTCGGGCGCCATGTCCGAGAGGACGACGTCGAACGCGGACAGGTCGCCCTTCAGGATCGCGACGTCGATGGTCATGACGTCGCCAATCTCGATGCGCGAACCCGGGGGCGGCGCCTTCAAGGGCGTGCGGTCGAGGCCGACGAGGATGCCGTCCTTGCCGACCTTCGTGCGCGCGTACTGCAGCCACGAGCCGGGCGAGCAGCCGAGGTCCAGCACCCGCGCTCCAGGACGGAACAGCGGGTGCTTCTCGTCGATCTCGCCGAGCTTGTAGACAGCGCGGGCGAGAAACCCTTCCTTCTTCGCTTTCTGGTGAAAGCGGTCTCGGCGGGTACTGCGGTCTTCGAGCTTTGCCATGAATGCCGACCTTTCAGGTCGGCGCAGCCGATCAGCGGCCGGCGGCGGCCTTCTTGGAGGCCTTGAGCGGGTTCTTGGAGCGAACCTCTTCCTTGCCCTCGCCCTTGCGCTTGTACTTGAGGCGGGTCGCGGCGAGCGTCACGACGACGTACTCGTTGGCGGCGCCGGGGATCGAGCCACGGATGAGGATGCACCCCTCTTCGTCGAGGATGCGGAAGAGCTGGAGGTTCTGGACGGTCTTCTTCTCGTTGCCCATCTGACCCGCCATGCGCTTGCCCTTGTGGACGCGCTGCGGGGTGAGGCGGCAACCGATCGAACCACCGTGGCGGAAGTACTCGTGCGTACCGTGGGCGCGCGTCATGCCCTTCATGTGGTGCTGCTTGATGACGCCCTGGTAGCCCTTACCCTTGCTCCAACCTTCGACGTCGAGCGGCGCGTTCACCTGGAACACGTCCTTCGCCTGCAGGTCCTGACCAACGGTGTACTTCGCGACTTCCTCGGCCGACAGGCGGAGCTCGCGGACGAAGCGCTGCGGCTTCGAGTCGCTCGCCTTCAGCATGCCGAGCTCGGCCTTGTTGGCCTGGCGCACCGGCTTCTCGTCGAAGCCGAGCACGAGCGCCGAGTAACCGTCGCGCTCCATGGTACGCGTGCCGATGACGCGGTTCGGGCCCGTCTGGACCACAGTCACCGGAACGGCCTCGCCGTCCTCGGCGAACACGTGGGTCATACCGATCTTCTTGCCCAGGAGGCCGATCTTCTGCGTCATAGGAGGGCGGCGTGTATACCCGCGACACTCCTGGCCGTCAAGACGGCGATCGAGCGGGCGGGAGCCGAAAAATTCGGGCCGTGTTGGCGGTCGTCTGCGCGGCTAACTCCTCGAAACTCATGCCAGCTGCGGCGGCCACGACCTCGGCGGTGTGGGTCAGGAAGGCGGGTTCGTTCCGCTTTCCGCGTTTCGGGATCGGAGCCAGGTAGGGGCAGTCCGTCTCGATCAGGAGGCGGTCGCGCGGGACCCGGGGGACGCTGTCGCGGAGCGGCTGGGCGGTCTTGTACGTGACGATGCCGGAGAACGAGACGTAGTAGCCGGCCTCGGCGTAGGCGGCCGCATCGTCGGGCGTGCCGGTGAAGCAGTGAATGACGACGCCGAGCTCGCCCGCGCGGTGCTCGGCGAGGATCGCCCGGGCATCCTCGTGCGCGTCGCGGATGTGGCAAACGACGGGCTTCCCCACGCGGCGGGCGAGGTCGATGAAGCGCGCGAACGCCTCCTGCTGGGCCTGCCGGGGCGAGTGATCGTAGTAGTAGTCGAGCCCGGTCTCGCCGATGGCGACGACGCGCGGATGCGGCGCCAGCCGCTCGTGCACGGCCCACCAGTCAGCCGTCATCTTCTCGACGTCGTGCGGATGCGTGGCGACCGTCGCCCAGACGCGGTCATCCCGCTCGGCCAGCGCGACACTGCGCTCGGCGCTGCTCGGGTCGCCGACGGCGCCGATGACCACGATGCGCTCCACGCCCGCCGCCCGCGCGCGCGCGAGGACCTCATCGCGATCGCCATCGAACTCGGGACCATCCACGTGCGCGTGAGAATCGATGAGCACCTAGCTCTCCTTGGTGAGCGCCGCGAGCTGTTCTTCGGCGAGGCTCTTCACGTGCCCCTTGCGTGACTTCGCGGCCGTCTGCAGCGCCCGCCGGGCCGCATCGTGATGGGCACTCGCGGGGCCGAGGCGCAGGATCGTCCCCGCCGCGAGCACCGTCGCCTCCGGGGGCGTCTTCTTGTCCACGAGCGCACGCCCGAGGAGCTCCGCCACATCTTCGCGCACCGCGGGCCGCGCATTCGCCAGCGCCGCGAGGGCCGTGATGGCATCCCACGCGCGCTCCTGGTCGCCGAGGGCACCGACGAGGATCTCCTTGCCGGTGGCGTCACCCAGCTCGGCCAACGCGTACGCAGCATCGAACCGGGCGCCCTTGTCGGCGTGCTCGAGGATGGGCGCGAGCTGCGGAACCGCTCGCTCGTCCCCGATCGCACCGAGGGACAGCGCCGCCGCCGCCACCACCTGCGGATCGCCATCCGCGAGCGCGGCCACGATCGGCTCGAACGCGCGCGCCGCGTCGATCTCCGCCAGCGACGTCGCGGCCTGGAACCGCACGTCGGCCGGCCCGTCGCGCAGCGCCTCCGCGAGCGGCTCGAACGCATCGCGATGCCCCATCGAACCGAGCGCGATGGCCGCGTTCTGCCGCACCGCCGCCGTGCCGTCGCCGAGGCGCTTCACCAGCGGTGCCAGCGCCGACGCCGCCACACTCTCGCCGAGGTTCCCCAGGGAGCCTGCCGCCTCCGCGCGCACCTCGAACCGGTCGTCGTCGAGCGCGTTGATCAGCGCCTCGGCCGCGCGCGCCTTCTCGGTCGCATCGGTGACATCCCCGAGCGCGTGCGCCGCGGCGATGCGAGCCTTCGCGCTGCCGTTCGCGATGTCCCGCAGGGCGGCCGCGAAGGTGATGGTCTGGCTCGGAAACAGGAACGACACGAGACCACGATCCTACCAGGCCCGGGGACCGATGGCCTACGGCGGCTCCCTTGCGCGCGACCTCGCGTTCCAGCTCTCGAATCCGCTTCCCCTCGGGTGGCCGACGGGACGCTCGAGGCTGCGCGAAGGCGTCGTCGAGCGCGGCGCGCCACCGCGCAGTGATGGATCCACCCTGCAGTCTCGAGACCGCAGCGCAGGCCGGCACGACGTCAACGACCTCGCAGCCCGCCCACAGCGGTGGGCCAGCGGCACGCGCCTCGCAATGCGGTTGGCGACAGGAAGGGGACACAATGAAGACACAGCACATGCTCACGCTCATCTTGATCTCGATCACCGCTTGCACCGACACGATGGAGGATCTCTCGATGGACTCGGCCGAGCTCGGCGTCGATGATCCATCCTCTTCGGTGGCGACCGAGCCTGGCTCTCCGGCTCCCGCCATCTGCCAGGAGCCGTTCCCGGTCGATGACGGAATCGGGACCTGCACCATGTCGTTCCGCGGCGGCCAGGAAGTGGTCGACGGGTGCACCTACGAGGCGGTCAAAGGCAAGCCGGACACGTACACGTTCACCTGGAAGGCACACTGCGACTGCGGGTGGGCCGGGGAGAATTCGTGTAGCGGCGTCGGGTTAGGCTGCGACGACCAGACGACGACCGCCCCGCTCGAGGATGTCACATACGAGCAACCCACTACCGACCCAGAGCGGGCCTGCAAGATCCCCCCACTCCGCATCGTAGAGGGTGAGCCACCTGGCGGCATCTGCCATAACGTGTGCAACCGAGACGACGCGTTTCCCGAATACGTCCCGAGCGAAATCCAGTGCTGCCGCGCACGCAAGACGCTCGACGATGACGACGACAAGACCACCTCGACGAGCCCGGAGTAGCGGTCACCCGAGCCAGGTGCCCGACTGAACAACGCGCTCGGATCCGCGCATAGCGGGCGCGTGCGGGTCGAGCACGCGCACCAGCGGCTCGCCCGCGCGATCGCCCGTGAGGCTACGCGCAAGTCCAGCACGGAGCGCATCACAGCGCTGTCCGCAATCGCACGCTCGCGCAACCGTCGGCGCCCCACAGCGTAGAGCTCGCGGCGCCCTCATCCGGCCCAGGAGGTAGCCGCCTGCGACCTGGGATCGCCGACCAGTGCTGGGTTTTCTCAGCAGCTGCGGACACGACCCAGCACCCGGCCCCATCGAACCGAGCGCGATGGCCGCGCTCTGCCGCACCGCCGCCGTGCCGTCGCCGAGGCGCTTCACCGGCGGTGCCAGCGCCGCCGCCGCCACACTCTCGCCGAGGTTCCCCAGGGAGCCTGCCGCCTCCGCGCGCACCTCGAACCGGTGGCCGCGAAGGTGATGGTCTGGCTTGGAAACAGAAACGAAACGGCCCGGCTATACCGGGCTTCGGGCCACGGGGACGGCTCAGGGCTCGGTCTTCATCCCCGGCGGCATCATCGGCTTGGGCATCATCTTGCCGCCGTTGACCTGCTCCATGTCGGCCGGATCCATGGCCTGCATGCCGTCCATGGGCATCGGCATGGGCATGGGCATGTCCTGGCCGTCCATCGACGGCATCATCGGCATCGGCATCTCGGCGGGGTTCTTCTTGTCCATCATCAACGCCTCCGACCGACGATGCTCTCACGTCCGGTGTCCGGCGAGCGGACAATCTTTCGGCGCCAAACGCCTACATCGGCGCTTGGCGTGTTCAGACCACAGTTTCGTCCGACCACCGTCGCGCCAGGTCCTTGCGCTCGAGCTCCCAGAAGCGTCGGGCGGCCACGGCGTCCCACGGCGCGACGCCGCATTGCTCCAACGCATTGCGCAGCTCGGACACCGAGGCCCAGCGCTGGCCAGGCTCTTTGTCCAAGCAGCGCAAGATCACGCGTTCGAGCGTCTCGGGGACCTCACGCCCGAGCCGACGGGTGGGAGTCTCGGGCCGCGCCTGGACGTGGGCCGCTAGCACGTCGGAGACCTCGCCAGTGAACGGCGGCGTTCCCGTGACGAGGAAGTACAGCGTAGCGCCCAGCGCGTAGATGTCCGACGCCACGCTGTGCACGCCACCGCTCACGACCTCGGGGGCGAGATACGTGGGCGTGCCGGAGATCATGCTGGCCGCGGGGGCTCCGTCGAGCGTGCGCCGCGCGATGCCAAAGTCGAGCAGCTTCACGACATCGCGCGTGTCGCCTACCGCCGCGACGAACAGGTTGGACGGCTTCACGTCGCGATGCACGAGCCCGAGGTGGTGGGCCTCCTCCAGCGAGTGACAGGCTTGCTTCACCAAGTGAACGGCATGGGCCGGCGTGACCGGTCCATAGAGCTGGACCATCTCGGCGAAGTCATGGCCGACGAGGTACTCCATCGCCATGAAGTAGATGCCGTCGTCGCTGGCACCGAAGTCGTGGACGCGTACGGTGTGCGGGCTCTTGAGCTTGCTGATCAAGATCGCCTCGCGCTCGAACGCCGTGATCGCCTCGGGGACGGAGTCCTTGGCGCGCAGCAGCTTCAAGGCGACTTCGCGATCGAGCTGGGAGTCGTGGGCCAGCCACACTTCGCCTTGCGTGCCGTGTCCCAGCCGAGCTTCCAGGCGATAGCGCCCGAGCCGGCGCGCCTGCTCGAGCTGCTGGCGAGCGTGCCACACGGTGCGCGAGGCGACCGCCGCACAGACCACCGCGGACAACGGGAGCGCGAAGTGAAGCGACAGGAGCGGCCAGTTGATCTCGAAGCGATGCCCCAGTGCTGCGAGGACACCAAACGTCGCCGGGTAAGCCGCCACGACGAGCACGCCATGCGCGAACGACTGGAGAAGCGGTTCAGCAACGATCCCGGTCCGGATCAGGATGACGAGCGTGAGCCCGTGCAGATAGGGACTGTGAGGCCCCCCCACCTCGCTGGCCATGAGCGAGATGACGACCGACGCGAAGAGGAGCGCGACCACGTGAGTCAGGCGCGGCATCGGGCCGCGCTCGATCGCGACCGACAGGGCATAGAGGACGAGCGCGGTGACAATCCGGGCCGTCAGGAGCCACGCGATACTCGCGTCCGGATAGAGGCTGTACACCGCGAACAGATCGAGCGGCACGAAAGTCGGGAACGCCAGCCCGCCGACGCGGATGTTGCGCGCAAGCGCGCGTCGGTGATCCTCGGCGATCGGCCGACCCATCATCGGCCCAGGATCATGCTCGCGAGGGTCGCGTAGGCCTCCGTCCAGGCGCGTTCTGCCTCGGCTGTCCACTGCTCGGGCATGCTCTCGCGCAACGTCGTCAGTAGCGTCGCGCCGACCCATTCGTACATCTGCGGGGTCGCGCCATACTCGCGGTGCGTCCGGGCGATGCTGGTCGTCTCTTCGTGGAGCGCCTTCGGCTCGGCGATCGCGTCGACGATGGCGGTGAGTTTCTGCGCGAACATCTTCTGCTGCGCACCGCGGCTGTTACGCGTGAACATGGGCGCGAGCTCGGGATGCTCGAACAGCAGCCGGTCGTAGAAGCGAACCGCGAACTGCTCGTCAGCGATCGCGATCTCCAGGGTGTCTCGGAGGATGGCGACGTCCGTCATACGTCGTCCTCGCTCGCCGCGGAGAGGCCGAGCTTCTTCAGGAGCCGGATCAGCACGTAGCGATTCTTCAGGCCCAGCGCTTTGGCGACCTTGGTGGGGCTGCGTCCGTAGGTGGCGAGCGCTCTCTCGACCGTCTCGCGATCGAGCTCGGCGGTCTCGGTGGCCGACCCTGCGGAATCGTGCAGCTCGGCGTCGACCGCGGGAGTCACGCCGATGACGTCGTCCTTCGCACTGCCGATGGCGAGCCAGAGCACGCGCTCGAGCTCGCGGACGTGATGCGTGAAGGCGTGGCGCAAGAGGCGCGCGATCAGCTCGGGCATGATCCGCGGCTCGGCGATCTGGCCGTTGCGTCGCTCGAAGAAGCGTTCGGCGATCGCGGCGTTGCGAGACGCGATCCGACGCAGGAGCTGCGCGCCGATGAGCGCGAGATCCTCGCGTCGGTCGTTGAGCCCGGCCACCTCGATGCGATGGACGAAGCGCGCGAGGAAGTCGTGCTTGAGCGAGTCGGCAGAGCGATTGGTGGCCGCGACGAGCCGGAACGCAGAGGTTCGGGTCTTGGCTTCGCCCAGGCGCTGGTACTCGCCGTTGGCGTCCAGTACGCGCAACAGGTGCACCTGCGACTTCTCGGGGAGGTCGCCGATCTCGTCGAGAAAGAGCGTCGAGCCATCGGCCTCGCCGACCAGGCCCGCGCGCTCGCCCATGCCGGGGTTGGGATAGTTCTTCGCGTTGCCAAACAGCTCGGCGTCGATCAGCGTCTCCGGCATCGTCGAAGCATTGCGGGCAATGAACGGACGGTCGCGACGCTCGGAGAGTCCGTGGATGCTTCGCGCGGCGAGCTCCTTGCCGGCACCGCTGTCGCCGAGGACGAGCACGTGACGATCCGTGGAGCTCGCGAACGCATACGCGCTGCGCATCTCCCACGCCACCGGACTCTCACCGACGAGCCCGAATGGATCGGGAGACCCGAACTCGAAGGACGAGCTCACCGCGCCGGGCAAGTGCCGCAGTCGACGCGTCACGTAGTAGACGACCGCGTTGTGAAGCTCCAGGACATCTCCTTCGCGTACGAGCGCGGACTGGGTCTCCTGTCCGTTCACGCGCATCGCCGCCCGGCCCTCGTTGCGGACCCTGACGGCGTCGCCGTCGGGGTGCATGACCAGGTGCAGGCGAGAGATGCGCGCGCTGGCGATGGGCGGGCACGCCTTGGTCGCACCGGGCCGGCCCTGATGGAAGGAGCCGCGGGGGGCGGGATCGGTGGGGAGCGGCATACCGCGGCCCAGTGACGTGGGACCGTCGATGGGAAACACCTCGCCCAGGCGATCAGGTTCGTCGAGGGACCAGGCGAGCACGAGGTGCACGATCGGTTGCGACGTCGACGCCTTTCGTGTGGACCACGGTAGTGGGTCGGAGTGAGTAGACTCGGCCAGCGTCACAATCACCAAGCATAACCCAAACGTCCCCCACACACTCAGCCACCGATCTTCACGAGGACACTGCGCTCATCGGGGGTCTCGGCGTCGACGTCGCCAACCGCGTAGATCGCCCCGTCTAGCTCGACCACGCTGGTGAAGGACGCGTTGTACGTGCCGAGCGCGAGGGTCGCGATGCCGTCGGTGCCGTAGCTGGTGTCCAGCGTGACGCTCTCGCGCAGATAGCGCTGCCAGACGAGCACCGACCTGCCGTTGACCGCCGCCGAGCCCACCACGATCGACCGTCCCATCGCGTCCAGCGTCGCCGCCATGTGTACGCTGAAGCCGCCGATCGCGTGCTGCTCCGTGAACGCTTCGCCTCCGTTCGGAGACAGGACCCAGCGCACCGCGAGCGTTCGGTCCAGGCCGTCCGCCGAGCCCACGCCGAACAGCGAGCCATCGGGGAGCTCGATCACGTCCTTGAGCGATTCCGCATTCGAGTCCCCCACGGAGACGCGAGCCGGCAGCACCTCTTCCAGGACGTTGCCGGTCTGCCGCTGCACGCGCAGTGACGAGGTCGCCATCAGGCCGTGGCGGCTGATCACGATCGCGTTCCCGTCCGCATCGATGAACGTCTTGTAGGTCGCCAACGCGTCCATCTGTTGTGAGGAGACCTCGATCACGTCCATCGGCACGGGCGCCTGCGTGGTCGTGAAGATATTCGCCTGGGCCTGGTTGCTCCCCGACGTTCGTGCGAGCAGCCAGCGATCGCCGTCTGCGCCAAGTCGCGTGTCCGAGCCCCCAAGCGAATGGTTCTGGTAGACACCGTCGGCCGTGAAGAACTGGACCGCGGTGTTATTGGTCCCGGTGACGTACTTGACGGCGATCTCCCCTGACGCATTGACCTCGAGATCGCGACAGAACTGGGGCAATCCGGCCAGACGAGGAAGCGTCGACCGCCCCTCGACCCCGAACGTCATGTCCATCTCGCCTCGCCCCGTGAAGCGATAGAGACGCGCGTCGTACTCGACACCATCCTTCTCCGTGACGCACACGATGAGCTTGTCGCCTTGCTTGTCGATCGCGATGCCCGCGCCCACGCCCAGCGACATGACGCCGTCCGTGCCGAACGTCGTGTCGAGCTCTCCCGCCGGCACCACCGGACCTTGCGGCTCGGGCGCATCCGGCGAATCGGGCGAGTCCGTAACGTCTCCCATGGGCGAGTCGTCCGAGTCATTTGAATCATCCGTGCAGGCCGATGTCCCGGCGAAGGAACCGGCCGCGAGGAGGGAGAAGAGGGTGGAGCGAACCGTCGTGAGCTTCATGGTGAACGCATAGAGCACGGGGTGTTCCAGCTCATGCGTCAACAAACTCGGCTGGTTGCGACAACGCACGGCGTGCGCGAACGCTGACCGCACGCAACGAGAACGCTGCCGCCAACCGATTCCAGCGGCCACGGGATGACCTCGTGCGCGTGATCATTGACGAGCTCGATCAGTGGTCGCAGTCGTGAGCTCGAGCGGGTCCGCCGATCGGTCCCAGCAGTCTTGATTCGCGTGCGCCCGCACGCTGGCAGCGTGCGCACGCACTCCGCTCCACTTCTCAAGTCGTTGAAATCGCGAAGCCTGAGGGCGGCACGAAGGTTGTTATTGGGTCTGGTCATGAACAAGCTCTTCACGAACAAGCTGTCGCTCGGGCTCTTCGTCGCCGCGCTGCTCTCGGGCCCCGGCTGCACGGACTCCGACGACCCTGACGCCACGGACGCCACGGACGCCACGGACGCCACGGACGCCACGGACGCCACGGACGTGCCCATGATCTCGCTCTCTGCGCCCGGCGCGGTGCGGGTCAATCAGGGCCAGACCGCGACGATTCCGCTCGTGATCACCCGGACGGCGCTCGACGGCGACGTCACGGTCGAGGTCACCGGCCTCCCGGCAGGCGTCACGGCCGCGCCCATCACGGTCGCCGCTGGCAGCTCCGACGCGACGCTCGTGATCTCGGCAGCGACGGGCGCCACGATCGACACGGACATTCCGGTGACGATCACGGCGTCAGCCGGCACGATCACCGATGCCCAACCGCTCCAGCTGTCGGTCGTGGGTGTGCGAGGGGAGTTCGACTCGACGTTCGGTACCGCTGGGTCGGGTGTCGTGGTGCACCGCCTATCCGGCCTCTCGGCCATCGCCAAAGGCTGCGCGCTCCCGACCGACGGCACGACGCTCGTGGCCGTCACGACGAGCGCGGCGGACATCCGCGTGCAGCGCTACCTCGCCAGCGGCGCGCCCGACGCGACGTTTGGTGCCGATGGCGGCGCGACGGTCGCGTCCGGCGACGCCCTGGTTCTCGACCTGGGGACCAACGTGGTCGTGCGCGGCGATGGCACCATCCTGGTGGCTTATCGCGACGGTACGTCCGCACGCGTGCGCGGATTCACCGCGAACGGCGCTCCGCTCCCCAACTTCGGCCAGGCCGACTCGACGTTGATGCTGGACGTGAACGCAGAACACATCAGCCTCCTCGTTGACGATGCGGGCGCGGCGTTTGTCGTCGTCGGTCGCCCGAGCTCGACGAAGCTGTACAAGCTCACGGCGAGCGGGGTGTTCGATCCTGGTTTCGG
>JALHPV010000167.1 GCA_022842285.1 Kofleriaceae bacterium
CGCCAAGCAGTTCGAGTGCTGCACCGACGCCGAGATCATGGAGATGTACATGGACATCACGATCGACAACATGCCCGTCGAGACCGAGGAGCAGTGCGTCGAGCTCACCGACGCGCTCATCAGAGGCTTCCTGGTCGAAGGGTTGAAGGACTCGATCGCCAAGGGGCGGGTCGAGTACAGCGCCGACGCCGCCGGCGCTTGCCTCGCGGTCGTGCGTGACCTCTCGTGCGCCGACTACGGCACTGTCTCCGGCATCGAGCTCGATGGCTGCGAGCCATACATCACGCCGCTCGTCGACGAGGGCGGCGCGTGCCTGCAGTCCTACGAGTGCACGACGGGGTCCTGCCAGGGCGCATCGAATCCGTTCGAGGGCGAGCCGGTCGACGGCGTGTGCGCGCGCCCGCCGGGGGCCGGCGAGGCCTGCGACGGGGACTGCGTCGACGGGTACTTCTGCGGCTTCGACACCACGAGTGGCGACGCGATCTGCATCGCGCTCAAGGGCGAGGGCGAGGACTGCACGTTCGACAGCGACTGCACGAGTGACTTCTGCGACGACCAGAACATGTGCGCCGCCGAGGACGCGATGTGTACCGGTCGCTGAGCTAACGCAGCTCGTCGGCTCCGATGTCGGGCCGGGCGCCGCGCGGGTCGCCATCGAAGTCGACGGGGGCCGCGCCCGCTGCGATGCCCGCCGCATCGAGCGCGGTGCTCCCCGCCGTCAAGTGGTAGTCGAAGGGCGCGGCGTCCGGATGCGCGAGGCGGAGCCCGGTGAGATCCGCTTGCACGATCGACGTGGGGAACACACACGGGCCGGCGGTCTCCGTGCCATTGCGGGCGATGAGGTTTCCCGGAAACGTGCCCTCGCCACAGACGACACCGCCGACGTTGTCGACGATGGTGGTGAACGCGAGCGAGCCGGCGCGGAGGTCGGCGCCGACGCCGCCGTTGCGCGCGATGATCGAGCTCTCGATGTCCACCGGTCCGGCTGCCTGGATACCGGCGCCGGCGTTGCCTGCGATGAGGGTGCGCGTCACGACGAGGAGCGCATCGCCGGCGGTGCGAACGCCCGTGCCGTTCACGACGGCGCACTGATCGAGCGCGAGCGTGGCCTCGGTCGCGTCGAGCTCCACGCCGCGTAGCTCGACGCCGCGCACGGTCACGGCGGCGCCGTCGCCCACGTGGAGCCCGGTGAGCACCGCTCCGTCGCCGACGATGGTGACGTCACGCTGGGAGATCGCGGCCACCTCCTCGTGCGCGCCGGTGAGCTTCACGTAGTCGCGGCGCGTCGACAGTCCCAGGGCGAGCGAGGGACACGGCCGGCCCTGGGAGCAGAGGTCGCCCGCCCCGCCCTCGGCCACATAGGCCACCAGGCCGGGGCGGATGCAGACGTTGTCGACACATAGGGTCGACGGACAGTCGGGGTGGGCGATGCAGTACAGGGTCGGGTCGTCGGGAGGCCCGCCATGGTCGTGGTCGATCACCGGAGCGTCGTCCGGTTCGGCCCCGGGGAGTGGCCCTGGCCCGGCCTCGGTGCAGGCGACCAGGCCGAGCAGGACCACCCAACGCATCAGCCGCAGGTACGACCCGCGGCCCGGAGCGGATCGGCTGTCATCGCTCGATCAGGCTCGCGGGCGGCTGTCGACGTTCCTAGAGGCCGTCGAGGCCCGGAACGCCCGAGCGGCCTTCCTTGACCTGCATCGTCGACGCCGAGACCTCGGCCTTCGTCAGCGGGAGGTACGTCCCGCCGAGGTGCGCCGAGAGGAACGCCTCGGCGGCGCCGACGAAGGCGATGTTGTTCTCGGGGCGCGCGAAGCCATGGCCCTCATCGGGGAACAGCACATACGTGACGGGCAGGCCCGCCTTCTTCATCGCGGCGACGATCTGCTCCGACTCCGACTGCTTCACGCGCGGATCGTTGGCGCCCTGGAAGATGATGAGCGGCTTCTTGATCGCCGACGCGGCGTTGAGCGGCGAGGCTGCCTCGAGGAGCGCCTTGCCGTCCTTCGTCTCGGGGTTGCCCATGCGCGTGTGGAACATCGCGACCATCGGGGCCCAGTACGGCGGAATCGTGGCGAGGAGCGTGGAGAGGTTCGACGGGCCGACGATGTCGACGCCGCACTTGAACGCGTCCGGCGTGAAGGCGAGCCCGGCGAGCGCGGCGTAGCCGCCGTAGCTGCCGCCCATGATGCAGGTGTTGTTCTCGGTGGTGACGCCGTTCTTCACCGCCCACGCGACGGCGTCGAGGAGATCGGTGTGCATCGCCTTGCCCCACTGGAGGTTGCCGGCGTTCATGAACTTCTTGCCGAAGCCCGTCGAGCCGCGGAAGTTCACCGAGAGCACGGCGTAGCCGCGGTTCGCGAGGAGCTGGTGCATCGGGTTGTAGCCCCACGCATCGCGGGCCCACGGGCCGCCGTGGACGAGGAGGACGAGCGGCGCGGGCGTGTTCGCCTTGCCATCAGCCTCGGGATCCGAGGCCGCCGGCAGAGTGAGGTAGCTGACGAGCGTGAGGCCGTCGCGCGCCGCGATCTCCTGCGGGAACTGCTTCAGGAGGGCGTACTTCGCGAGGTCCGGGCGCCCCGAGAAGAGGTACGTGCCCTTCTGCTTCTTGCGGTCCCAGAGCCAGTACTCCTGCGGCTTCTGCTCGCTGGTGGTGGCCACGAGCCACGTCTTGTCATCGAGCGTGCGCGAGACGACCGTTGGCTCGCCGCCGTCGAGCTTGGCGAGGGCGTCGAGGTCCTTCTGGATCGACTTGTCGAGGACCTTCCAGCTCTCGCGCAGGTACTCGAACGAGACCGCCTGCAGTGTGCGCTTGGTCGGGTGAATCATCGCGCCCTGGACGTCGGCCTTCGGATCCTCCGCGAGGACCTTCTGCTGCTTCGTCTTCAGGTCGTATTCGACGAGCGCGCCGGTGTCGCGACCGCGCGTGTCCGAGAAGTAGACCGACTTCTCGCTCGGCGCGAGGCCGAGGAGCGACGTGGTATCCGCATCCTCGAACGGGATGCGCTGGAACTCCGTCCACACGAGCTTGCCCGGTGCGGTCGGCTTCGCCTTGGGATCGGTCGACCACATCACCGTGGTGCCGTCGGCCTCCTTCGTCTGGGTGAAGCGGACGTCGAGCTTCGCGCCCGTGTAGAAGCCGAGGTAGCCCTCGTCGTTCTGGACGAGCAGCTCGCGCTTACCCGTGGCGAGGTCGACCTTGTAGAGGTCCATGAACTGCGGGTTGCGGTCATTCAGCGTGACGAGCACGGCCCCCGGCACCTTGTCCGAGAGGTCCGAGATCTCCGCGCGAATCGGCTTCTCCGACGGCGTGAGGTCGGCGACCGTCGCCTTGTCGAGACCCGCCGCGAGGTCGACGCGCCAGACGTGGAAGTTCTCGTCGCCGGCCGTGTCCTGGGCGTAGAGGAGGTGCTTGTTCGTGTACGCCCAGCTGTAGTTCCGGATCGGGCGGACCGTCTCCTTCGTCACGACCACGGCCTGATCGAGCTTGCCGACCGGCGCGACGTGGATGTTCATCACGCCGTTCACGGGCGCGAGCCACGAGATCCACTTGCCGTCGTGCGAGAGGCGCACGCCGCCTCGCTCGGGATTACCGAGGAGCACGGAGCGCGGGATCAGATCCTCGCGCGGGTTGCCCTTGGCGGGCGGCGGCGCCGTTGGCGTGGTGGGCGTGGGCTCCGTGGTCGCCGTCGGGTCGGGCGTCGTCGTCGGGAGCGACGGACCGGGCCCGGTCGGCGGTTCAGACTTGCCACCGCACGCGGCGGCACCGAGAAGTGCAATAAGCGCGAGCTGCTTCATGCGCAACGGCGTATCACGACGTGGTACCTCCAGCCCGTGCGTTACGCCGTGATCCTCGCCGGTGGCAGTGGAACCCGCCTGTGGCCCGCGAGCCGCCGGAGCCGGCCGAAGCAGTTCCTCCCGTTCGCGCCCAACGGCCAGTCTCTCCTCGGGGCCGCCGTCGAGCGTGGGCGCGCGGTGGCGGGGGACAGGGTCGTGATCGTGACGGCCGCATCGCAGCGCGAGGCAACCCTCGAGGCGGCCCCCGGGGTCGAAGTCATCGCGGAGCCCATGGCCCGCAACACCGCCGCCGCGCTCGGCCTCGCCGCCGCGACCTTGCTCGCCCGCGATCCTGACGCAGTGATGATCGTTCTCCCCGCCGATCAGCGGGTCGCCGACGAGGCGGGACTCACCCGCGTGCTCGAAGCGGGCCTCGCCGAGGTCGAGCGCACCGACGCGATCGGCACCGTGGGGATTGCTCCGACGCGCGCCGAGACGGGCTTTGGCTACCTCGAAGTGGAGACCGGTGCGCCGCTGGGGCAGGTCACGCCGGTGAAGCGGTTCGTCGAGAAGCCGGACCCGGCGACCGCGGCGCAGATGTTCGCGGCGAAGTCGTATCTCTGGAATGCGGGCATGTTCTTCATCTCCGCGCGACGCCTCGTGGCCGAGCTCGAGACCCACGTGCCGCCGATCGGGCGCGCCGTGCAGGCGATCGCGGCCGGCCGCGCGCGCGCCGAGGACGAGTATCCGACGCTCCCCTCGATCTCGATCGACCACGCGGTGATGGAACGGGCGACCCGCGTGTTCACCATCCCCGCCGCCGTCGGCTGGGACGACATCGGCTCGTGGGCGGCCGTCGCCGACGTGCTCGGCATCGATGACGAGGGCAACGCGCTCGCCGGCAACGCGCTCGTGGTAGGCGGCACCGGCAACGTCATCCTCTCCGATGACACGACCATCATCGCCACGGCAGGGGTCTCGGATCTCGTCGTGGTGAAGGTCGGCGACGCCATCCTCGTCCTGCCGAAGGCCGCATCGCAGGACGTGCGCACCATCGTCGACGAGCTCGCGAAGCGCGGCCTCGAGCGCTTTCTTTAGGAGAGCTTCGCTGCCCAGTCGGGCTCCTTGAAGCCGACGAGCGCGAAGCCGTCGCCGATCGCCAGCGGCCGCTTGATGAGCTTGCCGTCGGCCGCGAGCGCCGCGAAGGCGTCGGCGTCCGTCATCGTCTCGAGCTTCGCCTTGAAGTTGCCGGCCCGGTACGACTCGCCACTCGTGTTGAACAGCTTGCTGGTCGGGACCCCGGCCGACCGGGCCGCCGCCTTCAGCTTGGCAGCACTCGGCGGGGCCTTCACGATGTCGATCGCGTCAAAGGTCACAGCGTGATCGCGCAACCACGCGAGGGCCTTCTTGCACGTCGAACAGTTCGGGTAGTGGTAGACAACGAGCGCTCCCGACGGGGAGCGTGAAGTCGGGCCGGAGGGCCCGGCGGTTCGATCGATCGCCACGCCGCCGTGTATCATGGCGCCGATGCGGCTGTTCGCGCTCGCCCTTCTCCTCGTGGCCTGTGGTGACGATCCGCCGCCCGAGCCCCACGACATCGTCGAGTGTGACTCGGCCTGGGAACAGAACGAGTACACGCAGTGCGAGTACGCGTGCGCCGTGGCGACAACGGCCCTCGGCGCGATGGGGCCGGCGTGCGAGGCGACGTCCGAGCTGGGCCCCGTCAGCTGCCAGGCGACCTTCGAGCACGCGGGCATCCAGGGCTGCTGCGCCACGAGGAAGCCCCAGGTGCTCTTCGCCGAGTGCGACTAAGAACGGAGCCGAAACATCGGTACCGCGCCGGTCTCCGGGACCTGAATTTCGTCCGTTCTAAGTTCCGTCCTTTCACCGACGAATCCTGCGTAGTATGCGGGCGTGTTCGTCATCTTTGGCACTCGCCCCTACGGCCGGATCGATGATCACGACGGCGAGCACCAGGTAACGCGCTTCGGTCATCTCTGGTACGTGCCGATCATCCCGCTCGGCTCGTACTGGGTGATGGGGGAGGCGGCCGTCGAGACGCCGCTCCGCGCGAAGAGCCTGCTCGCGGGCTACGCGCGCGTGACGGCACCGGCCGTGGCGGGCCTCTTGCTGGTCGGCATCGGTCCGTTCAGCATCGGGGCCGCGCTCCTGTGCGCCGCGCCGCTCCTCGTGCTGTCGGCCCTCGCGTGGACGTGGCGCGCGCTCCCGGCGAGTCAGCATCGCCGCAGCGACTTCAACCGCGCCGCATTCGGGACGCGCTGCGAGCCGCGCTTCATGCCCGCGGGCCTGCGCGCCGAGGTGAAGGCCGAGCTCGAGCGCCTGTGGGATGCGCGCAAGCCGAGCAAGAGTCCCAACGACGTCGCCGACCACGGCGCCACCGACGCGAACGAGGCCGTGATCGCGTACGGCCTGTTGCGCCTCGCGGGTGTGGAGCATGCCGCGGAGGACGCCGCTGCCGATCGGATCCTCGACGGTGCGCAGGAGCCGACGGCGGTGGGCGATGGCCCGTATCGCACGGCGATGCCTGGAGCCGCCGATCCGGTGGCGCTGGTCGATGCCGCCGCGCCGCTGTCCGTCCCTGGGGCACCGCCGCTGCCGCCCGCCACCCCGCCGACCTATGTCCCGCGCGGGAAGGACGACGCCAGGAACACGCTCCACAACGCACGGCTCGGGCTCGCCGTGGCCACCGTGCTCGGGCTCGGCGGTGCGGGCCTGTACCTGAAGTATTCGACGGCGCCCGTGGTCATGACGGCCGCCGACATCCAGCGCGTGACCTACGCCGATGCGGTGCGCGTACACTGCGATGCCTTCGAGCCTGCATGGACGGAGTCCAACGGTCGCGGCGAGGAGACGCAGATCGCGCTGTGCCTGCTGGGCGACAAGGTGCTGCCCGTGAAGGTCAACGCGCTGCCGCCGTCGGGCACGGGCGCGACCGTGCTCGAGGGGAGCTTGCAACCGCTCCCGTCCACCGAGCGCTGGGTGACGGAGGGCTACACCGTGGAGCCCGAGCTCGCGCCGGCGCGCCTGAATTCGGTCCTCGATGCCGCCAGCCACCGGGCGGCGATCCGGATCGTCGGGGCCATCTTCGCCGTCCTCGGCGGCGTGGCCTGGGTCGTCTATGGCTTCTGGCGGCACAACGTGCGCCTCACCAAGAAGCGCATGGCCGCCCGGGCGGCACGCGGTACGGTGAGAGCATGAAGCTCGTCATCGCAGCAGTCCTCGGCCTGATGGCGTGCGCGGGCCCATCGCGCCAGCAACTCGCGGAGACATCAACGGCCCAGACGAAGCGGGCGCCGGCGAATGCACCGCCCGCCAGCGGGTCGGACGAGGATCGCACGCAGGTGAACGACTCGTTCGATGCGATGCAGGACGGGCAGAATGCTCACCGCGAGGCGGCGCAGGAGACGCCGGCACCGCCGCCGCCGCCACCGCCACCGCCTCCGCCCGCAACGCGCTAACGTCAGCCGGGCATGAGGGCCTGGCTTCTGGTGGTCGCGCTCGCGGGGTGCTCGACGCAGTCCGCGCGCGATGCGCGCTTCGGCGGCATGGTGGTCGGGGTCGGGGGCCTCGGTACGGGGGTGGTCGCGGGCGGGTTTGCCGTCGCCGGGGCCGAGCCGTACCTGTACCAGTCCGCGCTGCTGGTCGGCGGTATCGCGTTCCTCGTCGGGGCGTCGATCTTCGTTCCGTCCCACGTCCGGTTGACGTGTTTCGAGCGCTACGACGCCGAGGACGCGGCCGTCGCGGCGGCGGTGCGGCAGAGCGAAGCGAGACGCGGCGAGGCCTGGGCCCTGACCCAGGCCGCGGCGCGGGCGGCCCGCAGCGGAGATTGCGAGCGTGTGAAGGAGCTCGGCGCCCAGGTCGAGGCGATCGATCCCGAGACGCGGCGGACCGTCTTTGTGGCCGATGTGGCGATCGCCCGGTGCCTCGGCTCCCGCCAGCCCTGATATCGTCCCGCGCAGGAGGGGTTATGAAGAGATTTATCCTGGTGTGGGTCGCCGCGCTCGGCGCCTGTGTCGTCCAGCAACCGGCGCCGCAAGGCCCGAGCTCCGCGCCGCCGCCACCCGCGGGCGATCCGGGGGAGATGGGGAACGCGTCGGACTCAGGCAGTTGCCCGAACGGCGGTTGCCAGTTCGAGTGCCCGGCGAATCAGAGCTGCGATTTCGCCTGCGAGGGTGGCAACTGCACGGTGATGTGCGTGGGCGGTTCGCAGTGCAACGTCTCCTGCACGGGGGGCAACTGCAACAACACGTGCGCCGGCGGCGCGCAGTGCACCTTCGATTGCAGCGGCGGCAACTGCCAGGATCTGTGCGCCAGCGGTTCGCAGTGCGACCTGAGCTGCACCGGCGGCAACTGCGGGCAGCAGTGCGTCGGCGGTTCGGACTGTCAGACGAGCTGCACCGGCGGCAACTGCTCGTAAGTCACTTGCAGCAGAGCACGCCGCGAGCGCGCGAGCTGCCGACCGACCCGCAGCCCTGGTCCGTACCGACGGGGATGTGGGTCATGCCCCGGTTCGCCCTGCGAGATCTTGTACGTCTGCCCGTTCTCGTCGACGACATCGACGACCTGTAGACCCGATGCGACGGCCGGGCTCGCTCCCGGCCCCATGGGGATGACCTGCGTCTGCTGGCGCGGACATCTGTTCGTGCCGCCATGGTAGTTGAAGGAGGTGAACCCGAGGAGCTTTCGCGAGTACGACATCCGCGGTGTGGCCGACCGTGATCTCGACGATGCGACGGTCACGGCGATCGGGGTTGCTCTCGGCGAGCAAGCCGGTGGCACGGTCGTCGTCGGCCGCGATTGTCGGCTCACCTCGCCGCGGTTGTTCGCGGCCCTCACCGATGGCCTGCGGGCGCACACCGCCGTCATCGACATCGGGGTGGTGCCGACGCCCGTCCTCTACTTCGCGGGCCATCACCTCGACGCGGCGGGGGCGGTGATCATCACGGGCAGCCACAACCCGCCCGAGGACAACGGCTTCAAGATGATGCTGCGCGGTCAGACGCTGCACGGCGAGGCCATCGCCGCGATCCGCGATCGCGTGACCGAGCTCCTCGCCGCCGGTCAGCCGCCCCATCCACGTCACGCGATGTCGTCGCGCGATGTCATGTCGGCCTACCACGCGTACGCCGATGGCCAGCTCCGCATGGGACCGCGGCGCTTCAAGATCGTCGTCGACGCCGGCAATGGCGCGGGCGGTCCAACGGCGCTCGGTCTGTACCGCCGGCTCGGCTTCGAGGTCGTGCCGTTGTACTGCGATCTCGATGGTCGCTTCCCGAATCACCATCCCGATCCGACCCAGCCCGAGAACATCGCGGAGCTCGTCGCACGCGTGAAGGCCGACGGCGCCGAGCTCGGTATCGCGTTCGATGGCGACGCGGATCGCATCGGGGCCGTCGACGCGACCGGCAAGATCCTGTGGGGCGATCAGCTGATGATCCTCCTCGGCAAGGCCGTGCTCGCCGAGGTGCCGGGCGCGAAGTTCGTGGGCGAGGTGAAGTGCTCGCAGACGATGTACGACGAGCTCGCGAAGGCCGGGGGCAAGCCCGAGATGTGGAAGGTGGGCCACTCGCTCATCAAGGCGCGCATGAAGGAGACAGGCGCGCTGCTGGCGGGCGAGATGTCGGGTCACATCTTCTTCGCGCATCGCTGGCTCGGCTTCGACGACGGTATCTATGCCGGCGCGCGCTTGCTCGAGCTGCTCTCGAAGGGGGACCGCACCCTCGCCGAGCTCGCCGCCGAGCTCCCGCCCGCGATCAACACGCCGGAGATTCGCATCGACGTGCCGGACGAGCACAAGGTGGCGATCGTCGCCGCGGTGGCGGCGGCTCTCGAACAGGATCCCGACGTCACGGCCGTGAACAAGATCGATGGCGTGCGCGCCACGCTCGCGGGCGGGTGGGGCCTCGTGCGCGCCTCGAACACGCAGGCCGTGCTCGTCATGCGCGCCGAGGCGCCGACGGAGGCCGCCCTCGCGCAGATCCGCGGCAAGCTCGAGGCGGTCATCGCCACCGCGACGAAGGCGATCGCCCCATGACGATGCCGCCGCGCATCGGCGTCGATCTCGGCGGCTCGAACTTCCGCGTCGCGGCGTTCGCCGGCGGCGACACGCAGCTCGCCACGCCCATCGAGGTCCACAAGGAACCCGTCGGCGAGGCGCGCGATCCGGCGTCGATCGTCGAGCGCATCGCATCTCACGTCGAGCGGCTCGCCACGCCGTACCTCGGCGCACGGCCCGTGCCCGTGGGCATCGGCCTCGCGGCGATGCTCCGCGATCGGCGCGGCACCGTCGCCAACTCGCCGCACCTGCGCTGGCGCGATGTGAACTTCGGCGAGCAGCTGAAGGCGCGCCTCGGACCGCACTACGCGCTCGGCATCTACAACGACGTCAACGCCATCGCCTGGGGCGAAGCGGTGGCCGGCGCCGCGCGGGGCTCGCAGAACGTCCTCGCCGTGTTCGTCGGTACCGGGATCGGCGGTGGCGTGATCGCCGAGGGTCGGCTCGTCGAGGGCGCGAGCAACTGCGCGGGCGAGATCGGCCACGTGAAGGTCCGCTGGGACGACGCCGCCGCGCCGTGTGCGTGCGGGAGCCGCGGCTGCGTCGAGGCCTACGTTGGCGGCAGCTACGTCGCGGCGCGCATCGCGAAGGAGATCGCCGCCGGCGCGTCGCCCGCCACCGTCGCGCTGGCGGGCAGCATCGACGCCGTCACGCCCGGCCATGTCGACGAGGCCGCGGCCAACGGTGACGAGTGGGCCCTCGCACTCTGGACCGAGCTCGCGCCCCTGCTCGCGGTCGCCCTCGGCAACGCGATCGCGCTGCTCAACAGCGAGCGCCTCGTGCTTGGCGGCGGCTTTCTCGGACGAGCGCCGACGCTGTACGAGCAGGTCCTGCTCTCGCTCGCGGTCGCAGCGCCGGCCGCCTCCCTCGAGCCCCTCACCGTGGTGCGGGCCGAGCTCGGCGACGATGCCGGCCTCGTCGGAGCCAGCGCCCTCGCGGCCGCCGGCATCTCGACGATTCAGTAGCTACTAGAACTCGGCCGTCGTCATCGACGCCATCACGCCGACCGAGATGGCGCACGGACCCGTGCAACCCTCGAGGGTGATGTCGGGCTTGATCAGGTTGCCGACAACGGTGTCGTCCTTGATCTCCTGCACGGTGACCGCGCAGTCCTCGACGTCGTCGAGGAGACCGATGACCATGATCGCAGCGCCTTCACAGCCGCAGCGGTCGTAGTTGCCCGAGCCGCCGGGGATCGGCATACCCGCGCGGCCGATCTCGCAGCCCTCCTCGAGGAGCGGGTCGATGAGCGAGGCCTTGATCGCCGGGAGGACCTTGGTGTCCATGTTGGCGTCGGTGATCGCGCCGCCGATGCGAACGCAGCTGTCGGGCGTGCTGATGGTGCACGCCGCGGTGCCGCTCTCGTCGAGGCCGGAGACCTTCACCTGCGCGAGGACCAGGTCGAGATCGAGCGGGTCCGAGTCGCCGAGGGCGATCTGGAGCGTGAGCTCGCCGGGGCCCGCGGTCATCGTGCCGCCGGTGATCGAGCCCTTCAGCTGGGCCGACGCGGCCGTCGAAGTGAACATGCCCGTGCCCATGAGGTGCTGACCACACGTGGCCGGCGTCAGCGGGTCGGTGCACGCGGCCGGCATCGGGTTCGTGCCCTTCGAGAGCACGAAGCCCGCGCCCGCGGCGGCGTCGAACGCCGGGGTCTGCACCTCGGCGAGGAAGATGATGCTGCCGTCGGCGACGGCGGCGTTGACGGCTTCGCTGCCGAGCGTCGGGTTCTGCAGGGTGGTGCCGATCGTCACGATCGCCGTGCCGAGCTTGTTGTCGACGCCATCCGCATCGTTGTCGATGTTCAGGCCGAACTGGCCCGGGTGCTGGTTGGCCGACGGCACGAAGACGGACTTCGCGACGTACTGGTACGTCTCGCCGGTAACCATGCCGTCACCATCGGCAGAGTCGCCGCCGTCGTCGCCGCCGCAGGCGACCATCGGGACGAGAAGGAGCGAGAACAAAATCGGACGGATCGATGCCATTGAAATCCCCTGGGCTAAGAGTAGAGCGGTTCTAACGCAAACCGCGCAGCGCGCACAATACGCGCAACCCCGTCGGTGCGCGCGTGATCCAGCTCGCTCTTACTGGGGAACGCCGACGAACCGCACGCGCGCGCCGGCTTTGACGTGGTGCGTCGCAGACCACCCACCGTTCACCTCGAGCACGTACCGCGACGGTGCGCCGGCCTTGCGCTCGGTCTCCGTCCTCGGCTCGGCGTTCTCGACGATGCCCGCGATCGTCATGCTGCCCGTGATGAAGATCATGTCGAGCGGGATCAGCGTGTTTCGCATCCAGAAGGACCAGTCGCGCTCCTCGCCCGGCATCAGGAAGAGCATGCCCGCGTCGGGGGCCAGGTACTCGCGCCACATGAGGCCGCGCTCGATCGTCGCCGGCGTGCTCACGACCTCGACGGAGACGACGAGCTCGCCCTGGTCACCGGTGATGACGACTTTCGGGCCTTCGGTCGGCGGGCGAACCGTCGGGGCGTCGTCGTGCTTGGCCGCGGGCCGCGAGGAGCACCCGACCAAGGCCAGCGCGGCCAGCGCGAACAGGAGACGCGTCACGCGCCGACGCTACACGATCGCGCGAATGACCGCGACCAGGGCGTAGAGCCCGAGCCCGATCACGGACCCGAAGACCAGGCCCGCGCCGACGACGGCCAGCCAGTCCTTCACGGTCGCCCTGCCACCCTGATGCGCACGGTCGGTGAGGAGGGCGAGGTTGCGCTGGTTCGCCTTGAAGCCGAAGTCGAACAGATCACCCGCCAGCGGAATCAACCCGACGAGCGCATCGATGGCGAGGTTCAGGAGCATGCGCGCCACGACCAGCTTCGACACGCCGCGCCGCAGCGCGAGGGAGATGACGTAGAAGCCGAAGCACGAGGCGATGAGATCGCCGGCCCCCGGCAGGACCAGGCCGAGGATCGGGTCGAGCATGTAGGTGTCGAGCGCGCGCGTGATCTTCTGGACGCGCGCCAGCTCGATGTCGAGGCCGGTGCCGGAGCCGCGCTTCGCGCGAGGAGCCTGGTAGGTGGAGGCGGCGAGCGGACCGGCCATGCTCACACGCACGAGCACCGTGCATGCCAGTTACGGGCTACGGGCCACGGGCTACGGGCTACGGTCAGAAGTGATCTACGATGCCGGAATGGCGCGGGTCGTTCTCACGCGCGACGAGGCAGGATGCGCGCGGTATGCGCAGGCGCTCGCTCCCCTCGGCGTCGTCGCGCTGCCGCTCACCCGCACGGAAGAGGCCGATGATCCGGAGGCGCTCGTGCGCGCGCTCGAACGGGGCGGCTATGGCGCGATCGCGGTCGCGAGCCCACGGGCCGCCGAGGCGCTGCGGCGCGCGCTCGAACGAACCGCCTCGCCACATGGCTCGACTTCGGGGGCCCTTCGAGGCCCCCTCGGGGCCGGGCCGGTGCCGGAGATCGTCGCCGTGGGATCGGCCACCGCGCGCGTGCTCGCGGATGCCGGGCTCGCGGTGGTGACGCCCGACGGGGTGCGCGACGCGGCGTCGCTGGCGGAGGCGATCATCGCGCGGGGCGTTCTGCGCGTGCTCGTGCCGCGGGCCGAGGATGGACGGGAGGAGGGCATCGCGATCCTGCGTGCCGCCGGCATCGAGGTCGACGACATCGTGGCCTATCGAACGGTCGCGGTCACCGACGCGGCCTTGCTGGCTCCAGGGCGGGCCGCGCTCGCCACCGCGGTCGCGTGTGTGGTCTTCGCCCCGTCGCAGGTGATGGCGCTCGATGCGCTCGTCGGGGTGCGCACGCTGACCGTGCCGCTCGTCGCGATCGGCGAGACCACGGCAGCCGCGCTGCGCGAGCGGGGTGTCGATCGCATCGCGGTGGCCCGCACCCCGACGCCGGAGGGCGTGGCCGCGGCGGTGGCTGGGGTATACCCACCGGTGCGATGACTCGGACTCGAGCGAAGCGACGTGTCCTGCGACGCGGGGCGGTCCGAGACATCGCTCCTTAGGAGATCGATCCCGATGAACTTTCCTGACTACCGCCCGCGCCGGATGCGTCGCACCGAGGCCCTCCGCCGCATGGTGCGCGAGACGCGCCTGTCCCCCGAAGATTTCGTTTATCCGCTGTTCGTGGTGCCGGGCTCCGGCGTCGAGAAGCCGATCAGCTCCCTGCCGGGTCAGTTCAACTTCTCCGTCGACAAGGCGGTCGAGGCCGCCCAGAAGGCCGCGGACCTCGGGATCCCCGCCGTGCTCCTGTTCGGCATCCCCGAGCGGAAGGACGCCGTCGGCAGCGAGGCGTGGAAGGATTCGGGCGTCGTGCAGAAGGCCATCCGCGCGATCAAGAAGGCGCGGCCAGGGCTCACCGTGATGGCCGACGCGTGCTTCTGCGAGTACACCGATCACGGCCACTGCGGCGTCCTGCACGACGGCCAGCTCGACAACGACGCGTCGCTCGAGAACCTCGCGCGGGCCGTCCTCTCGTACGCGAAGGCGGGCGTCGATGTCGTCGCCCCGTCCGGCATGCTCGACGGCTTTGTCGGTGCGTGCCGCGAGAGCCTCGACGAGGAGCGCTTCGATCAGGTCGCGATCATGGCCTACTCGGCGAAGTACGCCTCGGCCTACTACGGTCCGTTCCGCGAGGCCGTGGCCTCGGCCCCGCAGGAAGGCGATCGCCGCGGCCACCAGATGGACTACGGCAACGTGGCCGAGGCCGTCCGCGAAGCCGGCATGGATGCGGCCGAAGGCGCCGACATCGTGATGGTGAAGCCGGCGCTGGCCTACCTCGATGTCGTGCGCGCCGTGTCCGACGAGGTGAACCTCCCCATCGCCGCCTACGCGGTGTCGGGCGAGTACGCGATGATCGAGGCCGCGGCCGAGAAGGGCTGGATCGATCGCGAGCGCATCGTCCTCGAGACGCTCACGGGCATGCGGCGCGCGGGCGCCGACATCATCATCACCTATCACGCGCCCTACGCAGCGGAGCTCCTCGCGAAGGGCAAGCGCTGATGCCCCCACGCTACAAGTTCGTCGAGGTCGCGCCCGTCACCGACGAGACGATCGAGACCTGCGTCAACGAGTGGGTGGGGCAGGGCTGGGCCTTCGACGGCGTTCGCTTCGTGACCACCGAGCACAGCAAGCGCCCCGCGATGGCCTACGTCTCGTTCGTGAAGGATCTCCCGGCGGATGCGCCCGAGACCGCGCCGCGCGCGCCGAAGCCGCTCGTCAGGGAGGCCGCTGGCGGCGAGCCCAACGTGCTCGCCGCCCTGCACAACGACGTCGATTAGCTCGCGAGTCTTGGCGCCAATGCCGGTCAGTTTCAGTTAGGGGCGTTCGTGCACGTGCCACGTGCCACGTGC
>JALHPV010000168.1 GCA_022842285.1 Kofleriaceae bacterium
AGCCGGGCCACCAGCGCGGCGAACCGGGCCGCGAGCTCGTCCTTCGATGGTGCATAGCGCGAGTCCTCGCGATGCCACGCTCGCCACAGGCGCTCGTCGGTCGACATCGAGGCCGCGATCATCTTCTCCCAGGCGAAGCCGGGCAGATGAGCGCGCACCCCGTCGAGGACGGCCTCGTCGATGAAGCGGCCGGGCACCTCCGCCGTGCCGCGCGGGGTCACGAACAGCCAGAACACGTCCTCCTCGAAGGGGCCATCCGCCGTCGTGCGAATGCCCACCGCCGACACCTCGGGCCACGGGATCTCCATCAGTAGGCCGTGCCGTCGCGGTGGACGAACGTGCCATCGATGTAGGCGAGATCGTGATCCGGGTAGTGACACGGTCCGACGGGCGGACGGCCGATCGCGACGAACGTGCATGGAGCACTGCTCTCGTTGACGATGTGATGCCCGTTGCCGTCGTTCTTGCGGAACACCGCGACATCACCGGGCCGCATGGGCGTGCGGCCGGCGTCGTCGATCAGCACGGCGTCGCCGGCGAGCATGATGACCATCTCGTCTTCGGCTTCGTGCCAGTGCCGCTGCGATGACCAGGCCCCGGGCTGCAGGACCACGTGACTCGCGCCGAAGTCCGTCAGTCCCGTCGGTGGGGCGAGGCGCCGGACGAATCGCCCTGCCACCGCCTCCGCGAACGGCGCGGGATAGCCGGTCTTGTTGGTCTGCGGGATGGCCTCGAGGTCGAGCTTAGGCACTCGCGTACGATGCGGAATCAGACCGGCCAGTTACAAGAAATGCCGGCACCTGATGAGAGAGCCTGAGGCAAGCGGCGAGGAGACGACCCGCCGCGGGCACCTTCGAGGCCCGGCGCCGCGATGCCACGCGGCGATCGCTCGCTTGCGGTCTCACGGTCATCGCTTCACGAAGTCGCGGCCCGAGCTCGGCGCATGAGTGACGACACCATCGACCCACGATCTCCTACCTGCTGCGGTAAGAACAGTCGAGCGTCATTGCCGTCGGCCCCCAGCTGCTGGACCATTCGCCTGTGGCGCCTAAACTCACGGCTACGGCACTGGAAGCGTTCCCCTATCGAGGTACGGGCATGGTCTGCCTCGTCGTCTCCAGTGATGAGGACCGCAACACGTGGATCAGCGAGATCAATGCGTGTGACGACTTCTCGACCGACGACCTCGAGACACAGTACTCGCAACCATCGTGGGTCTATTCGATGTGCCTCGCAGACAGCGACGAGGTTTACCTCGCGCACTCTGGCAAGGTGCTACGGCGAGGCCCGATCGACGCGCCTGAGGTCGTCCTGACGCACGACCGCGATGTCACGAGGCTGTGTGCGGCCGCGCAGGGCGTGTACCTGGTTGGTCTGGAGGGCTATGTCGGCCACTACGACGGTAGTGGGTTGCACGACCGCTCGATCCCCGATGCCGAGGTCTTCCACGTCGCCGAAAGCGCCGACGGGTCGCTCTATGCGGCGGCGAACCGAGGACGGGTGTTTCGACGGAGCGAGGGAGCCTGGCACCCCATTCAGGTGGCACCCGATGGGGACATTCGCCACCTCGCGGTCGATGGAGACGCCATGCTGTATGCAGGCGCCGCAGGCATGTGCGGACAGATTCGGGGCGAGGCGGTCACGCAGTTTGCTGCACCTGCGGCGCGAGATTTCTTCGCCGTGGCGCGCTTCCAGGGCCGCGTGTTCGTCGGCGCCGGACGCGATGGCCTCGATGTCCTCGACGGTGACTCCATCGTGTCGTTCAAGGCCAACGTGTACTCGTACAAGCTGTGGGCCGATGACGACCACCTGTTCGCGAGCGGCATGAATGAGGCGGCCCGCTTCGACGGGACCGCTTGGCTCGCGAGCGAGTTCACGCACTGAAGTGTCGCCGATGGCCGTCGACACTCGTCGTCGACTGATTCAGACGAGGACGATGTAGAGGATGCCCATGATGATGGCGAAGATGCCGAAGGCGCCCTGATAGCCGGCGAGCTTTCCTCGAATCGCCTGGCCTTTGGCTTGAGCAAGTGGCGAGTTGCCGAGCGTGTACTTGGTCAGCAGGCCGAACCCGAGGAGGAAGCCGACCAGGATGTCAGCCACGCCCGTCGCGAGCCAGAAGACCCACGCCATCGGGGCGGCCTTCAGGAGGCCGAGAAAGCGCACGCAGCCGATGAGCTCCCAGACGCCCCAGCCAAACATGACCACGCCGATCCAGCCCTGATAGGGCGTCATCTTGTCGATGAGCTTCGCTGCGTTGGGCTTGCGCGCGATGATGAGCGCTGAAGCCGCCAGAATTCCGCCTGCAATCGTGATGAGACCTGAAAGCATTGTCGTTCCCTCCGGTTGGTGTGCCCTCCCTTAGAGCAACCGCCGGACCACGTCTAAACCCTTGCATTTCCTTGCGAGAGGTACGCAAGATCTTGCTCGATTGAGCAACCAGACCACCCTCAAGGGCCAAACAACGCTGAAGGGGGACCATCTCGATGCCCGCCCCCGCACGACGCTGGTGCTCTACCACCGCGATGGCGCGGCCGTCGCGCAGCTCGTTCACGGGCGACCGCTCGTGGTCGGACGCGCGGCGCCGTCTGACATCGAGATTCCGGATCCGGGCCTCTCGCGGCAGCACGCGCGCTTCCTCTGGGATGACGAAGGCATCTGGGTCGAAGACCTCGCGAGCACGAACGGCACGAAGAAGAACGGCGAGCTGATCACGCAGGCCAAGGTGATGCCGGGCGACAGCATCTCGATCGGCCCGGTGAAGGTGGCCATCCATAGCCTCGCGGCCCTCGACGCCGAGCTCCGCGGCTTCGACGGTCACGATCGGTTTCTGGCCGCCCTCGAGGACGAGCTTGCCCGTGCGCGCATGTTCGGTCGCACGTTCGGCCTGCTGATGGTGCGCGGCGCCAACGCCACCGAAGGCCATGTCAGTCAGTGGGCGAATCGGCTGCGCCCACGACTCCGGCCCGTCGATCGCGTCGGCATCTACGGTCCGCAAGCGGTGCTCGTCCTCGTGCCCGAGGCGACTCCCGAGACCGCGCATGCCCTCGCGCGCGACTTCGCCGGTGGCACCCCGCCTCTGACCGCCCGCAGCGTGGCGTTCCCCGCCAACGGTGGCTCGCCCGACGAGCTGATCGCCGCGCTCCAGGTCACCGCCCCGTCGGCGGTTCCGACCACCGTCACACCCGACAGCGGTGGCGTCATCACCAAGAACGCCGCGATGAAGGAGGTGATGGCGACGGTGAAGCGCCTCGCGCACTCCACCGTCACCGTCCTCATCAACGGCGAGACCGGCACGGGCAAGGAAGTCATCGCCCGTGCGATCCACGAGGGTGGCCCGCGCAAGAAGCAGCCGCTCTGCACCATCAACTGCGCCGCGATCCCCGCCACTCTCATCGAGAGCGTCCTCTTCGGTCACGAGCAAGGCGCCTTTACCAGCGCCGACAAGTCCGCACGCGGCATCTTCGAACAGGCCGACGGCGGGACCGTCTTCCTCGACGAGATCGGCGAGCTCGCGGCGCAGGCCCAGGCGGCGCTGCTACGCGTCCTCGAGACCAAGCAGGTCACGCGCATCGGCGGGCACAAGGAGATCGCCGTCGATGTCCGCGTGATCGCCGCCACCCACCGCAACCTCGAGACGATGGTCGCCGCCGGCACCTTCCGCCAGGATCTCCTCTACCGCCTCAATACGGTGCAGGTCGTCGTGCCGCCGCTGCGCGAGCGCGTCGACGAGATCAAGCCCCTCGCAGAGCGCTTCCTGAAGGAAGCCGCGAAACAAGCCGGCGGCCTCGTGCGTTCCATCGACCCGCAGGCCATGGCGGCCCTCGAGCAGTACTCGTGGCCGGGCAACGTTCGCGAGCTGCGCAACGTGATCGAGCGCGCCGTCGTCCTCGCCGAGGGCAAGGTCCTCGTGATGGCGGACCTGACGGATCGCGTGCGCGGCGCCTCGCAGCCCGAGCCCGAATTCGCCGAGGCCGAGGCCTCCGGCTCGACCGACTACAAGGAGAAGGTCCGCCAGTACGAGGCGAGCCTGATCGTGAAGGCGCTGCACAAGGCCAACGGCAACCAGACCGAGGCCGCCCGCTCCCTCGGCCTGCCGCTGCGAACGCTGGTCCACAAGATCAAGCTCTACGGCATCACCAAGAAGTTCGACCGCTAGCTCCGAGAAGCAGATTCATACAAGCAGAGGTGTCGCAGGGGTCGGACCCCTGCGACACCTGTCTTTGTCCGAGGGGCGGACGCGTGCGCGCGGCGAGCAGGCGAAGTGTCGCAGGGGTCGGACCCCTGCGACACCTGTTCTAGTCCGAGGGCCGGACGTTTGCGTGACCACGCAAGTTCTTGCGTAGTGGCTGACGTAGGTCCGCGTGGTTAGCGCGGGCGTGGTGCTTGCTGAATGCCCACCTCATGCGAGGGGCACTTGCACTGATCCTGATCGGCTGCGCGGGGAGCCAACCGGCCGGCGTGTTTCCCGAGGACGAGACCATCGTCGAGATGGAGACCGTCCGCGCCGACGCGCCCGCGGAGGCGCCCACGACCGAGATGGCCGCGCCCGCAGTCGCGATTCCGTCCATCGTCGCGACCACGCCGTCGGCGACTGCGACCGTGATGGGCGCCGGGGTGCGCAGCGTCGAGCTGACGAAGACGACGATCGTCTTCGTCACGCCCGACATCGATGGCGAGCGCGCCGGCATCATCCGCAAGGGCACGCGTGCCGGCGTGCAGGCTTCTCGCGAGGCGGGCGCGGGCTGCGACACGCGGTGGCTCCTTCTCGAGCCGCGCGGCTGGGTGTGCGACGACCAGGTCACGGCGAGCACCGAGGCGCCCACGACGGCGACCACCGTATCGCTCACCGACGAGTACGCGGCCGACGATCCGCTCGTCCCCGGCACCTACGGCACCGTCCGTGGCAAGAACGTCATGGCCTACGCCAACGCGGAGGATGCGCGGGCCGGTGTCAACGCGCGGCCCCTCGTCGGCTCCAACTCGGTGCGCTCGCGCGGCTCGGTCACGATCGACGGGCAGCGGTTCTGGCGCACGAGTGGTGGTGATCTCATTCCCGAGTCCTCGATCGCGCGCTTCTCGCCGTCGAGCTTCCAGGGCGTCGTCCTCGGCGAGTGGACGGCCATGCCGGCGTGGCTCCGATCGGCGGACAAGCCGAAGGAGCCGGTGAAGACCTACGCCGAGCCCTCTGCCCGGGCCCGCTCCACTGGCTCGCTTCCGCCGCGCACCGTCGTCGCTGTCGAGGAGGAGTCGGGGCGCTTCGTCCGCATCTCGGATGGGATGTGGGTCCGGCGCGCGGACGTCCGGATCGCGTCTGTCGTGGCGCCGCCGCCGGGTACCGGCCCGACGGAGAAGTGGTTCGATATCGATCTCGACGAGCAGGTGCTCGTCGCCTACGAGGGCGAGCGCCCCGTCTACGCCACTCTCGTCTCCACCGGCAAGTACGGGCACTCGACACCGCAGCTGGTCTCGCGCATCGCCACGAAGCACGAGCGCACCACCATGACGAGCAGCAAGAACGAGATCTACTCCGTCGCCGATGTGCCGTGGACCATGTTCTACGACCAGAGCTTCGCGCTCCACACCGCCTACTGGCACGACGGCTTCGGGAAGCCGCGCAGTCATGGCTGCGTCAACCTCGCGCCCCGCGACGCACGGCTCCTCTATCACTGGTCGTCGCCCGACATCCCGCCCGGCTGGGTCACGGTCTACGGTAACGCGCAGAACCCGGGCTCGCTCGTTCGCGTGCGCACGTCCAAGAACCCGACTCCGCGCTTCCGCGGTTACGCCCGCGATCTCGTCGCGCCGACGACGGTGGCGGCCAACTGATGCGGACGTCCACGTGGAGAACGATCGCGTTGCTGCGCGCGTGCGGTACGAGGGCTGACGACGAGCTCGACCCGGGCAGGCGGGGCACGTGGGACGCACGAGCGGAACCCACCGTCGACGGAGACCGGCCTGCGGCGCCGGAGGGCGACGAGATCGAGCCAGGGGCGCGGGCGGCCTGGCGTGCGTGGATGCTGCTCCTGGTCGCGCTGTTCGTGCGCACGCCGGGGCCGTTTCTCGGCCAGGGCCTGGATCAGGCTCTCGACCAGTACGCGGCCTTCATGCGGTTGTCGTAGGCGACGAGGTTCTGCTTGCTGGTCGCGTGGTCGCGGACCTCGTTCTTGAACGCCGGGGCGAGGACGCCGGCGATGAAGGCGTAGGCGGTCGCATCGTAGGTCGTGGGCTTATCGCCGCAGAGGAAGGGGTTGTCGCCGAGGTACGTCGAGAGAGAGTCGAGCATGTCCTTGCAGGTCGCGGCGAGCTCCTCGCGCGGCTTGCGACCGATGCCCTGGGTCTCGTGGCGGGACGTGACCTGCTTGCGAGCCTGGCCGGAGACGAGGCCCCGCAGGAGAGACGGGACCCCGAGCTTGCCGAGCATCTCGCGGAGGCCGGGCTCGAAGACGCGCCATCCGTCGTCGGCCGTCCAGCGGAAATAGAGGAGGCCGAAGTAGAGATGCTCCTCGAGCATCGTCTTGAAGGCGAAGGCGATCGCGCGCTCCTTGGGGTCGAGGTGCGCATCGAGCTTGGTGGAGCGGCGCGCCTCGAGGCGCTCGATGATCGCGGACGAGTCGGGGACGATGACGCCATCGATGGTGGCGCACGGCAGCTGCTTGCGCGGCATCTTGCGGACATCCGTGAGGACCTCTTCGTAAGGCTCGCCCACGATGCGCAGGTAGGTCTCGACCTTCGTGACGAATGGACTCGCATCGGGGAGTCCGAACGCCGGACCGTACTTGTGGACCTTGATCACCGAGCGAGACTAACTCGCTTCATCTGGCCGCAACACGTGCGGCATGAGGCACACTCTTCGCGTGGACCCCACGCCGTTTGACATGCTCGGTGGCGCCGACCGGGTGACTGCTCTCGCCGAGCGCTTCTACGCCATCATGGCCGAGCGCGAACCCGTGTTGACCCAGCTGCATCCGACGACGCCCGACGGCAAGGTCGACCCCGGAGCGCAGTCGCGCTTCGCGCTGTTCCTCGTCGGATGGCTGGGTGGTCCTCAGGATTACATCGAGAAACACGGACACCCTCGCCTGCGCATGCGGCATGGCCGCGTGAAGGTCGACATCGCGATGCGCGACGCCTGGATGCGCTGCATGACGGCGGCGATGGACGACTTCAAGCTCACGGGGCCGCTGCGAGCGTTTCTCGACAAGCGATTTGCCGAGGTCGCAGACTTCATGCGGAACACCGAGGGCTAGCAACCGAGCTGCACCTGCGTGGCTGCCGGTCACATGGAGTGAGTCACGGACAGTCGCGGAGCTGCGCGAAGTCCAGCGTGTCCAGCGCCACGAGCTCGGGGCGCGCGTCGGTGGCGGCGGCGGGCCAGGGCAGGGCGTTCTGCAGCAACGCGAAGTACCAGCGGCCGGCCTCGGAGAAGCGGTGCGAGACCACGCCGAGGACGACGGGCGTGCCGTCGGATCGCAGCGCCACGACGGCACTGCCCGAATCGCCACGCTCGATGAAGCCCGCGGCTTCTCCGACGCCATCGACCGCCACCGCGCGGCACACCGGATGCGCCCGACCGGTGCGGGCTGACAGCATGTACGCGCCGGGCATATCGCCCTTCAGCGTGGCGAGCTGACGGATGCCGGTCGTCCCGAGGGCCGCCTCGAGCCAGATGGTGGCGATGTCCTCGCGGAAGTGATCGCCCTGCGCCTGCGGGAAGGCCGTATCGCACGCGCCGTGTCCGCAGGCTCGCTGTGCGATCGCGGTGATCGACTCGGGGAACGATCCGACGGCGGGCACGGGAGGCGTGGCGCCGGCGATGCAGTGCGCGGCCGTGAGCAGGGTGTGCTCGCCGATCGCCGTGGAGGAGCACGCGACGACGCCCTCGTGCATCAGCGGCACGACGTACTCCATGAGAGCCGCGGCGCGCGGATCGACGGAGGCCGTCTCGTCGATCGAGATCGCGGCGAGGCTGCCCAGCTTCTCGCCTCTGCCCTCGTCGCGCCCCACGATCGGCTTGTCGGGGCGGCCGATCTCCTCGAGCACGGGATCAGCCCCCGGGGCGCTGGGCTGGACCGGAGCGCCGCCGGTGCTGCCCGTTGGCGGCGTGGCGGGCTCCTGCTTGCGATCGGCCTTGCGACAGCCCGCGAGCAGGACGGCCGCGAGCAGCACCTGGCGCATCATCGCGCCTCCTGTCCGCATGTCGCCTCCGCGGCCAGCGCGTCCAGCTCGGCGCGAATGCCCGAGTCAGGGCGGGCGAGTACGAAGACCCAGAGCGAGCCCGTGCCGCAGGTCTCGCGCCGGGCGTGACCGACGAGGGTGATCGCCCCGCCGGTCTTGAAAGCATCGAACGTCTGCGCCGTCAGCTCCCACGTCGAGTCACCGGCGGCGGAGGCCTCGACCCGGATCGTGTCGCGCGCGGTGACCACGCCCTCGGTGTCGACCGCCGCCACGAGGCCCGCGAAGTACGCGGTGAGCTCGGCGCCGAGGGCCGGCGCGTCGAGCGACGCCGCATCGGTCAGGCGCCACGCGAAGACATAGGACCAGTAGTCGGGCTGCTCGGGCTCGAACATGCCCGGTGGAAAGCGCAGCTCCTCGACGCCGGTGTGCACCACCGTCGGGGCGAAGCCGAGCGGGAAGGGGATGACCTCGGTCTTCCAGCCCGCCGGCACGCGCCAGGCCGACGGGGGCGGAGGCGCGGCCGACCCCGTCGAGGTCGTGGGTGTCGGCGCGCTCGAGCCACAGGCCGCCAGCACCGAACCGAGAAGGAGCGTACGCATCACCCGCCGTCCATCATCGCAGAAGACCGGATGGTCCGACTCCGCTCCGGCAACGGATCTGGAATCGCTAGTCGACAGGACCCTCGAGCCAGTCACGCGGCGTGGCGAGATCGATCGAGTAGCCGAGCGTCACCCCGGCGAACCGCATCCCGGCCACCTCGCGGTAGCTGACACCGAGGAAGTAGCCATTGCCCGAGTGCAGGCCGAAGCGGTCGTACTTGCGGCCGAGCCGAACGCCGAGCGTCGCATCGAGCTCGTCTGCGAACGGGATGCTCGGCGCGGCGCTCTGGCGCGAGTCCGCTCCGGCGACGTACGAGAAGCGGGCGCGGGCGAGCAAGCGATGCTTGCGGCCCACCTCGAGGATCACCTCGACGGGCATCGTGACCGCGTCGTCGAGCGCGCCGGTCGCCCCCGAGAAGCCGACGCCGATGCCGACTCCCACGATCGAGGTCGCGCCGAAGCGGACGATCGTGCCGACGGGAAACAGCGCGAGGTCGTACGCGAAGCCCCCTGGTCGCGACGTCCCCCCGACGAGGATGTCGAGGCCCGTGTGGTACGCGACGGAGTGATTCGCCGCGATGAAGCCGTGCAGACGCGCCCCGCCGAGATACAGCTCCTTCGCGACGGGACCGGCCGGGCGATCCACCTGCTCGTCGACGACGGTGAGCCCTGACACCTCGTAGTGCAGGAACGAGCCCCCCTTGATCTCGGCGTGCGCGACGCCGGCGAGCAGCACGAGGACGAGCAGCGCTCTCATCGGTCCGCGAATCCGATCCGCCCCGGGCCAAGCGGGACGATGAGCGCCGGCGGCCAGAAGTCGATGCCGATCGAGAGGCCGAGGAAGTGGATCTCGATGCCTTCCTTGAGGCCCACCTTGAAGCCGAGCACCGGCGTCTCGATCTGCACGCCCGTTCGCTCGCTCGTGAGGCCCGCGCCGAAGACGCCGCGCCAGTCCTTGCCGACGCTCGTCGAGGGCAGGCTCGCGGCGAGCTTGCAGCGGCGCAGGACGACGTCGCCGAACGTGTTGCTGTTCGGGCCCGGGTAGAAGATGTAGTGGCGCTGGATCTCCTGTTTGACGATCGGCCCCTCGCGCATCACGCACGCGGCTGCCACATCGTCGCCGCGCCAGACCTTGTGGAGGATCAGCTCCTCGTACGGCTCGTGTGTGGTGATCGGGTCCGGCTCGTCGCCGCCGCCCCCGACCTCGTAGACGTGCCAGGTCGTCTCGCCCTTCAGCCGCACGGCGAGCCACGGGTGGCGCGCGATGTCGTTGAGCGGCGGACCGAGCACCCCCGTCATGAGCACGATCGTCGTCTGGTCGTTCGGCGGCGCCACGAGCGGTCGCGGCGCGACCACGCATGAGGCGCACGCCGCGAGCAGGGCCACCCACCGCATCGACGAGACGGTAGCACTGCCGGCTGGCGCAGTTTCGCGACCAGAACGCGCAACCTCCGCATCCCCTGGCAGCGTCAGACCGAGGTGGTACCCATGTGACATGCACGCGGGTCTCACCGCCGAGCTGGAAGCGGCCCTGGTTCGCGAGCTCGAGCACTGCTTCGAGTACGAGAACATCGTCCGCTTCAAGAGCAAGCTCGTCCCGCCGGTGTTCGCGCTCGTCGACAGCACGAACCTGTTCGGTCGCTGGGTCTCCGTGGGGCGGCGCATCGAGCTCTCGCGGTCGTTGCTCCTGAAGCGGCCCTGGATCGACGTCATCGCCGTGCTCCAGCACGAGATGGCCCACCAGTTCGTCGACGAGGTGCTCGACGCGCGCCACGAGGCGCCCCACGGCGAGACCTTCCAGCGGGTCTGCGCCGAGCGTGGCATCGATGCGAAGGCCGGTGGACTGCTCGATACGGGCGGCGTCGACCTCGAAGGCGACCGCGTCCTCGAGCGCATCCGCAAGCTGCTCGCCCTCGCCGGTAGCGACAATCAGAACGAAGCCGAGCTCGCGATGCGCAAGGCGCACCAGCTCATGCTCAAGCACAACGTGGAAGCGGCCGCGCGCGATCGCCGTTACTGCGTGCGCCAGATCGGTGATCTCGAGAAGCGCAGCAACCGGCTCGAGTCCGCCATTCTTGGCATCCTCGCCGAGTTCTTCTTCGTCAAGGTCATCATCGTGCCCGTGTTCCTGCCGCTCCTCGGCCGCCGCGGCAAGGCCTACGAGGTGTCGGGCACGCGGGCGAACGTCGACATGGCGGAGCACGTCTACTCATTCCTCCTCGCGACCGCACTTCGCCTCTGGGAGCAGAACCGCGCCGATCGCCGCGTGCGGAACGGTCGCGACAAGCTCGCGTACACCTCCGGGGTCATCCTCGGCTTCCGCGAGAAGCTCCTCGCCGAGCGTCGCGAGCTCAAAGGGGAGGGCCTCGTCTGGGTCGGGGATGCCGATCTCGATGCCCACTATCACGCTCGCCATCGCCGGATCACCACGCGCCGTACCACCACCCGCAACAATGCCGCCCATGCCGCCGGTCGCGAGGCCGGTCGCACCGTCGTCCTGCACAAACCGATGACCTCGTCGAACAGCAGCGACAGCCCCCGGCTCCTGCGCTAACCGGATCGCGATGCCCGAGATCTACGTGAGCACCGATGTCGAGGCCGACGGTCCGATTCCCGGACGTCACTCGATGCTCAGCTTCGCATCGGCGGCCTATCGCGCCGACAAGACGCTCGTCGGAACCTTCGAGGCCAACCTCGAGCTGCTCGACGAGGCGACGCCCGATCCGAAGACGATGGACTGGTGGCGCACCCAGCCCGCTGCGTGGGCGGCTTGCCGCACGAACCTGCGCGCGCCCGCGGAGGCGATGCCGGCCTACGTCGCGTGGGTGAAGGCGCTGCCGGGGACGCCCGTCTTCGTCGGCTATCCGGTCGCCTACGACTTCATGTTCGTCTACTGGTACCTGCGTGCGTTCGCGGGTGAGTCCCCCTTCTCGCATTCGGCGCTCGACATCAAGTCGTTCGCGATGGCGGTGCTGGGCACGACCTATCGCGAGTCCACGAAGCGCAACATGCCGAAGGCGTGGTTCGATCCGATCCCGCACACCCACGTCGCGCTCGACGACGCGAAGGGCCAGGGCGCCCTCTTCTGCAACATGCTCGCGGCCTCGCAGCGGAGCCGTCCGTGAGCCCGCCGACGCAGCCCGACAGGGCCGCGGCGAAGCTCGCCCCCGCGGGACCGACGGTCGGCCCGCCGGCCCGCCCGGCCACGTTGGCGCGCGGCACGGATCGCATCGTGGAGCGACCGAAGCTCGCCGACGAGAGGGCACGCCTGAAGGCGGAGGCCGCGAAGGCCAAGGTGAAGGCGAAGATCGAAGCGGCCAAGGCAGCGCAGCGCGCCCGGGCCGCGGCGGAGCACGCCCGCGCCACGGCGAAGGCGGACGCGAAGGCGAAGGCGAAGGCGGACGCGGCGAAGGCGAAGGCGGACGCGGCGAAGGCCCGGGCGAAGGCGAAGCTCGAGCAAGCTCATGCGAGGGCGCAGGCCAAGGCGGACGCCGCGAAGGTCCAGCCGCTCGACAAGGGCCCGCCCCTCGGGACTCCGCAGCCGGTCACGCTCATCACGCTCTTCGTGCCCGGTGTGGAGCGTGACGGCACGACGGCCATCGATCAGGGCAAGTGGGTCGAAGAGGCCCTGCAGTGCCTCGCGCGCTGGTTCGGCCGTGCGACCGCGTATGCGCCCGGGCAGGGCGTGTACCGCGATCCGACGGGCAGCGAGCGGCGCGAGAAGTCGGTCCCCATCCAGTGCTACGCGCCGGCGAAGGCGCTCAAGGATTCGAAGCGGCGCGCCGAGCTCGCCGCGTTCTGCCGGCGGATGGGACAGCAGACCAAGCAGGACGAGGTCGGGCTCGTGATCGGGCCGCACTATCACGGGATCCGGATCGCGACCCGATGAGGCGGCGGCGCATTCTCATCGCCCGGCACGGGCAGACGGAGTGGAACGCGCTCGGGAAGCTGCAGGGCGCGACGGACATTCCGTTGAACGAGCTCGGCCGCACGCAGGCGCAGGGCCTCGCCGACAAGCTCGCCTCCGAGTCGATCGCGGCCATCTGGTCGAGCGACCTGACCCGGGCACGGCAGACGGCCGAGATCGTGGCCGCGGCGCGGGGGCTCGGTGCGCCTCTCGTGGAACGAGAGCTCCGCGAGCGGGCGTTCGGCGTGTTCGAGGGGCTCACGCGCGACGAGTGCGCGACCCACCACCCCGAGGCGTGGCAGCGGTGGCAGGCCGCGACCCACGCGCCGCCGGGAGGCGAGGAGCAGCCCGTGGCGGTCCAGCGCATGCGGCGCGCCCTGGCCTCGATCGCGAACGCGACGACCCACAGCGATCCCGTACTGGCCGTCTCGCACGGCGGGCTCATGCGGCTCTGGCTGCTCGAGGTGCTCGGCCCCGGCGTGCCGATGATCCCGAACGCCGCCGTGTACGCCGTCGATCTCGACCTCGACGCACCCGACCTCGCGCTCACCGTGGCCCTGCGCGCGGAGCCCTGACCGCAACTTCGTTGTTAACGGGTGGGTGGGTACCTGCGTCCTGTCGGGATGCGAACGAGATCAGCGGCGTACATCCTCGTGGTCACGGGCCTCGTGGTCCTCGGGGCGTGCCGTCGGCAGTCAGCGACCGGGGCCGCCGGATCGGAACCGGTCATCGTGACGAACCCCACGGCTCGGGTGACCCCGGTGGCCACGCTGACCGAGGCCCGCGCGAGCCACGTCGCGGTGACCATGGCCGATACGAGGGTCCTGATCGTCGGTGGTTTCCAGAAGGGGCCGGACGGCGGCGACGAGGTCTACTCGGCCACGACGGAGGTGTTCGACCCGCGCACCAACCACGTGAGCCCCGGGCCCACGATGCGGCAGGCGCGGGCCGGGCACATCGCCGTGGCCCTGCCAGGCGGGGCGGTGCTCGTCGCGGGAGGTTGGGGAGCGACCGGCGTGCAGCGCACGGCCGAGCTGCTCGATCCAACGACCCATACGTGGCGCGACGTCGGCGTGCTCACCACCGCACGAGCCGATGCGACCGCGTCGGTGCTGCGCGATGGCCGGGTGGTCATCATCGGCGGCGGCGACGACACCGGCACCCACGCGACCATCGACGTGTTCACACCGGTGTGGTCGGAGGTCGAGGGGAGGTCGGCGACGCGCGGCGGCGCGTGGACGAGCGGAGGCTCGCTGCGCGCGGGCCGATCCGGACATACGGCGACCGTGGCCGACGACGGGACGATCTTCATCGTGGGCGGGTACACCCGTGCCGGCGAGCTCGTGGCAAGCATCGAACGGTACGATCCCGCAGCACAGAGCTCGACCGTCGTCGGAGCGCTGACCCAGCCACGATACAAGCACGCGACGCAGATGCTCGACAGCGGTGATCTGCTCGTGATCGGCGGTTCGGACACGCGCGACTGGAAGGGCAAGCTGCGCTCGACGGAGATCTTCGAGGTCGCCACGGGCACGACCTGGCCCGGAGCGAACCTCATCGATGCGCGCTTCAAGCTCGCGAGTGCAGTGGTGGCGCTGGGCCATGACCGCTTCGCGGTGGTCGGCGGAGCCGCGACCGTCGAGGTGCTCATGACGAACGCGAGCGAGCGAGTCGCGTCACTGCCGGCGGCCATGCAGTTCGGGACCGCGACCCGGGTGGGGGCCCGCGACGTGATCGTCGTCGGCGGGTACGACGAGTCCATCCGGGCATCCGCCGACGTGCTGCGCATCTCCCTGGATCCACCGGGGAATCAGGGCCTCTGAAGGGCACGAGACGAAGGGAGCATTCGGGTGCAAACTGACGCCATGGGTTGCCGTCTCGCAGCGCTTGTTCTCGTCGCCGGGACGGCGTCGGCGGCAGCGGATCCGGCGGGGACGGTCGTGGGCGCACCCGGGCCGCGGAAGATCGAGGTGATCTCGTTCCGTGATCAGGCGACGGCCATCGCCACCGAGCTCGTCAACGTGCAGTCGAACTCGGATCCCGAGCTGCTCGTCTCGATGTGGAGCGTGAGTCGCTGGACGCGGAGTGGCAAGGCCACGAAGCTGCGCGCGGCGGCGGCCGGGGCCACGCTGCTCGGCGAGGCCTTGTTGACCTTCGATGGTTCGCCGCTCGCGGCGCTCGGTGCCTTCGCCAGCGCAGCCACGCTCGATGCCGCCGCGAACGACCTCGATGCCGCCGAAGCGAATCGCCACGGCAACGATGCGCGCCCGATGGTTCCGCCGCGCTAGCGCGTGAGTGTGTAGACCAACGTGACCGGCTTGGCGCGGCGCCTGAGCTCGACGGTCACGACGTCTCCCGGCTTCAGGTCGCGCAGCTTCGAGTAGACCTCGAGGGCCTTGTCGGCGTCGGTGATCGGCGCGCCGCCGATCGCGGTGAGCGTGTCGTTATTCATGAGGCCGAGCTTC
>JALHPV010000169.1 GCA_022842285.1 Kofleriaceae bacterium
GGGTTGCCACGGACGTGACCGTCATGCGCGTCGCCGCCGAGCAGCGCGACAAGCTCGAGGCCACGCTCCGCCAGGCACAGAAGCTCGAGTCGCTCGGCCTCCTGGCGGGCGGGATCGCCCACGACCTGAACAACATCCTGACGCCCGTCCTGATCACCGCGTCGCTGATGCTGGAGACGGCGTCGCCGAGCACGCAGGAGTACGAGGACATCCAGAGCATCCTCACCTCCGCGGAGGCCGCCCGCGAGCTGACGGCTCAGCTCCTCGCGTTCGGACGCAAGCAGGTGCTGACGCTCGCCACGATCGACATCAACGAGGTCATCACGCGCGCGATCCGCATGATCGCACGCCTCGTCCCGGCGACGGTTCGTCTCGAGACTCACCTCGTGCCGGGGGGCGCGATCGCCCAGGCGGATGCCACGCAGATGAACCAGGTGATCGTGAACCTGATCATGAACGCGTGCGATGCGATGCCGAACGGCGGCACCATCACGTGCTCGACGATTCACGACCCGGACGAGCCGCGGTCGATCGTGCTGCTCGTCGAAGACACGGGCGCGGGGATGGACGAGGCGACGCTCGCGCAGGTCTTCGATCCGTTCTTCACCACGAAGGAACGTGGTCGCGGCACGGGCCTGGGGCTGGCGACCGTGCACGGCATCGTGGACCAGCACAAGGGCACCATCGCCGTCGAGAGCCGGCTCGGGCAGGGGACCCGCTTCACGATCCGGCTCCCTCGCCGCGACCGGGTGAGCGCGCAGATCGATTCGCCCCGGGTCCAGGCGCAGGTCGAGCCCGCGAGCACGATCTTGCTCGTCGAGGACGAGTCGCCGATCCGTCGCCTCGTCGAACGCGTGCTCTCGGCGAAGGGCTACACCATCCTCACCGCCGAACACGCGGAGCACGCCCTCGCGCTCGTGCGGAACCATCCGGCCAAGATCGATCTGCTCCTCACGGACGTGGTGCTGCCTGGCATCTCCGGACCGGCCCTCTACGACGAGCTGCGGTCGTTCGCGGTCGAGCGCGTCATCTTCATGTCCGGGCACGCGCGCGATGCCCTCAAGGGCTCGGCCTTGCCGCGCGGGAGCTCGTTCTTGCGCAAGCCGTTCACGGTGGGCGATCTCGACGCCGCCGTGCACTCCGTCCTGGGCCGGTAGCCGAGCGCCGGAACGTGCAGCGTTTGCAGCGGCCGGGGGGCGGCCCGCAACCGTTGCGCGTCTCGGGGCCAGACGCGCCCCCCACCGCTGGCACACGGCTCGCTGGTCATTGGGCCATGAGCTTCTTCAACCAGTCGCTGTCTGGCTACATGACGCGTGACCCCCGAGCGGTGGCTGTCGATGCCCCGCTCGACGAGGTGGTCCGCCTGCTCCAGCAGCGCACCTTCTCGGCGGTGCCGGTCGTGGACCACCACGGCGCGCCGGTGGGGCTCATCTCTCGCACGGATCTCCTGCGGCTCGGCCTGCGGAACTCGGGGACGGCCTCGACCAGCCCGGCCCTCGCGATGCCGGCCCGAACGGCCGCCGACGTGATGACACCGGGGCCGCTCATGGTGGAGGCCACGGCGTCGCTGGCGAGCGCAGGCGCCACGATGCACGAGCACAGCGTGCACCGCTTGATGGTCGTGACCGGTGGCCGCCTGGTCGGGGTCATCAGCACGCTCGACCTGGCCGCGGCCGTTCGCGATGCCCGCATCTCCAGTCCCCTCGCCGAGTGGATGACGCAGCCCATCGTCACGATCGAGGCCGCCCGTCCGCTGTCCGAGGCCGACACACTCCTCGAGAAGCATCACGTCTCGGCGGTCGTGGTCACGGAGGACGGCTGGCCCATCGGCGTGTTCGCCCAGGTGGACGCGATCGCGCATCGCGATCAGTCCCGCAGCGTGCCGGTGGAGTCCGTGCTGGATCCGGCGATGATCTGCTTGCCCCACTCGACACGGCTCTTCCGGGCCGCGGCGCACGCCGCCCAGCTCGACGTCCGGCGCGTGATCGTGTGTGAGGGTCGGATGGCGATCGGGGTGGTCGGCGGCCTGGACTTCGCGCGCGTGGTCGCCCGGGCATGAGCCCCAACGGCCTCGGGCTGCGCGATTCGCGCTATCCATGAATTCCGGTTGCCGGCGAGCGCCCGGATGCTCTACGTGTTTCGCATGAAGGCAGTACTCGTCCTCGCGCTCGCGCTCGCGGGTGGATGCGGCAATGACACCCGCCTGGAGGACACGTCACCGGATGGCTCCCAACCGGATGACGTGGACGCAGCCGTCCTCGATGGCGCGACCGCCTACGCGATGAACTGCGCGCGCTGCCATGGCGTGGCTGGCGAGGGCATCGCCACGAAGGGACCGCAGATCAGAAATCCCGTGCGCGGCTTCGCGAAGTACACCGTGCGCAACGGCCGTACGATGCAGCTGGGGTTCGAGACGGGGATGGACGCCTACCCCGAAGAGTTCCTGTCCGAGGCCACGCTCGACGCGATCATGGACTTCCTCGCGGCGACGCCCAAGCCGACGACCGGTCCCGAGCTGTTCCGGCGGTTCTGCGGCAACTGCCATGGCGCCAACGCGCGCGGCGGTCGCACCGGGCAGGACATCACGGAGGAGCTCGACAAGGTCAGTGAACAGGTCCGCGAGGGGAACGGCGGGACCAACTACGGGTCCCGCACGACGTACATGCCGCGGTGGTCGACGGCCGAGCTCACCGACGCCGAGGTCGGGCTCATCCAGGCGGCCATCCCCACGCTCTGAGCCTGTGATCAGTCGTGCTGCATCAGCGCCTTGACGGCGAACCGTAGGAAGTCTCGCTCGGTGACGATGCCGCAGAGGATGCCCTCCGCGTTCACCACCGGCATGCAACTGTAGCGGTGGTCGAGCAGGGTCTGCGCCGCATGGGACGCGAGCATGTCGGGCCGGGCGGACCACACATCACGCGTCATCAGCTGCGCGATCCGCACCTCGTCCTGACGGGCGCGGCGCTCCGCTTCTGACAGGCCGGTCAGACTGCTGATCTGGGCGCGCAGGATGTCCCGCTGGGTGACCAGCCCGACGAGGCGGCCATCCGGTTCGATGACCGGCAGGTGGCGGAACTTGTGGATCCGCATCACGTCGTCGGCGAGCGGCAGGGTCTGCTCGGCGAAGAAGGTGACGACCGGCGCGGTCATGATGTGCTTGACGAGAACAGGTGCCATGGCGCCTCCAGGCCCTCCTGCAGCAAGCAGCACGCCAGTGGGGGGCGGCCGCTGCCAGCCCCGCGCCGGCAGGGGCCCCGCAGTGACCAAATCTTCAGAGTCCGTCATGACTTACGCGCGCGTACGGCGCGGATCGAACCCATCGTTGACACCGCTCCCGAGGGCTGTAGAGTCCGCCGGCTTGTCGTCCATCTACTTCGTCTCGCTGGGCTGTCCCAAGAATCAGGTCGATACCGAGCTGATGCTGGGGCAGGTCCAGGCTGCCGGTCATTCGCTGGTCGACGCGCCGGACGGCGCGGACGTGATCGTCGTGAACACGTGCGCGTTCATCGATGCCGCCAAGGAGGAGTCGGTCGACACGATCCTCGAGATGGCGCAGCACAAGGGCACGAAGGGCAAGCTCGTCGTCACCGGCTGCCTCGCCCAGCGCTACGCCGGCGAGCTGCAGAACGACATCCCCGAGATCGATCACATCCTCGGCTCGGGCGACTTCCAGTCGATCAGCAAGGTCCTCGCTCCGACGAAGGGCCAGGGCCAGGGGAAGAAGAAGCTGAACGTCATCCAGGTCTCGGAGACGCCCGAGTACATCTACGACCACGAAGCGCCGCGCGTTCGCATCGGCGCGAAGCACTCGGCCTACGTGAAGATCGCCGAGGGCTGCGATCGCCCGTGCTCCTTCTGCATCATCCCCAAGCTCCGCGGCCCGCAGCGCAGCCGCCAGATCGCGGACATCGTCGCCGAGGCGCGTCAGCTCGCGGACGAGGGCGCTCTCGAGCTGAACCTCATCGCGCAGGACCTCACGCGCTACGGCTGGGACCAGGGCAGCTCCCCCGCGTCACGCCAGACCCTCGCGCAGCTCCTCCGCGAGCTCGGCAAGATCGACTCGGTCGAGTGGATCCGCCTCCACTACACGTTCCCCTCCGCCTTCGACGACGACCTCATCGACGCGATCGCGTCCGAACCGAAGGTCGTGAAGTACATCGACGTCCCGCTCCAGCACATCAGCGACGCGATGCTGAAGCGCATGCGCCGTGGTCACTCCTCGCGCGTCACCCGCGAGCTCGTGACGAAGCTCCGGGAGCGCATCGACAACGTCGTCCTGCGCACGACCTTCATCGTCGGGCATCCGGGCGAGACCCCCGAGGAGTTCGCCGAGCTGTGCGACTTCGTGCGCGAGTCGAAGTTCGATCGCGCGGGCGCCTTCACGTACTCCGTCGAGCCAGGGACGACGTCGGCGATGCTGCCGCACCGCGTGGCCGCCGAGGTGATGGCCGAACGTCAGCAGCAGCTGATGGAGATCCAGCGCGTCATCTCGCGCGAGCGCCACGAGGCGATGGTGGGCAAGGAGATCGAGATCCTCGTCGAGGGCGAGTCCTCCGAGAGCGAGTACCTCATGGAGGGCCGCTGGTACGGCCAGGCGCCCGGCATCGACGGCGTGACGTACCTGACCGACGGCCGCGTCGCCCCGGGCTCGCTCGTCCGCGCGCGCGTCACGCAGGCCAGCGACTACGACCTCGCCGCGACCCTCGAGCTGTAAGCGCTACGCCTCGAGCTTGCGCATGCGGCGCAGGCCGATGACGAGCCAGAGCGCGCCGAGGCCAACGAGCCATCCGACGCCGGAGAGCGCCATCGTCTCCTCGTAGCCGATGAGACGCGCGTGGTGCGAGACCGACAGGTTCGCGAGCGAGACGGGCATCGCGCCGAGGATGAGGTCGAAGAACAGGAGGTACACGATGCTCACCGCCATCCCGTGGCGGGGCACGATGGTGCCGAGGCCGCCGCCCACCGCGCAGGCCGCGAGGGCCCCGAGTCCGAGTCCGAGCAGGGAGGCCGGGGAGGGCGCACCGCGGGGGCCGACCACCTCGGTGAGGGACCACGAGGCGAGGACCACGAGCGTGACGATCGGCGCGAGAGCGAGCCACTTGCCGAGGAGGACGGCCCCCCGCGGGACCGGGCGCGCCCAGAGGTAGGCGATGGTGCGATCCTCGATGTCCTCGCCGACGGCCGACGCGACGAAGAGGCCCGGCATCACCGCGAGCACGAGCTGCATGAGTCCGAACAGCGTCTCGCGCGGACTCTGCCCGCCACCGCTGAGCCGGATCGCGACCGCGAACAGGACGGGCAGGGCGGCGATGAGGCCTCCGACCCAGAGCGCGCGGCCCCGGCGCAGTCGCACGAGCGTGATGCGCGCGATGGTCAGGATGGCGGCGGTCATGGACATCAGGGGGCGTCCCCACGGGCGCTCGCCGTCAGGTAGTCGAACACCGCGCTGAGGTTGTTGTCGGGCGATGACAGCGTCGACACGACGAGGGAGTGCTCGAGCACCGTGGCCGCCAGCTCGTCGTAGCAACGGTCCGGCTCGCGCGTCTCGACGAGGAGGCCGTGGTCCGTGATCTCGATGCGCGCCACGTGCTCCGCCGCCGCGAGGGCCGCTGCCAGGATGCGCGGCCGGTCGCACTCGATGCGGATGCGATGCGGGTGGCGATCGATGAGTCGCCGGATCTCGTACACGTTGCCCTCGGCGAGCACCTGCCCGCGGTAGATGACCGCGATCTCCGACGTCAGCGCCTCGATCTCGTACAGCACGTGACTCGATACGACGACGGTCGCGCCGCCCACCGCGAGCTCGCGGATGCGCGCCACGATCTCCGCGCGCGCGATCGGGTCGACACCCGTCAGCGGCTCGTCGAGGAGCAAGAAGTCCGGCCGATGCGCGATGGCCGTCGCCAGCTTCGTGCGCTGCCGCATGCCCTTCGAGAACCCCTTCACCCGACGGTGCATGGCGTCGGTCATGCCCATCTGCGCCAGCGCATCTTTCGCGGCCGGCTCGGCCGCTGGACGCGCGACGCCGGCGAGCTCGGCCATGGCCGTCACGAGCTCGAGGGCAGTGAGCTCGTCCCACGCGCTCTCGTGCTCGGGCGCATACCCGATGCGCCGCCGCACATCGCGGTCCGCGAACGGGTCCTGCCCGTGGATCCGTAGCTGTCCGCGCGACGGCCGGATGAGCCCGGCCATCAGCTTGATGAGCGTCGACTTGCCCGCGCCGTTCGGCCCGAGGAGCCCGATGATGCCGCCCCGCACCGTCCAGGCGATATCGGACACCCCGAGCACGTGCCCGTACCACTTGCTGAGCCCGGTGGCCACGACGACGGGCGGACGCCCGGAGTCAGCGGTGCCGGATGGCACTGCGGTTCGATCGACCACGGGCGTCATGCGGCCCCCACGCCCCGGGTGTGGGCGCGCCGGATCTGGATCGCGAGCACCGCGAACGCGACGACGATGTGGGCCACGAGGGCGCCCACGGCGACGCCGAGTGGAATCTCCACGTCGCGACCTGCGCGGAACCCGAGGTCGAACAGCGAATACGCGATGGCCTGGATCGCGCGCGGCAGATCGAACGCGGCCAGCGGTGCCCAGACCTCGCGCCCGAGGACGTAAAGGGACTGCCCGGCGATCAGGTAGTACGCCGCCCAGAGCGCCACCGCGTGGCGCCGGTTGCCGAGCAGCGCGGAGAACCCGAGCGGCACCGCCGTGTACGCGAGCGTCGTCAGGACACCGAGGAGCACGGCCTTGCCGACGATGGGCAGCTGCCCGCGCAGCTCGTCGGCGCTCTCGGTCAGTCCGAGGCGGACGAGTGACACCACGAGCGGCCCGATGGCGACGATGGCCGCAGCGAGCAGCGCCGTCCCCGCGAGCTTACCCAGCACGTAGTCGCGGGGCCGCACCGAGCGCGCGAAGTAGAACGGGAACGCGCCACTCTGCCGATCGCTCGCGACGACGGTGGCCGCGGTGGTCAGTGTGAGCACGAAGCCCGCCCGGCAGAACCAGATGATCGACTCGGGCAAGACCGTGTCCTGCAGCGTGATCACGAACGACTGCGCGCGTCCGAGGCTCGACTTGCGGTCGCCGGCCAGCAGCAAGATCGCGCACGCCGAGCACATCACGATGACGGCCAGGCCAAGCGCGGCCTTGAACCGCCACCAGGTCTGCCACGCCGACGCGACCTGCTGCCGGGCGATGACGCGCCACCGCGTCCCCGCCGCGCGCCGTGGGCCCGTGTAGCGCTGGTACCCGAGATCGTGGATGACGCTCATGCGGCCACTGGGGGCGGCCCCCCGTTGATGTCCGCGACCACGCGCAGGAACGCAGCTTCGACCGATTCGCGCCGCTCCGCGAGGCCGCGGACCTGGACGCCCGCATCACGGGCCGCGGCGAACACCTGGGTTGTCGTCACGCCGGCCACGTGGAGCGCCGTCGGCGAGGTCACCTCACAGCGGGCGCCTCCCTTCGTCAGGGCATCCGCGAGCTTCTGCGCATCGGCCTTCACCTCGACCGCCAGCTCCTCGTTCCCCCGCGCCCCTCGTAGCTCGTCGATGGTGCCGACGAAGCGCACCCGGCCGTCCGTCATGATCACCGCGTGATCGCAGACGCGCTCGACGTCCGGGAGCAGATGCGTGGACAGGACGATCGCGCAGCCGCGGCGCACGGGGAGCTCCGAGACGAGCGCCAGCATCTCCTCGCGCGAGCGCGGATCGAGGCCATTCGTCGGCTCGTCGAGGAACAGCAGCTCGGGATCGTGCACCAGGGCCTGCGCGAGCTTCACGCGCTGCTTCTGGCCCGTCGAGTAGGCCTCGACGGGCTGGTACCGCTTGTCCTCGAGCCCGGCGTAGTAGAGGGCGGCGTGCGCCCGCTGCATGGCCTCGACGCGCGGCAGACCCGATAGCTCGCCGGCGAAAGTACACAGCTCCACCGCGCTCGCTCCGACGAGCAGCGACTCCTGCTCGGGCATGTAGCCAACGCGGTCGCGAATGGCGGCGCCATCCGTGCGCGCATCGAGGCCGAGCACCCGCGCGTCGCCCTCGTAGGGGATGAGGCCGAGCAGGCACTTGAGGAGCGTCGACTTGCCGGCGCCGTTGGGCCCCAGGAGGCCGATGATCTTGCCCTCGATGCGCGCATCGATGCCCGCAAGCGCGGTGACGCCGCCGTAGCGTTTCGTCAGGCCCGTCAGCGCGATCACCGCGCCCGCAACTTACCCCCAGAGCGAGCGGCGCGCGCGCTCGACGAGCGTCTGCGCGAAATCTTCATGGTCCGGGGGCGTGGCCGCCCCCTACTGCTTGACCACTTCGACGGTCACGGGCACGACGCCCGCGTCGATCATGTCGAGCTGCTTCGCGGCCGCCTCGGAGAGATCGATGATGCGGCCCTTCGTGAACGGGCCGCGATCGTTGATGCGGACGACGACCGAGCGGCCGTTCTTCTTGTTGGTGACTTTGACCCGCGTGCCGAACTTGTGGCGGCGATGCGCGGCCGTCAGCGCATTCTTGTTGAAGCGCTCGCCCGATGCCGTCGGGCCGCCGTGATGCTTGCCGCCGTACCAGCTCGCCTTGCCGGTCTGCAGGCCCCGCGTCGACGTGCCGCCCTTGCCGCCCTTGCCGCCCTTGGTCGGGGCCGGCTGCGGTCCGCCGCAGGCGAGGACGAAGCCGACCAGCAGCAGGACGAGCCAGCGCGTCACCCTTACTTCTTACACCCTGCGCCGAGCAACGTGCCGGCCTTCTCGAGGGCCGCCTTGCGAAGCTGACCGCCGGTGGGCCCATCGCCGAGGGTCTTGCGGAACTCGGCGCCGTGACCCTCGCCGACGATGTCGCGCATGTACGCCTCCCACTGGAAGGTGTCGCTGTGCTCGGGCGTGTGGCACTGCTGGGCGCACATCTCCTTGGGCGGGGCGCGCCAGACGGTGAAGGTCTTCTCCTCGCCGCCGGCGGCCACGTGAATCGAGCCCGGGCCGTGGCACGTCTCGCACTGCACGTCGCGCAGGTTCTCGTTGTGCGCGAGGTTCGACCCGCCGGGCTGCTCCCAGCCGGTGACATGGCAGTTGATGCAGTCGTAGTCGAACTGCTGGCCGCGCTCCTCGAGGGTCTCCCACGCACGCTGGTGCACGGTCTTCTCCCAGAACTGGGTGGCGTCGTCGTGGCAGTCCTCGCACGCCGCATTGCCGACGTAAGACGCCTGGCCCTTCGCGGGCGCCATGACGGGCTGGTCGGCGGCGGCCTTCACGTTCGCGTCCCCGGCGGCCCGGAAGTACCCAAAGATGTCGTCCTGCACGTCGGTCGCGCAGGCGAGCGCCTTCGCGATGCGCGTCTGCGCGAGCGTGAAGTAGGGACCGGACTTCGGAATCGCGAGCGGCTCCTTCGCGAGGGTGTCGCGCTCGCTGACGAGGGCTGCGCGCTCGGCCCGCTTCTGCTTCAGGAACGCCGCATCCGCCTGCGGATCAGCCTCGATGCGCTTGATATCGAGATCGAGCGCGTTGATCTCCGACGTGAGCACCAGGCCACGCTGCGCCGCGAGGGCCGGGCCGATCGCGTCGTTCAGCTTGCCCTCGCCGCGGAGCGTCACCTCGATCTTCGAGACGACCTGCCCGCGATTCGCCGGCACGATGAACCACCCGTCCTCGACCTTCTGCGCCTCGGCCTCGACGCGATCTGGCTCGGGGGTCGCGTGGCCGAGACCCGCGATGGTGATGTCGATCCCGCCGATGTCACGCATCAGCTTCACGCCGTCCTTGCGCGTCTTCGCCTGGATGAGCGCGACGACGATCTGCGCACCCTGCTGGCGGAGCGTGGAGATCGCGGCCTTGCTCGCGGCCACCGGCTCGCCGATCTGCACGCCCTCGAACGCCCCCTCGGCGACGACCCCGAACACCCCGACCTTCGCCGCCCCGACCGTGATGACCTTGGGCGGCTCGAGGACCAGCCCCTCCGCCGTCACGTTGACCGCCTGCCGTGGCACCCGCACCTTGCCGATGCCCTGCGCGAGGTCCGCGGGACCGAGCCCGATCGCGCCGACCTGGAGCTCCTCTTGATAGGTCTTCACGAGGAGGTCCGCCTTCAGCTCCTCCTGCGCGGCGAGGTGTGCGGGCACGGGGCTCTTCGAATAGAGGAGCGATCCGGCGTCGAGTACGAGGGTCGGCCCGGCGGCCCGGGCCTCCGCGACGAGCTGCGACGTGCGCGAAATATCGCCCAGCGGGTCGCTCGTACAGCCGCACGGCCCGATCTGGCCCCGCACTTCGGCGAGGGCAAACAGGGTGAAACTGGGCTTCCCCGGCGGTGGCAGGGGAGGCGGTTTGTCGCTTTTTACCTCTGATTTCGAGCTACAAGCCGCCAGCGCGACCGCGGCGACCAGCCCGATCCAGCCCTTCATTTGGGGTCTATTAGCACGGTTGACAGGTCCATACCCCCCATATAGATTCCGCCGCTCTATGGCCGTTGCGATTCGCTTTTCTCGTCAGGGCAAGAAGAAGTCTCCGTTCTATCGCATCGTTGCCGCTGACAAGCGGGCGGCGCGCGACGGCAAGTTCATCGAGCTCCTGGGCACCTACCACCCGACCACCAAGGTCCTGAAGCTCGACTCCGAGCGTTACGAGAAGTGGATCAAGGTCGGCGCCCAGCCGTCCGGCACTCTCGCCGCCGTCGTCCGCCGCACCGCGCGCGCTGCCGCCGCTCCGAGCAAGTAATGCCCGGCGACCGCAGCAACGATCGCCCGCGCAACCGCGAAGGCGACGACGATGAAGCGCCGACCACCGCCGTTGGTGAAAACCGCGGTCCGTCGGTCGAGTGCCCGGATGTCTCCGAGCTGGTTCGCTTCATGTCCGTGAACCTCGTCGACAAGCCGGACGAGGTCCGCGTCGAGCTCGTCGAGGAGCGCCAGGCCAACGTCTACGAGCTCGAGGTCGCCGAAAGCGATCTGGGCAAGGTCATCGGTCGCGGTGGCAAGACGGCCCGCGCCCTCCGCACCGTGGTCCAGGCGGTCGCGCCGCGCTCTCGCAAGCGCACGCTCGTCGAGATCCTCGAATAAGAGCCGGATGCGCGGCGATTCGCGCATCGAGATCGGCGGCATCGCCCGGGCCCATGGGATCCGGGGCGAAGTCGTCGTGATCACGCACGACCCCGACAGCGACACGCTGGGCGCGGTCGAGACGATCTATGTCCGCGGCGAGCCGAAGAAGGTCCTCGCCGCCCGCGACACCGTGCGCGGCTGGCTGGTGAAGCTCGACGGCGTCCTCACGCGCAACGACGCCGAGGCCCTGAAGGGGGCCGTCGTCGAGGTCGATCGCGATCTCCTCGAGCTCGACGAGGACGACGTGCTCCTCGGCGATCTCGTCGGCTGCAAGTGCGTCCTCCCCGACGGCACGGCGTGGGGCGAGATCGTGGCCGTCGAGGCGTCCGAGCTGCAGGACCGGCTGGTGATCCACGACGGCGACCTGGAGAAGATGCTGCCGCTCGTCGATGTCTTCGTCACGAACATCGACCTCGACGCCGGCATCGTCTCGGTGGACCCGCCCGACAACCTGCCCACCTGGAAGAAGTCGTGAAGATCACCGTCGTCACGATCCTCCCCGAGGTCGTCGATGGCGCGCTCACAGCAGGTGTGGTTGGTCGCGCACGCGATGCCGGCCTCCTCGAGGTCGCCACGGTGAACCCGCGCGACTTCACGACGGACAAGCACCGCACTGTCGACGACACGCCCTACGGCGGCGGACCGGGCATGGTCATGAAGCCCGAGCCGCTGCTCGCGGCGATCGCCACGGCCGGCCCGGGCCATCGCATCTACATGTCGCCCGCCGGTCGGCCGCTCACGCAGGCGCGCGTCCGCGAGCTCTCCGCTCTCCCGCACCTCGTCCTCGTCTGCGGTCGCTACGAAGGCATCGACGAGCGCGTCATCGAGACCGCGATCGACGAGGAAATCTCCCTCGGCGACTACGTGCTCTCGGGCGGCGAGCTCGGGGCGCTCGTGGTGCTCGACGCGGTCGCGCGCCTGGTCCCCGGCGTCCTCGGCGAGGCGACATCCGTCGACGAGGAATCGCACAGCGCGGGCCTCCTCGAGTACCCGCAGTACACGCGGCCGTTGAAGCTCGTCACGGGCGACGCGACGTCCGCCGAAATCACGCGCGAAGTGCCCGCCGTCCTCACCTCGGGCAATCACGCCGTCATCGCCGCCTGGCGTCGGCAACAGGCCGTCGCGCGGACCGCTCGTCGGCGCCCCGACATGTTCGCGCGCTTCACCCCGACCAAGGCCGATCGCAAGCACCTGCCGCCGCCGCTCGCGCGCCGCACGCACCTCGCCCTCGTCCACCATCCGTGCGTCGATCGCACCGGCGCCGTCGTCACGACGAGCGTCACCAACTTCGACATCCACGACCTCGCGCGCTCGTCGCTCACCTACGGCCTCGCGGGCTATCACATCGTCACGCCCATCACCGTGCACCGCGAGAAGGCCGCCCACATCGCGCAGCTCTGGATGGAAGCGGAAGCCGCGGGGGCCGGGCTCGGCGCCATGCGCGATCATCGCTCGCACGCCCTGCGCCTTGTCCGGATGGCGGACAGTCTCGAGACCGTCATCTCCGAGCTCACGGCGGAGCACGGCCTGGCCCCGTTCGTGGTCGCCTCCTCGGCTCGCCGGGACGCGTTTCCGGCCGCCGCCCGCCGGACTCCCGCCGATCTGGTCACCGAGCTGTCCCCCGAGCCCGCCCCCGTCCTACTTCTTCTGGGAACGGGGTGGGGCTTGGCCGAGCCCCAGATTCCGTCAGTATCCCATGTGCTTACGCCCATCGAAGGCGCCTCGGACTGGAATCACCTCTCCGTCCGCTCCGCCGGGGCGATCCTGCTGGATCGCATGTTCGGACGTGCACCTTGACGCCCCCGACCGATCTCTCGTAGAACCCTGCGTCCCACCGGCCTAACCGGGGATTTTTTATATGAGCGCTACCCGAATCCTCGAATCGATCGACAAAGCCACTCGTCGCACGGCGAGCCTCCCCGAGTTCCGCCCCGGCGACTCGATCAAGGTCTGGGCGAAGATCCGCGAGGGCGAGAAGACGCGCCTCCAGGCCTTCGAAGGCGTGTGCATCCGCCGCGTCCAGAAGGGCGCCCGCTCGACCTTCACCGTCCGCAAGATCAGCTACGGCGTCGGCGTCGAGCGCATCTTCCCGATCAACTCACCGAACATCGACAAGATCGAGATCCTGTCGCGTGGTCGCGTCCACCAGTCGCGCCTCTACTACCTGCGCGACCTCTCCGGTAAGGCCGCGCGCATCAAGGAGCGTGAGGGCACCGAGTCCGAGCGCGCCACCGACGCTGCGATCGCCGAGGAGAACAAGGCGGCGGCGGCAGCGGCGGTCGCCGCGGCGACGGCCGAGGGCGGCGAGAAGAAGGAAAAGAAGCCCAAGAAGGACAAGAAGAAGAAGTAACTTCTGCTTCGCCGACCGCCTCCTGGTGTCGGCAATTGTACGAGGGACTGCGAGGCCTTACGCCTCCCGGTCCCTTCGTCGTTTCGGGGGCGAGCCTGGCCGCGACGCGGGCTCCACTCGATCGCGTGAACGCGATAGCATGGGCCGAACTGCCATTGGGAGAGGGGCATGAGAAGCACCAAGGTTCGCGGCACCCTGCACGTGATGGTCGGTCTGCTCTGCACGGCGCTGGCAAGTCCGTCCGCGCATGCGCAGCCGGCCAAGGCATCGGCGGTCCCGGCCGCGGGATACGTCTCCTGCGCCTCCGACGGTGAAACGTGCACCGTTCCGGCCGGCAAGGTCGTGAACATTTACTACGGTGCCGGCAGCAGCTACGTCGTGCTCAGTCGCACGGGGACGTTTGTCTGCTCGCCCGACGGATTCAAGATCAGCGATCCCGCGCCCAACGTCACCAAGACCTGTTGGGTCAACCACGCGGGAGGATGGCCGTCGCCAGGGGCGACAAGCCCGGTGCCGGTCGCCTCCGCGACCCAACCCGCGAAGCCGATCAGCGTCTGCAAGGAGGGGTCGAAGTGCGCTGCCAGCAGCAGCCAGTGGGGCGGGGTGTATGGAGCCGCGGGTGCGTTCGTACCGATCATCGGAGCTGGTCCGTTCACCTGCGCGCTAGCCACGTTCAAGATCGGAGATCCCGCCCCGAACGTCGCGAAGTCCTGCTACGTCGCTGTCCTCACGACCGACCAGCAACTCGATGTGTGCCGGAAGGCCGGTGCAGAAGCTGCCAACCAGAACCGGCGAAACATGAGCGCCGCGGTCGCCGCGCAGAAAGCGACGGCTGAAGACCAAACGAAGTTCGCGAACTCGCAGGCCAGCATCGCCTCGAACCACGGCGCGAACAAGTCGGCCGGATACACCCTCGAGAAGTGCTGGGAGATCGCGTCGATGATCAACGACGAGGCGAAGTTCGTCGCTTCGGTCGACGCCAAAGCGGCAGGCTCCGCCGCGCCGCCCGCGCCGCCGCCCCCCGCCGTGCCACCGTTCGGATCCAAGTGCGCGGACGAAGGCGGGACGTGCCGGTTCAGTGGCACGGCCGCGAATCACCTCTTCAAGGTTTCATACGGCGCCGGTGACAAGTGGTTCGTCAAGGACATGTACCCACGGCTCCGGGAGCAACCTGGCGACTGGGGCGCCACCAAGCTCGTGCCCGAGAAAGTGACGACCTTCAGCTGCAACAACGCCACGTTTGGGGACCCCGCCGTCGGCAAGACCAAGGCCTGCTACATCGAAGACCGGGGACTCGATCACTGAGCGCAGCGAGCGCGAGCTTGCCGTCGGCGTAGATCCGCGTCGGGGCGCGGCCGTGGCGATGCGCTGTCGGCGCCGCGGTGCTCGGGCGTCAGAGCCGCGTGATTGGCTCGCGAGCCATGGTTGCAGCTCCCACCACCCTTCAGATCGGCACCCGGGGCGAAGACCGCGCCACCGCATACCTCGAGCGCTGCGGCTACCGGATCCTCGAGCGCAACGTCCGCTTCAAGTGCGGTGAGCTCGACATCATCGCCTCCGAGGGCAACACGCTGTGCTTCGTCGAGGTTCGCTATCGCTCGGACGCCAACCACGGCCATCCGTTCGAGACCGTGACCC
>JALHPV010000170.1 GCA_022842285.1 Kofleriaceae bacterium
ACCTGATGACCTGTGCGACCGTCGCACGCACCGACAAGGGCACGATGCCGAGCGACGGGAACCGCTCGCTGTACCCACCGCGGTCCGATCTCGTGGGCGCGCGCGAGGACTCCGCGGAGGTCGCCATGTACGAGGCGATGAACCCGTTCGACTCCGTGTCGCATGCCACGCCCGCCGAGAACCAGCTCGCGACCGTCGTGTGGATGGTGCCGCCCTGGCTCGCCCCCGGGGCGTACGTCCTCGTGGCCGAGGTCTCGCGCGAGTTCGACCAGAACGAGACGTACTCCGCCCTGCGCTATCCGTCGCCGACGGGCATCTCCTATGGTCAGTACGGCATGCCGTACCGCGGCCAGCCGTCGGTGATCTACCGGGTGCCGTTCACCCTCGGCGATGGCGCGCCCTTCGCGTCCACGCTCGATTACGTTGGCTATGGGGATCCGGACGGGCTCGACGGTGACATCCGTCCGCCCGACGACACGATCACGTCCGACGTCCCGGGCTCGGGCGCCGGTCGGCTCGCGGTGGCCTCCCGCGCGGGGGCGCCATATCGGCTCGCGGTGGAGCCGGTGATCGAAGCCGACCCTGCGCCGCCCGGCGCCGCGATGGAGCTCGAGGCGCTGGACGTGACGAGCGAGGGGGCGACGGTCTACTGGACGGCCCCGGGCGACGACGCCAGCGTCGGCCGCGCCGCGAGCTACGAGATCCGCTACCGCATGGGCGACCCGATCACGGAGGAGAACTTCGCCGCGTCGAGCGTCATCGATCGCGTGCCCTCGCCCGAGGACGCGGGCACGCTGCAATCCATCGCGCTGCACGGCCTCCTGTTCGACACCGAGGTCTCCGTCGGGATCCGCGCCACGGACAACTGTGGTCAGGCCGGTCCCCTCGCCGTCGTCACGTTCCGCACCGCACCGCGCGCGAATGGCGAGGTCGAGGCCTGCTTCGTCGCGACGGCGGCGTATGGATCGATCCTCGCGACCGACGTCTCGGTGCTGCGCTCGTTCCGCGATCGCTTCCTCGCGCGCAGCGTCCTCGGTCAGCTCTTCATCCAGACCTACTACACGTTCGCGCCGACCCTCTCGGGCGTGATCGCCGAGTCCGATCCACTCCGCGAGCTGGCACGCGAGGCGCTCGGCCCGATCATCGAGCGCGTCCGAGGCTACTGACAGGTGCCCCAGAGCAACGCGAGGTTCGCCTCGTCGCGCTCGGTGGGCGTGATCGTCGTGTTGCCACGCACCATCAGGGAGTCCACCCCGTCGTCCTCGTGCTCGAGGCCGAACGCGTGGCCGAGCTCGTGGGCGATGACGATCGGCAGCATCGCCGCCGGGAGCCGGTCGTTGATGTAGATCAGGCCGACCTCGTCGTCGTAGTGGCCGCGGACGGCGCCGTTGCCCGTCGCGAACACGAGCTCGATCGAACCGGGGGCGTCGAGGCCGATGCCCGGCGCCCCGCGGTCCCGCCACAGAGCGGTCGCGGCCGTGATCGCCGCCGCTTGCTCCGGGGACGCCGCCGGGGCGTGGACGCGGAGCGGAGCACACGGGTCGTGCGTGATGTCGATGGTCGTGTCCACGGGGGCCCCGCATCCTCCACCCAGGATGACGAGGGCGCTCACCAAGCACCGCAAGGCCTCGACGATACCTCGTCGAAGCCCAGGGTCAGAATCAGATTCGTATCGGGGGAGCTCTTAGAACGCCACGCCACCCGAGAGCGTCGCGCCCCAGCGATTCATCGGGGCGTTGGCGCCGTTGTCGTCGCCCGCCGAGGGGACGAGGTCCTCCCGGAAGGCCGCGCGGTACTCGCCGCGGAGGTCGAGCATGAAGTTGCCGGTGGTCAGCCCCAGGCCGGCACCCACCGGGATCTCCAGGACGTCGTCGTCGGTGGCGACGTCAGAGGTATTCGCGCCGTCGACGTTCGCGAGCTGGTAGTGACGCCACGCGGCGCCACCGAAGACGAACGGCGAGAGGCGGCGACCGGGCAGCACGTTCACGCGGAGCGCACCCTGGGCACCATTGCCGACGAGAAGAGCGTCGTTGTTGAGGCCCAAGGTGTTGAGGTTCTGGGCCGAACCGATATACGACGCCTCGAACGCGATCGGCAGCATGGTGCCAATGGTCACGCGCGCATCCCAGTTCGCGCCGGCTTCCGTCGTGTCGCGGAGCGTGTTGTTGGTGAACCCACTACCACCCGCGCCCGCCGTGACGGCCACTCCGATACCGCTCATGAGCGACGGTCGCCGCCCGTACCTCGTCGTCGTCGTCATGGTTGTCTCCTGACGGACGGGCACGACGGTCGACTCCGTCATGGTCTCGACGTAGACGTTGGGAGCGGTGACGACCACCGGAGGCGGCGCGGGGACGACGACCTTCGCCTCTCCTTCGACCGTCACCTCCGCGTCGACATCCACATCGTCATCCGCGAACGCGGTGCCCGTCGCCATGATGCCCAGCGTCAGCGACGCGAAGAGAGAACAGTTCAATTTCGTCATAAGCCAGAAGCCTCCTGTGTGACGAAGCACTCAGCATCCGGCGTGCCACGCCCGCATCGCGCCTGGGGCACCCGCGGACGCAGCAGGGGCCGCAACCTCGGCCGGCGATCCGAGCGCGTCCGCCACGCCGCGATGGACGCGCTCCGTCAGTCGAACGTGACGCGCACGGTCTGCGCGCCTTCGGAGACCGTCACACTCACCGTCTTGGTCGCGCCGTTGCCGGCCACGAGCTTCACGACATGCTTCCCCGCGGGGAGCTTGTACGCGATCAGGCCCGACGCCGTGCGGCTACGCCCCAGGTTCTTGCCCTTCACCGAGACCGTCGCCCACAGGGCCGCGCCGCTCACGTCGAACGTGACGGTCCCGAACTTCGGCGCCGCCTTCAGCTCCTTGGTGACCGTCGTGGGCTGGCCCGCGACGAGATCGACCGTGATGCGCAGCGGTTCGAAGCCCGGTTTCGTCAGCACGAGCTCGGCCTGCGCCTGAGCAGGGACTGGCTGCTTCATGGGCGTCGTCCCGATGACGGCCCCGCCGAGCGAGACCTGCGCGCCGGTAGGCACGGAGTCGACGGCGAGCTCCGCCGGCGCCGCCACGAGCTTCTCGCGCACGATCACGATCGTATTGGGCTTCACCTGGTAGTCGCCCTCGTACGGCTCGTAGCCTGCGAGCTCCAGCTTCACGCGCACCGGACGATTCGCGGGGACCCGGGTACTGCGAGGCGCCGGCCCCTGGATCTGATCGGCGATCGTCACGGTCGCGCCTGGAGGGATCGAGTCGACCTCGAGCGTCCCCAGCTGCTCGGTCGGGGCGGGCGCAGCGTCGGGCGCGACGGGCACCCGGACCTCGCGCGGCTCGTCACTCGCCCGCTCGCGCAGCGCGAAGAACCCCCCGACGCCGCCGGCCGCGACCACGAGGGCAAGGGCAAGGGGCCACGCCCGTCGCGGCGGAGGTCCCACGTCGGCGGTGACACTCTTGCCGGTGCCCGTGACCACGCGAACCGGTGCGGAGTCCTCCTCCGGGTCGGCCTTCGGCATCTGTCCGGTGGGCGGACCGCCGACCTCGGTGCGGCGATCGAGGTCGAGCGGCGGGTCGCGGTCGGGCGTGTCATCGCCCGGCATCGCGTAGCCCTGATCGCTGTTGCGCCGTGCGCGGGGAGCGGCCACGGCAGTCGGATCCACCTCGAGGCGCGACAGGCCATCGCGATCGATGCGTCGGAACAGGCCCGTCGAGTGCTCGCCCTTGCGCTCGGCCGTCTCGGTCGACGGTGGCTTGCCATCGGTGACCGCGGTCTGGCGCGCCACCGACTGATCGTTCATCTGCTTGCGGATGACGTCGTCGATGGCGCCGCGCCCCGATTGCCGCCGCGCCGGCATCACCGATGCCACCGCCTCGGCGACATCGAGAGCCGTCGCCATGATCGACGACTCGTACGACAGCTCGATGAGGGACCGCAGCACGGACGCAGGGCGGGTGGGCCGATCGATCGGTTTCCGCGACAAGGCGACCCCGAGGACCTCGTCGAGCCGCGACGGCAAGCCCGGCCGCAGCGACGACAGCCTCGGGATCGGCATCGACTCGATGTTCTTGATGATCTCGTCGCTCTCGTCGCCCGGGAACAGCTTCTCGCCGGTGAACAGCTCGTAGATGACGGACGCCGCCGAGAACAGATCGCTGCGCGTATCGAGCGAGTCGCCGCGCGTCTGCTCCGGTGACATGTAGCGCCACTTGCCCATCACGCGCCGCGGACCCTTGGGCTTGCCCTTGTCGTCGACGATCGGCTGGGCGGCGACGGCGATGCCGAAGTCGGCGATCTTCACCTCGCCGGCGCGGGAGATGAGGATGTTCGAGGGCGAGACATCGCGGTGCACCACGTTGTGGCCGTGCGCGAAGTCGAGCGCGCGGATGATCTCGATCGCGATGTGGAAGGCGGCGGGCAGGGGGACCAGCCGGCCCTCGTCCTTGAACTTGCGCAGGAACGCCGCCAGGTCGAGCCCATCGACGAACTCCATCGCGATGAAGAGCGACTCGCCGATGCGGCCGAAGTCGAGCACCTGCACGACGTTCGCGTGGGACAGCCGGACCGCGACCTTGGCCTCGGCGATGAAGCGGGCCTCGAACTCGGGGTCCCGGGCCAGCTCCGGCAAGATCCGCTTGATGGCGATCGTCTTCTCGAACCCGTGGGCCCCGTAGGCCTTGGCGAGGAAGACCTCGGCCATGCCACCGACGGCAATGCGCTCGAGCACGTCATAGCGCTCGAGAGACTTCTGGAGGGGTTCGTCCACGGCGAGAGGACCGCTATAGTAGGGGAATGCCGCGCGGGTTGGGCCTTGCCGCCCTCGCTGTCGTCGTCCTGGCGGCAGCCGGGCATGCGCGTGCCGAGCGCCGGCCGGTCGCCGTGATCGACCTCTCCGGCGAGCCCGCCGTCGAGAAGCTGGCCAAGGACCTCGAGCGCGAGCTGAACGGGCACCCCGCGCTCTCGCAGGTCGTCGACTCGACCCTCTCGGCCGAGCTGATCGGCCAGCCCGCCGACGACGATCGGCGCCGCCTCGACGAGGCCGTGGGCTCCCTCGCAAGCGCGCAGGCCGAGCTCGAGAAGTTCTCCTTCAAGCCCGCGGCCGTGCACGCGACCGCCGCCGAGAGCGCCCTGCAGGAGGTCACTCCGAGCCTGGCCGTCTCGCTCTTCGCCGACCTCGCCTTCGTTCAGGGCCGCATCCGCCTCGGCGAGAACCTCGGTCCGGAGGCGCTCGAGCAATTCGCGCTGTCGTACCGGCTGAACCCCCGGCGCGCCCTCGACCCCGCTCGCGTCCTCCCCGAGGAGGTGGAGGCCTGGAAGCAGGCGCAAGTGGCCGTGAAGGGCACCTCGACCCTCTCGGTGAAGGGGACCGGCCGCCTCTGGGTCGACGGCGTGGATCTCGGGCCTGTCGGGGGCCCGGTCGAGGTCGTCCCCGGTCTGCACATCGTCGCGCTCTCGGGTCCCGAGCGGCAGACCCGCAGCCGCCTGGTGCGTGCGGCCGCCGGTACCGCGCAGGTGCTCGAGATCGAGGACGCGCCGGCGACCGAGCGCCTCAAGGTCCGCCGAGCTCGCCTCGCGCTGCGCTCCGCCCCCGACGCGACGGCGCGGGCGAGCCTCATGGCGAACCTCGCCGCGATGCTCGGGGTGCGTGACGCGATCCTCCTCGGTCTGGCCAACGGCAAGGTGACGGTTCAAACCTGGCGCGACCAGGCGCCCGGGTTCTCCGCCCGCCGCGAGGTCGGCGACGAGACCCCGGCACGGATCATCGAGGGCCTCGCCCCGAAGGCGCCGGTCAAGGACGTGAAGCCGCCCATCGTCATCCCACCGCCACCGCCCGAGGAGCCCTGGTACTCGCGGCCCTGGGTGCAGGCAACCGGCGTGGGCGTCGCCGCGCTCATCATCAGCGTGATCGCGGTCTCGATCGCGTCGGGTGACACCTTTCTCGGCAACGGCGACCTCTCGAACGACATGGTGCGCCGGTGAGGTGGCTCCCCGCGTTCGTGATCCTGCTGGGCGCGTGCAACGACGGCGGCGTCCGCTTCGTCTACCGCTTCGCGGATCGCGACGGCGGTCAGTGCAGCTCGAACGACTGCGCCGAGATCCCGTTCCCGTGCGATGCGTTCGTGCAGGTTCGCGTCATCGATCCGGCTGATCCCGTCACGCCCCTCTACTCGTTCTGCAAGGAGATCAGCGCGAACGCCGACGAGAACCTCTGCGCGATGGCCAACGCTGACTTCGACACCGATCTCGTCCTGCCGCGCCAGATGCTCCAGATCCAGGCGCTGGTGTGGCCAGCTACCGAGGTGCGTCGCGTGAACGACGAGTGGATCTGTCCGCCGGGCGCGGACGTCCTGTTCGACGGAGCCCGCGGCTTCCCGGTGCAGGGCAACATGCCGAGCCCCGCCGCCGGTGGGAGCACGTACTTCGGGCCCGACGACGAGGTCGCGGTGATCGAGATCGACTGCACGAACCTCGAGCTGGCCAACACCACCTGCGCGGTGGACGAGACGACCCCCGTCACCGCCACCGTGCTGGACTTCGACACGCGCCTCTCCATCGCGAGCGGTGCGGTGGCTCGGCGATATTCGGTGGACGTCGGTGAACCGACGCTCGTCGATCCGGACATGAACATCTTCCAGCTCCCCGCGGCCTCGCTCAGCGGGCTCACCCTCGTCGATCCCACGGCCCCGTCGCCGGCCTGGATGGGCGAGATCGATCACACCCCGGTGAACGAGGTCTGCATCCGCGTGATCGACTCCGTCCTCACCGAAGCGACGGCGACGATCCAGTGCGTGCCGGTCCCGACGACGGACCCGTATATCCTGCAGGGCGTGACGATCAAGAAGTCCACCCTCGACGACATCCGCGTCGCCCTCGGCACGCCGCTGCCCGGCACGGGCATGACGGTGGGCCTCGTGCTCGACCAGAACTTCCTCCCGGCGCGAGGTCTCACCGTCGCGGGCGCGCCCGATATTCGCTATCTGTCCGAGGATCGGACGAGCTTCACCGGCGACGCCACGTCGGCCAACGGCATCTTCGTGTCGACGGGGGCCGACTTCCGCTCCGTGTTCACCGTGGATGGCCCCGCTGGCAATGCGGCGGCAATCGGCGGGGCGGTCGAGGGCACGGTGACGGTGGTCATCCTCCAGCCGCCGGGGCTCTGAGCCATGACCCGCGCCACCACCACCAAGCTCTGGTACCGCGTCGCGCTCGTGCGGCCCGACGGCTCGCGCGGCCTCGTCGCCGCGGAGGGCGAGCACCTGGGCGATGCGATCGCCGCCGCCGAGAAGCAGACGAAGGGTAGCCGTGCCCTCGCCGTCGACGTGCTGGCCGATGCGGACATCCCGCTCGGCGAATCCGTCGGCAAGGAGCGCGTCGTCGCGCTGGGGCCACTCACCGCGGAGGCGCCTGCCTTGCGCTGGCCGACGGGCGTGCTGCCGAAACTGGCCGCCACGCTCCCCGGGCCGCGGCGCGCATTCGCCCGCTATCCGGGGGCCAGTGACGCGGGGGTGGTGCTCGAGGCGGAGACCGACGGCGAGCAGCTCGTCGATCTGTTCCTCGGCCTGGTCGAGAAGCTGCCCTCCGCGAACAACCTCGAGGTCCGCGTGATGGATCACTTCGAGGCCGCCGACCAGACCGAGGTCTGGCTCAGCAAGCCGACGGATGCGAAGAGCGTGCTGCGCTTCCTCGACGATCACGAGGAAGACTTCATCGCGAACGGGCACGTCGAGCTCTCGGTCTACCTGCGGGCGCACAAGGCGACGCTGCGGCTCACCGAGCACAAGACGGTGGTCTTCATCGCCGACGACCGCGCGCTCGAGGCCGACGTGAGCACGTGGATGGGGGAGCTCGGCTGCGCGCGGATGGACAAGCTGACGACCATCGCCGCCGGCCCTCACTTCCACTACCGGCCGGCGGGCACGCGCAACCGTGTGAAGCTCGCCGAGCTGCTCACGCGTCAGCGCTTGCGGCGGGTGGATGTCTTGCGCGCGCCGCTCACCGCCGGGTGAGCGCGCCACCAGAAGCGATACGGCTCGGCGGCCCAGGCGCCGGCGTACGCGACCCCGATGCGGGGGCCCGTCGCGATCGGCGGAGCGGGCAGGGCGGGGTCGGTCGCGATGAAGAGACCGCCCGTCGCGAGGTCCTTGCGATCGTGGCGCCGGTCGAGGAGCAAGGCCTTCGTCACCTTGCCCGGGCCCCGGCCGACGGCCGGATCGTCGGGCAATCCGGCGTACGGGGCGATGGCCCGGATGAGCACTGCCTGCCCGTCACCTGCGGCGCCGGTCACGACGTTGAACATCTCGTGGATGCCGTAGCAGAGGTACACGTAGGCGACACCGCCCGGGCCGAACATCACGCTGGTGCGCGCCGTGGGGCCGAAGCGCGCATGGCTCGCGAGATCCTCGGGGCCGCGATACGCCTCGGTCTCGACGATGATGCCGGCGCGGCGGCCATGCACGAGGATCTTGCCGACGAGCTCGCGCGCCACCAACCCCACGTCGCGCTGGAGCCAGCTCGCGGGCAGGCGATGCGCGCGGAGCGCGGCGATCCGCGTCATGCCGTGGGCGACGGGCCGAGCAGATGCGGACGGTCGAGACCGGCCAGCACGTCGCCCACGCGGCCGTCCATCGCGAGCGCGTCGAGCAGCGCCTGCGTGCGGTCGCGGTAGAGAGCGAGCGGCAGCTGTCCCTGGAGCAGCCGAAAGCGCAGGAACAGGAACGCCGTCTGCGCGACATCCGCCAGGCAGTAGCGCTGCACCGTCTCGAGCTGGCCGCCGCGCACGAGCCCCTCGACCTGCGAGCCATCGATGCCGATCTTGCCCGGCAGGCCGATGAGCCGCGCGACCGCATCAAGCTTGCCCGCGCGGGTGGCGCCGTGGTCCGCGAGCCAGTCGCAGAGATCCAGGTGCCCCTCCTCGGAGAACCGATGGCGCACGTCCTTGTCGTCGTAGTACCAGGCGAGCGGCACGGCGTGGCACAACGCGCGGAGCGCGATCACCGGCAGGTCGAAGCTGCGGCCGTTGTACGTGACGAGCACCGGCCGGGCCTCCCCGACGAAGCGCGAGAAGTCCTCGAGCAACGCGCGCTCCCGGGCATCGGACGCGGCCGGTGTGAGCGAGCCCACATCCGAGGTGTCGCCAAACACCGCCATCCGCTTCAGCCGGTAGTCGTGGTCGAGGAGGAGGCAGCCGATCACCACGATCCGGTGGGCCCAGGCGGGCGGGAAGGGTGCGTCACTTTGTCCGGGCCCGGGTCCCGGTGGTGGCCGATGCCAGCGATCGGCATCGGGAATCGTCTCGATATCGAGGACCAGCCAGTCGGCGGTGGGCGGGCGAGCCACGGGAGCGAAACCTAATCCCGCCCTGTGACATCTATGCCAAAATGCTGTCCATGTTCCGAGTTGGACTGGTTGGTGCGGCGCTCTGTGCGCTGGCAACGGCCGCGCAGGTCGCCCACGCCGCGGGCGAGAGCTGCCGCCGCGTCGATGTGTCGTTCACTCCGCAGATGCGCGCCGGTCAGCAACCGATGGCGGCGAAATCGCAAATCGTCATCTGGGTCGAGGACGCGGCTGGCAACTATATCGACACGCTCTTCATCACCGAGATGACGGGCACGTACGGCCTCGGCAATCGACCGGGGCGCTACGACTTCAACAGTGGTCCCTTGTGGCCGTACGGCCGCCGCACGGCGACGTTCCCGGTCTGGGCCCACAAGCACGGGATGTCCTGGCACCGGCTCGTCTTCCAGGATGGCAACGACGACAACCTGTCTCACTCGATGGGACAGAGCTCGCCGGACCGCAAGTACTGCGCGCCTCGGCTCCGCCAGGATCCCTCGTGGGATGCGGTGACGTGCGCGTCCGTCGGCTACACGGACAAGGGCCGCTTCCAGGCCGGAGAGAAGACCGAGCTCTATCCCCCGCGCGCAGATCTGACGCCGATGCCCGAGGACACGGCTGACGTGGCGACGTTCGACGACGAGAACCCCTTCGACGCCGTGTCGCGCGCGACGCCCGACGAGGGCGTGGAAGCAACCACGTCGTGGACGCTGCCCGAGACGATGGGCGACGGCGACTACGTCCTGTTCGTCGAGGTCTCGAAGGAGTTCGATCACAACAATACCTACAGCGATGCTGCCTACCCGGCGCCCGTCGGCATTCCGTACTCGATGTACGGCGAGCCGTATCGCGGTCAGCCGTCGGTCGTCTACCAGGTGCCGTTCACCATCGGCGTCGGCGATCCGGTCGCGTATGCCCTCGACTACATCGGCTACGGCGATCCGGACGGCAGCGACGGCGACATCCGGCCACCCGATGCGACCATCTCGACGGGCGTCCCCGGCTCCGGCGCCGAGCGCCTCGCGCTCGCGGCCGGCGCGAATCCGTACCGGGTCAAGGTGCAGCCGCGCACCGAGCCCGATCTGGCGCCGCCGGCGATGCCTGCGGACCTCGTGGCCCTCGACGTGACATCGCAGCGCGCGGAGATCTACTGGACGGCCCCCGGCGAGGACGGCAACACGGGAACCGCGGCCTTCTACGATATCCGGTTCATGCCCGGCGTGATGACCGCGGCGGACTTCGAGGGCCTCCCGAACCTGCCCGGCATTCCGGCGCCCGAGGTCGCGGGCACCCAGCAGTCGATCCCGCTGCCGAACCTCCTGTTCGACACCGAGTACTCGGTCGGCATCCGCGCGTACGACGCCTGCCGCAAGCCCGGCGAGCTCGCGATCGTGACCTTCCGGACCGCGGCCCGCGCGCAGGGCGAGGTCGACGCGTGCTTCATCGCGACGGCCGCCTACGGCTCCGTGCTCGCGACCGACGTGGCGATGCTCCGCCGCTTCCGCGACTACGCCCTCCGCCGCACCGTCCTCGGCCAGATCGTGATGCAGAGCTACTACACGTTCGGTCCGACGCTGTCGGGCGTGATCGCCGAGAGCGATCCGCTGCGTGAAGCGGCGCGCGAGCTGCTTGGCCCGATCGTCGAGCGGGTCCGCGCCGCCAACTACTAAAACAAGGCCGACATGATTTCTGCGCACGTTGCGCAATAACCATGTCGGACTTGATTAGCGCTGGGTGACGGCGACGGTGCCCGCGAGGCGGGCGACCACGCGCTCGGCCGGTGTGCCGTTGCACGTGCGCTCCATCGGCACCATCGCATCGAGGGTGAGCGCGAAGCCCTCGGGGTTCGTGCCGTTGGCGCAGCCGCCGCTCACGGACGCGGTGCCCGTGGGGAGATCCGTCAGCGAGAGCAGCAGCTCGTAGCTGCAGCCGTCTGCGGTGCCGGTGATGTCGACGAGCTCGAGGTCGCCGGCGATGAGGCCGGTGCCGAGCGACAGCTCGCGGTTCATGAGATCAGGCCGGACGATGCAGACGGTGAACAGGCCGCCGCCGCCGACCTCGGTGCCCTCGATCGTGATGCTCGTCGGGGCATTGGGATCGTCGGGATCGGGGCAGTCGTTCGCGGGCAGCGACGACAGGCCGCCGTAGGCGAAGGACGTCGGGCTGATCGTCGCCGTGAGGCCATCGGGCGCCGCGTCGCCGGGACCGCAGGTCTGGGCGTCGTCGGAGCAGCCGCCGAGGAGGAGGCTAGTACTCGAAAGGCACAGTAAGAGCGAGCTGCGCACTGACCGCATTGCCGAACCGGTTGTTCTGGATGAAGTACTGGAGGAGCGCCTCGACGCGCATGCCGCCCCAGGTGTCCTCGAGGCCGAAGGTCTCGCCATACAGGCCAAGCTTGCCCTCGATGAGGTGCGTCGTGAAGGCGGAAAGCTTCACGTCGTCCGATCGGAACGTCTGCTCCGCTTCGTAGCGGGGCTGGTAGAAGTCGGCGCCGATCTGGGTGTGATAGCGATACCGGAAGGCGGCATCGGCGGTGTCCCCGAGCTCCTGGACGATCCGCACCTCGGGCGTGTGCGCCCCGGCCCCGACGGCATCGGTGTCGAGCCAGTTGTCCCGGTAGAGGCGATAGATGCCGATGACCGTCGTCTTCGAAGCCTCGACGAAGTAGCGGCCGAACACGGCGTACGCCTGGCGCGTGCGCTTGTTCGGGTGCTGCTCGAAGAGCGTCATGTCACCGACGACGGCGCTGCGGTACTGGTTCGACTGGTAGCCGCGGAGCCACGCGATGTCGACCGAGGCTCCGACCACGAAGTTCTTGTTGACGATCTGGCTCGCCGATCCGAACACGCTGTACGTGTCGAGGTTGCACGTCAGCGTTCGCGAGCTCGGGAGGGTCGGGTCGGACAGCGCATCGCACTTGAGCATCAACGTTCCGAGGCCGCTCGAGGGACCGCCGCTGACGGTGTCGTGGGCGTAGCCGAAGCCGAGGCCGACCGTCGTGAGCTTGTCGTTGAGGTCCATCTCGCCGCGAACGCCGCCAAACAGGGAGTCGTAGTCGGGCTCGGTCGAATAGCGGGCCGAGCCATTCAGGCGGACGGCGCCGAAATTGTGCGTGTACCCACCGCCCCCCTGGTACCGGATCTCGGTGAAGGGCTGGGCATCCACCGACCCGGCCGACGTCGAGGCTGACGTGATGGCGTCGGCGAGGAAGTGCGCGTCGACGAGGCCCCGGGCGCCGGCCTCGAACAGGCTGTCGAGCATGGGCTGCACGACGCGGGTCGCGCTCTCTTTGTAGTAAGCGCCACGAGCGACGACCGTTCCATCTGCGTGGGCCGCGCCCGCAACGAGAAGGAGTGCCAATGCCCCCGCTAGTTGCCCCACCAAGGGACCTCTTCGCGGTGATCGCGACGCGTGCCCATGGCGCCCGCGTCGCGAGCCCATGCTGCTCAGTTGCACCCGCAACCGCCGCCCGGTTGACCGGTACCGCCGTCAGCGCCCTCGCGAGCCCCCGTCTGGTGCTGACCGAAGCGGGACTCGCCCGGGTCGCGGTCATTGATCATGGAGCGCTTGGCGAGGTTGCCGCGCTGGTGCGCCTTGACGCGCGCGCAACCAGCACCACCAACGCCGAGCACGAGTACCGAGAGCCAAGCGATGAACCGCACGGGCGTCGGACCATATCACGCGGTCCGGTGGCCAGCGTGGGGGGAGCCGTTGTACACCTCGCGCATATGAAGCGACTTTCGGCGTTGCTGCTCGCGCTCGCGGCCTGCGGCGGTACCCAGGACGGCTCGACGACCCCCGGCGGCACGGGCCCGGGCGGCGGCAGCGGCTCGCAGCCCGGCGTGGCGGGTGACGGAAATCACGAGCTCGATGCGTTCGAGGTCAAGGGCCTCGTCTTCGAGCCCCAGGGCCTCGGTCGCCCCGGCATGCCCCGCGCCGACGCCAAGAAGAAGACCACGATCGAGAAGCAGCGCGCGGTCGTGGCGAAGGAGAAGGATCCGGTCATCAAGCAGGCGCAGGCCGCGGTCCTCTCGACGCTGATCTTCGACCAGATCAAGACCAGCCCTGACAAGGAGAAGGAGTACATGACGGAGGCCCGCCAGGTCCTCCGCGACTCGCAGGCCGCCGCCGGCAAGGATGTCGACGAGGTCACGCTGCGCCTCCTCGCCTCCTACGAGATCTACTTCCAGGACTGGCCCGCCGCCGAGGCCGCCTGGGCCGCATACATCGCGAAGACTCCGAAGTCGAAGTCGGACCCGTACAACCGCGCCTGGTGGGCCTACGCGCTGCTCATGCAGGGCAAGAACGCCGAGGCCCTCGAGGTCGTCAAGAACCAGAAGCTCGACGAGAAGGAGTCCGAGCTCGCGTACGTGACGGCGTGGGCGAAGTTCCGCGCGAACGATGACGCCGGCGCCTGGCAGGCCATCGTCACCGCCGCCAAGCAGTGGACCGGCGAGTCCGTGCCGATCCAGCGCGACATCTATCTCTTCGCGTCGCGGTCGTCGCTCGCGTTCACCGAGGTGATGCCGCAGCTCTTCGACGTGTTCAACGCGAAGCAGCCGGCCACGCAGTACGCCGTCGTTGCGAAGCTCGGCCTCCAGGCCTACGAGCCCGCTGGCAAGTGGGCCGAGGGCGTCGCCGCGCTCGAGAAGGCGCTCGCGATCATCGGCACCGCGGTCCCCGTCGACGACGTCCCGACGATCCGCTACAAGCAGGCCGAGTTCACCGGCCGCCTCGACACGCCGGAGGTCGCGGCGAAGTTCGCGACCCAGGCGATCAACGCGATGCCGGCCTGCGGTACCAAGTGCACGCCGCAGCAGAACCAGAACCTCATCCTCGGCATCGCCGGCATGGCGCGCTACTTCCACTACCTGTACGCGACGGCGAACGACATCCGCTACTACCAGCCGGCCAACGACCTCTACCTGGCCGTCATTCCGCTGATCATGGATCAGGCGACCCGCACCGAATACAACAACGGCGCGGCGGCCCTCCAGCAGACCCTCAAGAACACGAAGGTCGGCACGGGCAACCACGAGAAGCAGGCCGTCCGCCTTGTCGTCGACAACCACCGCCAGGAGGTCTCGGCCTGCTACGAGGCCGCGCTCGTCGGCAGCCCGAAGCTCTCGGGGACGCTCTCGCTCACGTTCGAGATCGAGACCGCAGGGTCGATCAAGGGCATCGCGACGGAGCCGAAGGCCGGCCTCGCCGATATGTCGTCGGTCGCGGGCTGCGTCGCCGAGCACGCGAAGCTCTGGAAGTTCCCGAAGCGTGGCTCCGAGGGCACGACGCGCGTGAAGGCGACGTACAACCTCGTTCCGACGCGCGGCTAGGCCGCCTCCTCGGCCCGTCGTTCCTAGACTTCGCGCTTGCGCGACCGACGGCGCTTCGCGAGCGAGGTGCCGTAGAGCCGCGAGCTGCGCTCGAGGAGCGCGAGGGTGTGGGTGGCGTGCGCGATGCGCGCGGGCTGGTCGAGATCCGCGGCGAGCCCCGTGGGCGTCGCGCTCGTCGCGAGGAACCGGCGGAGGGCGTGGTACTGGCCCGACGTATCGCCGAGCTGCTGCAGGGCGACGGCGAGGTTCCAGTGGTGCAGCGGCCAGGTGGGCTCGGCCGTGATGGCGAAGTTCAAGGACTCGGCGGCGTCGGCGGGGCGGCCGAGCACGAGAGCGGCG
>JALHPV010000171.1 GCA_022842285.1 Kofleriaceae bacterium
ACTTGGCCAGTTCCTTCTCGAGCTCGACGCGTTGGGCCTCGATCTCGGCGCGCCGCTCCTTGCTGACTTCTGGATACCGGAGGTCGAGTTGCTCGAGTGTCGACACGATGATCTCGGCCACCGCGCGGCGCATGAAGCTCTTCGAGTCGGCGGGGATGCAGTACCAGGGCGCCCACGGCTTGCTCGTCGCCCGCAACGCGGATTGATACGCATCCATGTAGTCGTCCCAGCGCTTCGACTCCTCCATGTCCGACGGCATGAACTTCCAGTGCGTCGCCTCGTCCTGGGCCCGATCGAGGAAGCGTCGGTGCTGTTCCTTCTGCGAGACGTTCAAGAAGAACTTCAGCACCACGCAGCCGTTGCGCGCCCAGTGCTTCTCGGCGGCGTTGATCGACTCGTAGCGCTCCTCCCAGAGATCCTCGAGCTTGTCGGGGCGGCGCGGGAGCCGCTGCGTGTCGAGATACTCGGGATGCACGCGCACGACGAGGACCTCCTCGTAGTGACTGCGGTTCCACACGCCGATGCGGCCGCGCTCGGGGAGCGCCCGCTGCTGACGCCAGAGGAAGTCGTGATCGCGCTCCTCGGAGCTCGGCTGCTTGAACGAATACACCTGGCAGCCCGATGGATTCACCCCGGAGAACACCGCCCGAATGGTCCCGTCCTTACCCGCGGCGTCGAGTGCCTGGAACACGCAGAGCACGCTGTAGCGATCATGCGCGTAGAGCTTCGCCTGGAGGTTGGAGAGCTTCTCGACGGATTCAGCGAGCACCTCGGCGTTCTTCGCCTTGCCGGGATTGTCCGGCGGCTCCGTCGCCGCCTTCTTGATCTTGAAGGACTCGTCGTGGTCGACGAGGAACGGACTCTTGATTGGATCGAACAGGATCGGGCGCGCCATCGTGCGCCAGTATAGGAGCCCAAAGGCCGAAGCGCGTAGCGCCCGCGGCCGGGATGAGCGGTGTCAGGGCCGGGTGGCGATCCACTGCGCCACGGTGGCCGCGCGCGCGGTCGACTGCACGGACATGAAATCATCGTGAGCTTGGCGCGCGAGGGTGCGCTGGCGGTCGGATTCGAGGTTCAGCGCGGCGAGCGCCTGGGCGAGGGCGTAGCGCAGCTCGCCGCGAACCTGCGTGGCTGTCCGGGTTTCGTACACTGCGACCGCGGCTTCGAGATCCGCACGTGCGGCCACCGCATCGCCGATGGCGAGCCGGACCCGGCCGCGGCAACCGACACCCAGGACGGCGTCGGGGTGCGTGCCCAGGAGGGCGACGGCGCGTTCGCAGTGCGTGGCCGCCGTCGTGGAGTCGCCCGCTTCCAGCTCCGCCGTGCCGAGGTCCGTCAGCGCGTACGCGACGTATTCGTTCGCCGTGCCGTCGGTGAGCTCGACCGCGCGGGCGTAGGCAGCGCGGGCCGCCTCGTGCTCGTCGCGCATCTGATGCGCCGCGCCGAGGCAACGCTGGAGATGACCGCGGGTCACGGCTGGCGAGCCGCTCGCCTCGGCGATGGTCACGCCGCGCTCGCACAGGCGCAGTGCTTCGTTGGCCCCGGCGCGACTCTGCTCGGCGAGCTCGCGGCCGAGGTTGGCGAGCACACCGGCGACGGCGGGGTGATTCGGGCCGAGGCTCGCTTCGCGCAGGCGGATCACGTCGCGCCAGAGCTCGACCGCCGCGCTGACATCGCCCTTGTACGAGCGCACGTTCGCGTAGGTGAGCAGCACACGCGCCGCATCGGGATGGGTCGGGTCGAGCTCGTGCTCCCATAGATCGCGGGCCCGCACGAGGTGAACGAGCGCGTCGTCGTAGCTGCCGAGCTCGGTGTACGCGACGCCGAACGCATACTCGGCGGCGGCGCGCAGCTCGGGCGTGCCACCGGCGCGCGCGACGGCCGCTTCGACGAACGGCTGCATCGCGAGGGTATCGGTGGGCTTGCCCTCGAGGTACGCGACAACGGTGGCGAGCTCGGTGTACGCGCGGGCCACCAGATCATCGAACCCCACGCTCGAGGCGACCAGGGCCGAGCGACGCAGGGCCTCGGCGGCGCCCTTGCCATCCGCGAGATCGCGGCGCACCTTGCCGAGCACGAACTGAGCGCGCGCCTCGAGAGCGGGCGACACGGGCTGCCCGAGGACCGCATGGAGGATCACCGAGGCGGCTTCGGCGCGCCCGGCCGCTCGCAGGGACTCGGCATCGTCGACGCGCTTCGCTTCGGGCGACTTCTCGGCCATGCGCGCTTGCGGAGCCGTCGACAGCGTCTCGGCGCACCCTCGTGCCGGCGGCAGGCTCGCCGCGGCAGCGACGGCGTTCTCGACGATGGCGGGCTCGCTCGCACGGGCGAACACGCCGGTCAGCGCGCCAAGCTGCGCGCGCCTCCGATCGAGACAGGCGAGAGCGCTCGTGACGCGGGGCGACCCGTGGCCGCCGGGGAGCTGACACGCGCGCGCGCGCTCGAGCTGCCATGCGGTCGCGTACGCGTCGAGGCGTGCCTTGACGCGCTGGAAGGTCTCGGCTCCGAGGTCAGGGCGCGCCACGACGAGGGAGCTATGGACGGCCGTCTGCATCGGGACATCCCACGTGCCGGCGAACTTCGCGTTCGACACGTCACACGCGTCCGCGATCACCGGGGCATCCTCGCCCCGCGTCCAGCCGATCACCGTCGTGGCGGCGAGAGCCGCGACGAGCCCACCGAGCGCGAACCGCCGGGTCCGGCGACGTGGATCATGCGCGAGCGCGGCGAGCAGCTCGGTCATGCTCGCGAAGCGCGCCTCGGGAGCGGACGACAACCCACGCTCGAGGACCGCGTGGATGCGGCTCGGCACGTTCGTGCCTGTCGGCTGCGGCGGCGGGCCCGCGCAGATCGCGAGGCCGATCTCGTCGGTCGTGGCGCCCGTGAACGGCAGGGTGCCGTACAGCGCCTCCCACAGCGTCACGCAGAACGCGAACTGATCGGCGCGTGCATCCACGGCGCCCGACGTGTGCTGCTCCGGCGCCATGTACGCCGGCGTGCCGACCGAGAAGCCGTCGTCGCGGCCGGCCACCCCGACGACGCCGAAATCCGCCACGCGCACGCGCCCGTCGCGACCGACGAGGACGTTGTGCGGCTTGAAGTCGCGATGCACGAGCCCGTGGGCATGGGCCGCCGCGAGGCCGCGCCCCGCATCGGCCAGCACGCGCAACGTCTCGCTCCACGGCCGCTCGGTCTGCGCCCAGTCCTTGAGCGTGCCGCCGTCGACGAGCTCCATCACGAGATAGAACACGCGCTCGACGGTGCCGACCTCGTGAACGGCGACGACGTTCGGATGCGCGAGCCGGCCGAGGGCCTGCGCCTCTCGGATCATCTGCGCGCGTAGATCTTCGTTCGCGAGCACCCCGTCCGGACGCAGCACCTTGATCGCGACGCGGCGGTCGAGATCCGGATCGTAAGCGGCGACGACGACCCCCATCCCGCCAGTGCCGAGCTTCTCGAGCACGACGAACCGGCCGAAGCGGTCGCCCTCCGCCGCGGCGATCGCATTGACCTGCGCGATGGTGGCCCGGGGAGCGCGCCGCCGAACAGGCCGCCCGGCGACATGCTTCAGCGTGGCATCGCCGTCGGCCATTCCCTGAAATTGTACGAGGTCAGGCGCCGGTAAAGCGACCGAACGCACGCGTGAACGCGGTGTCCTTCGCGCACGCGGGTAGGACAGGCAACTCCATCACCGCCCTGGCCGCCGCCGCGAACTGGTCCTCGCGGGGAGCCATGGCGGTCTTCAGCTCGGCGATCCGGCCCTCGCGCGCGATCGCCGCGTTGGCCGCGATGAGGTCGGCGTACTTCGTCTGGACCGTGCCGAGGGCGGTGGTCGCCACGGCGCAATCGGTGGTGGCGGCGAGGGCCGCGTGCAGGTCGCCATACATGGCGATCGCGGCTTCCACGATGCGGGGGTAGTCGCGGTCGAAGGGGAGCGGGGCGTCTGGCGTGGCCGCTATTGGCTCCCCGGTCGGCGTGGGGCCCGCCCCGGAGCCAAGCGGCGCCTGATCCGGGTTGGCAGGCGCGCTGGTCTTCGGACCGCAAGCGACGAGCAAGACCAGCGACAACCGCAACATCGCCCCGATCATAGCGTGGGCATCGTGCGGATGGCCTCGCGCACGCCCGCGTCGTCGCGACACGCGGCGAGATCGACGGAGATGGCCTCCTGTAGCTGGCCGGCCCGCTCGTTGTACTTCGTCAGCTCCGTCGTCACCTGCTGCGCCAGATCGCGGTCCTTGCCGATGCGCGCGGCCTCGTCCATCGTGATCTGGAGCCGCGGCCAGTAGGCCTGCAGATCGGCGGCGAGCTGGGGGCAGTTCGTCGTCCCTCGCGCGACGACGGCGGCGAGATCGACGAGGTCTCCGTGAACGCGGGCCGCGAAGGCCGCCGCATCGAATGGCTTCGGCGGCTCCGGGGCCGGCTTGCTGCCGCATGCGCCGAGCCAGAGCGCGAGGGCCAGGCTAGGCAGCGATCGCGCGGACATCCGCCTGCTCGTCGACGGTGTGAAAGCGGCCGCGCGCATCCTTCGTGACCCGGCCCATCGCGACCACCGGATCGTGCGTGAAGAAGAGCCGGCCCTTGCGCTCGACGAGGTCGCCGAGGAGCGAGTTCTTCTCGTCGACGAGCAGCTCGGGAAAGCGGTCGTAGCCCATCGTGATCGGCAGATGGACCCACGCGCGCCCTGGAATCATGTCGGCGCAGAACAGGACGGGGCCGTCCGGCATCTCGACCTCCGTGAGGAGCAGGCCGGGCGTGTGCCCCGAGCTCCGGTGGAACCGGAACCCTTCGCCCAGGGCCGCGGCCCGATCGCTGGCGGCCAGCTCGAGCCGGCCGCTGCCCGCCAAAAGGTTCGTCAGGCCGGGGATGAAGGACGCCTTGTCGCGGGCATGCGGCGAGACCGCCCGCTGCCACGCCTCGGCGCCGACCACGAACGTGGCCCGGGGGAACGCCAGCTTCGGGGCCTGCCCGGGCTGGAAGCTCGTGAGGGCCCCGCCCGCGTGATCGAAGTGGAGGTGGGATAGGACGACCACATCGACATCCTCCGGGGCCACGCCCTCCGCGGCCAGAGAATCCAGGAGGACATGCGTGGGCTCGACGACGCCATAGCGCTCGCGCATGGCCGGGTCGAAGAACACCCCGATGCCCGTCTCGAGCAAGATGACCCGGTTGCGGTCCTTGATCAGCAGGCACCGGCACGCCAGCGGGATGCGGTGCTGTTCGTCCGGGGCGATCCACTTCTCCCACATCGCCCGCGGCGCGTTCCCGAACATCGCACCGCCGTCCAGGCGCTGCGAGTTCCCTAAGACCGAGGTCAAGGTGCGCACGGATGCGGTCTACCACAGGTGGGGACAACCGACCCTGGCAGATAGCTCTGATCGTCGACGGAGAATCGCTTACGATGCGGGCATGAGGATGGCTGCACGTACGTGCGCAGTTTCAGTCGTGCTCGCTCTGGTGGCGAGTGCATGCGGTCCGGCGATGCCCGATGGCGATGACGAGACCGATCAGACGCCGGTCGAAGGCACGCTCGTGATCGAGCCCGCGGCGAGCGAGCACGAGCTATTCAACGGCGCGCCGGCGACCCAGGCATTCACCGCGAAGCTCGTGCTCCCCGATGGGACCGAGCAAGACGTCACGGCCGACACCACGTTCTTCATCGACAACGGCATCGGCGCCTTCTCCGCGTCGACGCTCACGATGGGGGGCGCCGGCAAGGGCACGGTCACGGGCTCGACGGCCGGCGGCGATATCGGCACGGCGCAGGTCATCGTGCGCGTCCGCGGCGAGCGCGTGGATCCGTCGCTGCCACCGACGGTGCCCCAGCTCTTCTCCACGGGCACGGAGGACGCGGCGCAGGCGCCGAACGTCGTCTATCCGCCGATCGGCGTCGTCGTTCCGCGCAACCTCGGTGACTTCGAGGTGCACTGGACCGATGACCACGCGCACGACGTGTTCGAGGTCTCGATCAAGACCGACTACACCGACGTTCGCGTCTACGTGCCGGGCAACAACGGCAACCCCGCGGCGGGCAGCCGCGCATCGTGGGTCTCGTTCCTCGCCGCCGAGTGGCTCTCGGCCGTCGGCAACTCCGAGCAGGTCCTGTATCAGGTCCGCGGCGCGAGCACGGCGGCTCCTGGCACGATCGGCGTCGCGGCTCCGCGCACGGTGACGCTCACGACGGATGGCCTCGAGGGTGGCGTCTATTACTGGGCGGCGGCGAGCGGCACGCTGCCGGAGGGGATCTACCGGCACGACTTCGCGCAACCTGGCCAGCCGGCCGAGGAGTTCCTGACCCGCACCCAGACCAACGGTCGGTGCGTTGCCTGCCACGTCCTCTCGCGCGATGGCACGCGCATGGCGATCACCTATGACGGTGGTGGTCGGCCGACCGCGCTGGTCGATGTCGCGACGCGTGAGCGCACGGGTGACCTCGAGAACTGGAACTTCGGGACGTTCGGCCCCACCGACAGCAACCTGTTCCTCGGCGTCTCGGACGGCATCATCACCGTGCGCAACGCGACCGACGGGACGTTGCTCGGCACGATGGAGTCCACGGGGCGCGTCTCGCAACCGGACCTCTCGGCCGACGGCACGCTCCTCACGTACACGTATACCCGCATCGACAACGTGCGCTCCGACTGGGACGTGACGGAGAGCCAGATCTACGTCCGCTCGTTCGACCCGGTCACTCGCGGCTTCGGGCCGGAGACTCCGGTGGTCACGGACGGCGGCAACAACTTCTACCCGTCGCTCTCGCCGGATGGCGAGTGGATCATGTTCAACCGCAGCGCCGCGGGCACCTCGTACAACAACCGCGACGCCTCGCTCTGGGTCGTGAACGTCGCGAACCCCACCATCAAGGTCGAGCTCTCGCAGGCGAACCTCGCGGCGAACGGCCTCACCAACTCGTGGGGCCGCTGGGCGCCGTTCGATCAGGCGATCGGCACCGGCGAGTCCCTCTTCTGGATCACGGTCTCGAGCACCCGGGACTTCGGTGTGCGCATCGTCCAGAGCGCCCTGCCGACGCGCCAGCCGCAGATCTGGATGACGCCGTTTTTCCCCGGCCGGGCCGCAGCGGGCATGGACCCGACGACCCCGGCCTTCTGGCTGCCGTTCCAGTCGATCCAGTCGAACAATCACATCGCGCAGTGGACCGAGCGCGTCGTGATCCTGCAGTAATTGCGCGCTGGCTGATCGAGCTGCCGGCTAGGGGTTCGTGAGGCCCCATTGGGATCGGCAGGATCACTTGCCGTGTTCCGTGTGCAACCTGCTGTAAGCGTGCACGGGCTTGCACGACGAGCGCTGGCACAGGGGGTGCTCCAGGGGGCGTCATCTAACGCAACCTCTCGCTGGAGCCCCTTCAATGACGCGCACGTTTGTCACCGGCCTCGCCGGTCTTCTCCTGGGTTCGGTTCAACTCCTCTCGGTCGGGTGTGCAACGGACGGTGGTGCCGAGGAGTGCCTCCCGGGCGATATCGACTGCGCCGAGGACGTGGGCCAGGGCGGCGACGGCAAGGCCGACGCCTTCGACTACAAGAATGATCCCGCGCGCATGTCGCAGCGCCTGACGTACACGCTCGCGGACCTCCCGAAGAAGGGCACGCTCAAGACGCCGGCGTGGAAGGATCAGTACCCGGCCGCCGCCGCCTCCGGTCAGGTGCCGGTCGCGTGGGCCGACACCTACTGGCCGACGTACGCGGGCTCGCACAACGCGCGCTGGCAGGGCTCGAGCACGAAGTCTCCGCTCGAGAAGTACGATGCCGCGTTCAACAACGCGCAGGGCTGCGCCACGATGCCGGCCGAGATCGCCGGTCCGGGCGCCAAGGCGGCGTGGGACGAGTACTACCGCTGCGCCGGCCCCGCCGCGAAGTGGCAGTCGAAGGAGTACCAGGGCGGCGGCCAGCTCCACGACGGCATCGATAACGATGGCGACGGCAAGATCGACATGGAAGGCGAGAACGGCGTCGATGGCATCGCCACGTGGTGGGGCACCTGCCACGCCTGGGCGCCCGTCTCGCTCACCGTTCCCGAGCCGCAGCGCGCCGTCACGCACAACGGCGTGACGTTCGACGTCGCCGACATCAAGGCACTCATCCAGAACAGCCGTGACTCCACGGCGGCCGTCATGCTCGGTGGTCGCTGCAACTCGCGCGAGATCACGCACACCACCACGGGCTCTGCGAACGACGCGTGCGCCGACCTGAACCCCGGTGGTCTCCACGTCATCATGACGAACTTCCTCGGCCTCGCGCAGCTGCCGCTCGTCGAGGACCGCACGGCCAACTACGAGGTCTGGAACCAGCCGGTCGTCGGCTACGAGATCACCAAGCAGGACGAGGTGACGCCGACCCAGGCCAACACGTGTGTGGGCGCGACGGGCTCGACCTGGACCTACAACACGAACGCGAAGAAGCTCTTCGAAGTCCGCATGACGGTCCAGTACGTCACGGAGGGTGACGCCGACACGCGGCCGCTCGGCTTCGCGAACTACACGCGCTCGGATCGCTACCACTACATCCTCGAGCTCTCCTCGGCCGGCAAGGTCATCGGCGGTCGCTACTGCACCGACAGCGAGAACAACCACGTCGACTTCCTCTGGTCGCCGACGGGGCGCTACAACCCGACGAACCCGAACGTCTCGGCCGCGAAGGTGAACGAGCTCGTCGCCAAGGCGGTCGCTCCGGCCGGCGGTGGCACGGGCGGCGGTCGCGAGTTCAGCTCGACGACCCCGGCGTCGATCCCCGACAACGCGGCGGTCGGCGCCAAGGTCGACATCGCGGTCACGGGCCTCACGGGCTCGCCGACGCTCGCGGTCTCGGTCGACATCACGCACACGTACATCGGTGACCTCAAGGTCGAGCTCCTCAAGGACGGCCGCGCGGTCAAGACGCTCCACAACAACACGGGTGGTAGCCGCGCGAACCTGCTCCAGACCTACACGCTCACCGCGGCCGAAGTCGGCTCCTCGCCGAACGGCACGTGGACGCTCAAGGTCACGGACAACGCGGCGCAGGACGCCGGCACCATCAACAAGGTGACCCTCTCGTTCAACTGACGCACCGGTTCTCGAAAAGCCTAGCTAGGTAGCTTGCCCGCCCTCGGTTGCCGCCGGGGGCGGTTCTAGTTTCGGCTCAAGCGACGTTCGCGAGCCATTGCTGCAGGTAGGGCTGCGCTGTCTCGTGGAGGATCATGTCGCACGGCACGCCGTCCGGGCCGACCAGCTGGACGCGTACCGACGGTCCGCCCTGGACCCGGCGCTGGCCCGGGCCCAGGAACCGGATCGCGATCTGGCTCGGATGGTCGACGTACAACCGCCCGACCTTTCCGTCGACCTGCTCGGTGATCAGGACCAACCGGCGGTGTGTGGTCAGCAGCACCGTGACGCCCAGCGCACGCGTCGTGGCGATGCCGATGCCTCCGAGCAGGGCGCCAGCGACGAGTCCGGCCGCGGCCGTCGCGGCCCGTTGCGCGAGCGAGATGTCCACGTCGAGCTCGCCCAGCCACATGTACTGCGCCGCCTCGCCAGGGGCGAGACCGTAGTGGTTCGCGATGCCCTGCGCGCCCATCTTCTTGTACGACCGGAAGACATAGAAGCCAGCCAGGCCGGCCAGCACCACGAACACGGCAATTCCGCCCATGCGAGTAGCGTAGTCGCAGCCCGCCTACTTCGTCAGGCGAACGGTGATTCGCTCGTTGTCCTTCTTGCTGTAGACCTTCTGCGTGACCTTCTTGTAGCCCTTCCGCTCGAACGTCACGTTCACGCCCTGAAACCCCATGACCTTGATCGTCGTCGGGCTCGTGCCCGCGCGGCGGCCCCCGATGGAGATGGTGGCCCCCGACGGAATCGTGGTGAAGGCGACGGTGTGCGTCGGGCGTGCGAGCGGAATCTCGACCGTGGCCGGCTTGGCTTCGGTTGCGGTCGCCCACTTCGTGCCGAGGGCATACCGCGGATGCTTCACGTCCAGCTTGTGCCGACCGCACGCCCCGTGAATCGACAGCGGCGACGGACCCATGATGCGGCCATCGAACGAGACGATCGAACCGGCGGGGGTGGTCGAGACGACATACGTGCACGGGCCCGAGCCCACCTCGGGCGGCGCATCACTGGTCGGCGCGGTCTCCTCGGGCGGGGACTCGATGGGCGGCGGCGCGGGCGTCTCCGTGGGAGGGGGCAGCGGCGGCGCTTCGACCTTCGCGACCTCGACCTTCGCCGGTTCCACCGTGACCGGGGGCTCCGGCGGCGGGGGCTCGACGCGCATGTCGACGACGGGTGAGCTCTTGCGGACGGGCGTCTTCGAGGTCATCGCGCGCGTGGAGTCGGCGGCGGCAGGCTTGACCGCCGGCTTGCTGCCGCCGCTCGTCGCGACGCCGATGATGATCAAGAGGAGCAAGGTGGCGCCCGCCGCGCCGCCGATGACGTACCAGCGGCGATCGTGCGGATGGGCCGTGCGCATCACGCCCGTGCGGAGGTACGCCTCGTCGGACGGCGAGGGCGCCATCGCCATGGGAGGAGGCGGTTGCGGCAGGAGAAACTGCCCCGACATGCCCGCCTGCGGCAGGTAGAACGGCCCCGACATGCCCGGCGGCGGCATCGGATAGACGCCCGACATCCCCGCGACGGGGAGCGGGTTCACCTCCGGCGCCACGGCCATCGGCATCAGGAACTGTCCTGACATGCCGGGCGGCGGATAGGCAGTGGCGAACGGCGGCGGAATCGTCGTCGGTCGACCACCCATGGGCGGCGGGATCGTCGACGGATGACCCATGGGCGGCGGGATCGTCGAGGGATGGCCCATGGGCGGCGGCATCGTCTGGACGTTGTCGATCGCCTCGAGCGCGTCGGGCGTCCCGTCGGCGTGGACCAGGTTCGCCCGCTCCTCGTAGAGCGCGCAGTCGACGAAGCCTTCGATCGACTGATCGGTCAGGTTCGACAACGGATTCGCCGGCAGCACGAAGCTCGATCCCGCGACGCGCTCCTCGAGGCGGGCCTCGACGAGCTTTGCGGGCGCGAGGGCGATCGGCTCGCTCGTCGGAATCGGTGGTGGTGGCGGCGGCGGCGGCGTTTCGGTGCGCCGAGCGGCGCGCTGTGCTTCGAGGGTCTTCGCGAGCGTCGAGAGCGGTGACTTCGGTGGCTCCGGCGGCGTGGTCTCGGTGATCGGCGACGTCTGCAGCGTCCCGCGCGCGATGGACGGCACCGGCGTGACGGGACGAGGTGGGGGCGTGGTGGGGGCGGCGCGCTCGGGGATCGAGATCGACGGCAGCGGCTGCGTCGTGGTCACGGCGGGACGCGGTGGCACCGTCGGTGCGCGCGGGATCATCGGGCGGGAGGGCGGCGTGGGCGGCGGCGTCGGCGGAATCTCGGCCGTCGGGACGAGCGAGCCCGTGGGCGCCGCGGCGGCCGCATCCTGGAGTCGCTGGAGCACGAGGCGGCTCTCGGCGGTGAGCCGCTTCATCGCGAGGCGAACGCCAGGCCGACCGAAGCGATTGATCGGCGTCGACCACGCTTCGATGACGGTGCAATCACCGCGCAGCACTGGTGTCTTGTCGGCGAGCTGGATCGAGAACGCGGTGTCGAGTCCCACCGGACGCTGCGAGAGCGTCGCGATGAAGAACGTGTCGTCCTCACAAAAGCGGTAGAACGTCGCGACGAATTGATCGACTGACGTACAGCGCGTGGAGACGCAAAGCGCCTTCTGCGTTGTGGCTCCCAACGTTGTACAGAATAACCCGACGCGGCTATCGGGGACACGGATCTGCGACGCCGGCCACCGTGAACGTGACGGAGCGGACGTAGGACACATGCTCCATAAGTGCGCCGTCCAGCTCCCCCGTGGTGGCCCCGAACGGCCAGGCATAGGCCGGCACGGCATACCCGTCGGCGCGCAGGGCCTCGATAGAGGGCAGGGCTTCCTCGGCGAGGTAGGCAGCGAGGCCATGCTCCTGCACGTAGGTGGGTGCCCGCAGGTGCCCCACGCTATGCGCAGCAATGGCGTGGCCATCGGACGCCAGCGTGCGGAGGCCCGCGCGTCGCTCTTCATTAAGTGTCGCGTAGCGCGTCACGAAGAAGGTCACGTGGGCGTCGTACGCGAGGAAGAGATCTCGGGCGAGGAGCCAGGTCTCCACTCCCGAGTCGTCGAACGACAGGGCGAGCCCGCCTCGTGAGGTCAGCTCCTCGTAGGTGCCGATCGGCAGTCCGCGCGCGGCCGCGCCCGCGAGCACGTGCTCGATGGTCGCGAGCTCCACCGTGTCGCCCGGCTTGTGCGCGTAGAGGTCGAGCACCTCGTCACGCGCGGCGGCGCGATCGAGAGCCGCATCGAGACTCGCGAGCCCGTTGCGCGCGGACGAATCGAGGTTGACGGCGCAGTGCACGCGCTCGCCCGGCCGGGTGAACGCGCCGTCCTGCGAATCGATCTCGGTGATGCAGCCGGTCAGCGCGAGAAGGGCTACCGTCAGCCCGTGCGCTGGGCGCTTGCGCTGCTGCTCCTTCTCGCGCCCCTGCGCGCCGAGGCGGACCGCGTCGTTCATCCGAACGCGGTCTCGCTCGTGCTGCCGGCGGATAGGGTCTTGCTCGAGCTCGGGGTCGAGGTGGACCTGTCGCGCGGGGCGCTCGGCGATCCCATCACCCTCGCGCCATCGGCGTGGTTCGGGATCACCGATCGGTTCACGCTCGGCGTCATTCACGGCAACGCGAGCGTAGATCGGATCGTCGCCGGATCGGGACTCTGCGTGCACGGGGACGACTGCGATCGCTACAGCGGCCTCGGCTTCGAAGCCCGCTACCTCGCGACGCGGGGCTTCGCGCCGCGCGCGCGTCTCCTCGCCCGGGACTTCGATCCGGGCAAGCCCGCCATCACGCTTGGCGCGCTGGCTCGCCGGGCGTGGGGGCGGTTCGTCGTCACGACGGATCCGTATCTGCGGCTCGGCCTCGGCAATCGCGATCGCGGCAATCGCGCCGCGCTCAATGTCCCCCTCTGGCTCGGGGTGCAGACTCGTCGCCTCACCGTCGAGCTGCGCACGGGGTACGAGAGTGACCTCGAGGTCGCCTCCGATGGCTATCACATCCCCGTCGGGCTGCGGCTCACCGCGCGGGTCGCCCGTGCCTGGGAAGCAACAGTCGAGGTCGGCTTCGCGTCCCTGCTCGGCCCGCAGACGGACTATCGCGAGCGCGCCGCGCTGTTCGCGCTGCGCTGGTCGCCTTAGCGACCGAAGAGGGAACAGGGAAGCGGAGCCGAGCAGGAGAACGGCGCGGTGCCGATGTTTCGTTCCTAGCTCTCGTAGGCGGTCAGCACGACGCGGCCGGTCGCCGCGTTCACGCGCACGCCATTGGCGGACATCGGTCCGAGCTGCCGGATCGCGTCGTAGCCGCCCTCGGCGGTGCCCAGCCAGATCACGCCGCCGGCTTCCCCAGGGTCGGTGTAGACCGCGCCTTCGCCGATCAACGTCGGGAGCGTGAGCGAGGCGCCTCCGTACGGCGCCACGATCTCCCACTGGAACGGGTTCTGGCTCGTTCCGCTCCCGAATACCCGCGCGATCACGAACTGCGGCGCGGCGCCCGCCCGCTCCGGCCAGGAGAGGACGCGGGTCACCTGATCGATGATCCCGTCCTGCGTGGGACCGGTGATCGCCGTGCCCATCAGGTCGATCGGAGTGCTGGTCTCGAGCGAATACACGTGCTGGCCGACCGAGTCCTGCCACAGCCAGAGCTCCTCGACGATCGTCGCGCCCGGCACGGTCGGGCACGAGAAGGCGTAGGCCTCACCATCCGGCTCGCCGCTCTCGCAGTCTCCGAACACGCCCCGCTCCGTGGTGTATCGGCGCGTGGCTCCGCTCTGTGTGTGGACCGGCGCGTTGGTGTAGTTCGAATACGTCAGCGTGGGCGTGATCCAGGTCTCGCCCGTCAGGTCGATCAGCGAACCGAACGGCTGATCGAGCTTCGCGAGATAGGCCACGTTGCTCTCCGTCTCGGCATCCGCGGCGACCAGCGTATCGATCCGGGGACTGCACGGAGGCGAGCTCAGCGACGGCATCGTCGATTCACCGACGCCGTCGGCCGCGCAGGTCGAGGTCAGGTCGTAGCCGATCGCACCAGGGTACGGGAGATACGAGAACCGGATGGTCTGCTCGGGCACGTCGGCGTCCCCGCGGATCTCGATCGAATCGCCGGGCTTCACGCCCAGCACGCTCACGATGCTGCGTTGGCTGCCCGCGCGGTAGATGTCGAAGGCCGTGACGTAGCTCCCCTCCGGGACCACCGCCGCCGCTACCCCGCTCGCGTCGGTCCGCACCGTCGCGATCTCGCTGCCATCCGGGTTCTGAAACGTCACGGGGTGATCCGGGCGAGGCACACCGCCAGCGAGCACCGTCACCCGGGCCAGGCCCGGCTCGAGCATGCTGTCGGGCGGGACGGGGCCGTCGGACTCGAGCGGCGCGTCGGGCTGTTCGTTGCGCGTGCCCCCGTCGTCGCCGCAGGCAGCGAGGAGGGCCAGAATCAGGGCCATGCGAGGCATCCCGGGGTAGATGCGCCCCGCGGCGAATGTGACAGGCCTACCCCTCTTCGTAGGCCGTCAGCACCACGCGGCCGGTGGCGGCATTCACCCGGATGCCACCGACGTAGGTCGGCCCGAGCTGCCGGATCGCGTCGTAGCCGCCCTCCGCCGTGCCCAGCCAGACAAAGGCGCCGGCGTCTTCCAGGTTGTTGTAGATCTCTCCTTCGCCGGTCAGGGTCGGCAGCGGGAGCGTGGATCCCGTATAGGGCGCCACGATCTCCCACCGGTATGGCGCCGACCCGCCGGTTCCGCTCACCTGCGCCATCACGAACTGTGGGGTCGCGCCCGCGCGCTCCGTCCACAGGAGCTCGCGGGTCCCCGGGATCGAGTAGGCGTAGTCCGTGGGCGCAGCGATCGCGGCGCCGGTCAGATCGATCGGCGCGGCGGGGGCGGGAGAGTAGACGTAGCGACCGACCG
>JALHPV010000172.1 GCA_022842285.1 Kofleriaceae bacterium
GCTCCAGCCCGCCGCTCCGTCGCTCGATCTTCGAGAAGGAAGCGCCGCTTTACATGAACTAGAACGCAGACGCGTGGGGCGCGAAGCGCCGATAGCGTCTCTTCAGACCTTGGCGTTCTCGGCGTCTTGGCGTCCAACGATTCCGGGGTGCGAGCCCGCAGGGCACGAGCGCCGCGCACGAATGCCCCCGAACTAGTAACCCTCGGTCTTCGCGATCACCTCGTTCATGATCTCGCGGGTCCCGCCGCCGATCGGATAGAGGCGCGCATCGCGGTAGAGGCGCTCGACGAGCGTCTCGCGCATGTAGCCATAGCCGCCGTGGAGCTGGACGGCGGCATCGCAGACGAAGGAGCAGGCGTCCGTCGCCGTGTTCTTCGCCATGGCGGCGAGGCCCGCGAGCGCGAAGTTGGTCGGGTTGGCGAGGACGCGCGTGACGACGTCGCCGGTGAGCGCGCGGGCCGCGGCGATGCGCGTGACCATCTCGGCGAGCTTGTGGCGCGTGACCTGGAACCCGGTGAGCGGCTTGCCGAACGCGGCCCGCTGCTTGGCGTAGGTCACCGCTTCGCGATAGGCGAGCTCGGCGATGGCCACGCACTGGGCCGCGAGCATGAGGCGCTCGGCGGCGAAGTTGGACATGATCATCGGGAAGGCGCCGTGCTCGGGGCCGATGCGATTCGCGATCGGGACCCGGCATGCATCGAAGTGGAGCTCGGCGGTGTCGCTCGCCCACCAGCCGGTCTTCTTGAGGCGCTTGCCGACGGAGAAGCCGGGGGTGGAGGCCTCGATCACGAGGAGCGAGATGCCGCCGTGCCCCGGGCCGCCGGTGCGCACGGCCGTCGTGACGAAGTGGGCGCGCGCGCCGGAGGTGATGAAGGTCTTGGCCCCGCTGACGATGTAGTGGTCGCCGTCGCGGGTGGCCGTCGTCGTGAGGGCGGCCACGTCGCTCCCGCCACCGGGCTCGGTGACCGCGAGGGCGGCGATGGCGCCGTCGCGAAGGCAGGGCGTGACAAAGCGCTGGTGTTGCTCGGGCGTGCCGAAGCGGACGATCGGCGGCAGCGCGATACCGTGGCTGCCGAGGCCGACGATGGTGCCGACCGTGCGCCCGTGGATCACCAGCTCGTCGCATGCGGCGAGGACGTGGGAGAGGTCGCCGCCCTGCCCGCCGAGCGCCTCCGGGTAGCCGATGCCGGTGACGCCCGCGGTGCAGGCGGTCCGGTACAGCTCGACGGGAAACTCCTCGGCCTCCTCCCACTCCGCCCCGTGCGGAGCGAGGTGGGAGTGCGCGAAGCGGCGCGCCGTCGCGCGAATTGCCGCGTGCTCGTCGGTCTCGAACGCGTAGGTCATGCGACAACGATGGTATGGCAACGTCGACCGTGCCGCCGCGTCTGCGGCGCTCACGTCATCTCTCCTGGTTCACGCACATGGGAGCCGTGTACCTGTTCCACGACCTGTACGGGTACCTCATGGAGATGAGCCCCGACATCGCGGCGATGATCGAGGCCTTCGACGACGGCGTCGATACCGAGGAGACGATCAAGTACTACCAGGGGAAGATGGGCGACGCCGATCCGCGGCAGTTCGTCGACATCCTGGCCGGGCATGCGGTGCTCGTCGACCCGGCGGAGAACGAGCTCGAGGGCATCTGGGCCTTCGTGCCGATCAAGGCCCGCTGGACGGTGTGGCAGCGGCGCGACACGCGGCTGACGCTCTGGACGGCCTGGGGCGACAAGCCCGTGCAGCAACTCTTCCTGGACGAGGAGGAGACGAAGATCTGGAACGCATTCGACGGCACGAAGCGCCTCATCGAGATGCGTCATCACTTCGACAACGCCAAGCTCGAAGGCCTCGTGCGGAAGCTCGTGCACAGCGACGTGCAGGCGTTGAAGCTCTCGGTGATGCCGTGGACGGCCTACGAGAAGCGCCCCATGACAGCGCCCGCATACCTGTCGTCGACGATGCCGTACGCGCGCTGGAAGGTCGGAGATCCGGTCGCCCCAGCGCCCGACCTGCTCGCGTATCACCAGGACACGATCCAGGAGGCCGACGCGCAGTTCGATCACCAGGAGACGACGCTGTCCCACCTCCTGCGCGTGCCCCATCCCGCGCTCCACGGGAAGACCTACGGCCAGGCCCTCGTCGCCGCCCTTGAGGCCAAGCAGGCGGTCCCCGCCACGGGTCCGATCCGCATCCTCGAGATCGGGGCCGGGCTCGGCTACGTCGCGCGCGACGTGATCGCGACGCTGAAGGAGCAGGGCCGCGAGGTCGCGTACACGATCGTCGAGCTGTCGCCCGCCCTCGCCAAGGCGCAGCAGGAGCGCATCGGGACCACGGCCACCTGGCACGTCGCGAACGCGCTCGAGGTGACGCTGCCCGAGGCGAGCTTCGACATCGTGATCTCCAACGAGATGGTCGGTGACCTGCCCGCGTCGCAGCACAGCCGCGAGGACATCGGCCTCTCCATCGATGGCACCGGCAACGCCGACCTGGCAAAGCTGCGCGCGCTCGGTCCCGGTCAGGCGCTGTACGCCGACCTCGGGATGAACATCGACGATGCGACGGAGCCGTTCTACCTGCAGACCGGTGCGGTGCAGCTCGTGGCTCGCATCGCGCGCTGGCTCGCGCCGAACGGCACCGCCGTCGTCACCGAGTTCGGTCAGGTCGGCCAGTGGCCGAAGCTGTCGACGCAGCTCGATCACCCGGAGCTCTCGACCCACTTCGGGCATCTCCTCCAGGCGGCCCGCGCCGCAGGGCTGCAGGCGAACGTCGACTTCATCATCGATCTGCTCGACTTCGATCGCACCCTGCAGGGTCTCGCGACGACGCGCAGCTACTTCCGCGCCCTGCAGGCGCTCGCCGAGTCGGCGGGCGTCGAGCTCCCGAAACTGGGCTACACGCCCGACCTGCTCGCGAAGGCCGTCGGTGACAAGCTCGATCTGTCGACGGTGGGTGATCTGCGCTGGGACCGCATCGAGGACCGCCTGATGGGCCTCGTGCCCCACGAATTCAAGGCGCTCGTCGCCAAGCGCGTCGCCCTTTGAGCTAGCGTTTCGGTCGATGGCGAAACCGCTGGAGTACAACGCAACTCTCACGGAGCGCATCGACCTGACCGACGCGCTCACGATGTTCCGCATCACGCCCGATCAGATGCCGGCGGAGCGGCCGTGGTTCGTCCCCGGCCAGTACTGCGTGCTCGGCGCGAACAACGCCGAGAAGCCAGAGCTCGGCTCCGTCCGCCGCTCGATGTCGATCGCCTCGGCGCCCGAGGACGATGCGCCCATCGAGTTCTACGTGCGCTTCGTCAGCAAGCCCGAATCCGAGAATCCGCTCACGCACCTCCTGTGGAAGCTCAAGCAAGGCGACCGGATGTACATGCGGCCGGTCGCCGCGGGCGTGTTCACCGTGAAGGACACCGTTGGTTTCGATGATCCACGCCTCCGCGTGATGGTCGCCGCTGGCACCGGCTCCGCGCCGTTTGTCAGCATGCTGCGCAGCGAGCTCCGCAAGAATCCCCAGGCGGATCTCTCGAAGTGGGTGCTCCTCCATGGCGCGTCGTATCCCGCCGACCTCGGCTACCGCGAGGAGCTCGAGGGCTACGTGAAGTCGCACGGCCTCAAGTACTGGCCCACGGTCAGCCGCCCGAAGGACTTCCCCGACTGGAAGGGCGACACCGGCCGCGTCGAGGCCTTCTTCGACGGGGCGCGCCTCCTCGACTTCGAGCAACGCCTCGGCCTCGCGCCCGGCGAATTCACCCCCAAGACGGCCGTGATCTTCATCTGCGGTCTCACCGGCACCATCACCGGCACGATCGTCCCGCTCGTCGATCGCGGCTTCGTGCCCGACTTCAAGCGGATCCGCGAGGCGCTCGGGGTCCCGCCGGAGACCAAGGACAGCGTGTTCTACGAGCAGTACGACACCGAGCCCGTGATCAACGTGAAGGACCCGTCGGTCGTCGAGCCGCTGCGCGAACGCATGCAGGCTGCGCTGGCGAAGTTATGAGCGCGGCCGAACGGGCGCGCGAAGCGGTGCCGAAGGGCACTGCGACGGGATCGACCGCGTTCGTCCTCGGTGCGACCGGCTTCGTTGGCCGTGAGGTGGTGCGCCAGCTCTGCGTGCGCGGCGCCAAGGTCATCGCGCACGTCCGTCCCGACTCGAAGGAGCGGCCGCGCTGGCAGCAGACGTTCGGGGATCTCGGCGCGGCCGTCGACTCCACGCCGTGGAACGTGGTGCAGCTCGGCGAGCGCTTCGCCCAGGCGGAGGTGAAGCAGGTCTACATCCTCATCGGCACCACGCGCGCCAAGGCGAAGGCCGATGCGGTCGCCGGCAACATCTACGAGGCGGTCGACTACGGCCTGACGAAGATCGCCGCCGATGCGGCGAAGTCGTCCGGTGCGGCGCCGCGCCTGATCTACCTGTCGTCGGTCGGCGCGGATCCCAAGGCCTCGTCGCAATACCTCGCGTGGCGCGGCAAGGCCGAGGGCGCCGTCATCGCCACGGGCCTCGACTACGTGATCGCGCGCCCGTCGTTCATCACCGGTGCGCGCGACGAGTCCCGTCCCGGTGAGAAGATCGGCTCGGCCGTGGGGGACAGCCTGCTCGCGGTCGCGGGCCTCCTCGGCGGGCGAAAGCTGCGCGCGAAGTACCGCTCCACCTCGCCCGACGTGCTCGCCGCCGCCTTGATCCGGCACGGCGAAGAGCCCGGTCACCCGAAGCTCGTTGTCGACGGCGCCGAGCTCCGATAGCACGAGCGCCGCCATGCGAGCGCTCGTCGTCGGGTTGGCCCTCGTCTGCGTCGGCGTCCTCGACGTCGTTCCCGGGATCGAGCGCGCCGCAGACGACCAGGCCTCCGACGTCGTCGACGAGCGTCGACGTCTGTCAGGTCTGGTCAGCTGACGCCCGGATCGCGTCGCGCCAGTACAGCGCGAGGCCCGGGGCCGTCTTGTCGATGTTCGCCGTGAAGCGCGCATCAGCAACGTACATCTCGCCGAGGCCGCGCTGGATCTCGACGGTGCACGGATAGAACCAGCGCGTGATGTGCGCGCGGTGCTCCGCGATGACGGCCGCGGCCCGCGGATCCGCTGCCGGCACACCGGCCCGCATGAGGGCCGCCAGCTGCTCGCCGATCGCGGCCGCCTCGCGCTTGATCGCGTCCCATTCGGGCGGGCCGTACTGCTTCGTCCGCCGCGCGGACTCCTTGTACGCATCGGTGGTGCCCCACCGCGCCTTCGCCTCGGCCTCGTGCTCGGCGGGATCGAAGCCATCAAACATCGTTCTGAAATCCATTGGTGCGTCTCCTCGTTCGTAGTGGTCGAGCGCGGCGAGCATGCGATCGAGACGCTCGCGCTTCTCGATCAGGGCCGCGCGGTGGCGGCGAATGAGCTCGTCGCGATCGATGTCACCTGCGAGCGCGCGTCCGATCTCGTCGAGCCCCATGCCGAGCTCGCGCAGGACCAGCACATGCTGCAGGCGCACGACGTCGTCCTCCGCGTAGAGCCGGTAGCCCGCTTCCGTCCGCTGCGACGGCGAGCAGAGCCCGATCTCGTCGTAGTAGTGGAGCGTGCGCACCGTCAGCCCGGTGAGCTTCGCCAGATCGCCAACGGTCATCGCCATACGAGAAGGCACCCTCCAGCCTCACGCCACGTGAGGGTCAAGCCTGCAGTGTGTAGGGTTCTCCCGCTACTGCAGAGGGTCTGCGGAGTCCGCAGCGCTACCAGGGGGTGACACCGAGCGATTCCGGGGCCTTGGGGTCGGCACGGCACGTGTACTTACGTCCGGTCGGAGGTTACGAATGTTCAAGAAGTTCTCTCTCGTGTTCGCGACCGCCGCCGTCCTTGCCGGTGGCGTCGCGATGGCCAATACCCCGAACGGCGCGAAGCCCACCAAGGAGGAGCGGCAGGCGCGCCACGCGGAACGGAAGGCGAAGCGGCTGGCGAAGTTCGACGCCAATCGGAACGGCGCTCTCGATCCTGCGGAGCGGGACGCGATGCGCGATGCGCGGGTCGCGAAGCGCTTCGCCAGGCTCGACGCCGACGGCAATGGGGCGATCACCCTCGCAGAGATGAAGGCTGCCAAGCAGGCCCGCCACGGCAAGCACGGCGGCAAGCGTCACCACCGCGGCGGATTCAACGGCGGTCAGCAGTAACCACGTCACCGTGCGGCCAGTATGCTGCCCTCGATGCTCACCAATCGTGGTCAACCGCTGCCTCGCCCGATCGCGGGCTGGTCGGTGGTCGTCACGTTCGTGCTCATCGGAGTCGCGCTGGCCGTCACCGTCTGGATCACCCGCTCGTCGGTGGTAGACGCCTCGGATGCGCTGCAGCGCGGCCAGGCCCTCGCCCTCGAGCAGGCGGTCCGGGCGGATCTCGTCGATCTCGATGGGTTGCCCACCAAGGCGGACCTCGAGACCATCTTGAAGGCGCACGCCGACGACGGCCTGCGCTATATCGGCCGGATCGACGATCGGATCATCGTCGAGGAAGCCGGTACCGCCGTCGGCACCAGTCTCGGCGAGGCGGCGGTGACGATGCGTCGTGAACGGTTCGTCGAGGTGGGTGATCGACTGCGGCTGATCGCCCGCCCCTTCCCTCAGATGCGCGGCGGGCGCCGCCCCTATCGGCTCGCGATCGAGATCGAGCCCGTGCAAGCGCGCGATCTACGCGACACCGCCACGCTCGCGGCGGGCGTCGGCATCGTCGCCGCGATGTTCCTGCTCGCGGTCGCCCTGTATCTCGTCCGACGCGAAGCCCTCCGTAACCGCGAGGAGCGCGATCGGGAACGCGAGCGGCGCCTGGCCTCGCTGGGTGAGATGTCGGCCGTGCTCGCGCACGAGATCAAGAACCCGCTCGCGTCGCTGAAGGGCAACGCGCAGCTCCTGAAATCGATGTTCGCCGACGACGCGAGCCTCAAGAACCCCGGGAAGGCGAAGAGCAAGGCCGAGCGCGTCGTCGACGAGGCCGTGCGCCTCGAGCAGCTCGTCGGCGACCTGCTCGAGTTCGTGCGCACCGGCGAGATCCGGCGCGTCGACTCGGATCCTGGCGCGGTCGTGCACGAGGCGGCCATCAGTGTCGCCGCCGCGGCCGAGCATCTCGAGATCGACACCGAGCGCGCACCGAGGTCATGGTCGCTCGATGCCGGCCGCATCCGCGAGGTCATCGTGAACCTCGTCGACAATGCCGCCGCGGCCGGCCCACCGGTCAAGGTCACCGTGAGCACGGAGCGCAGCCGTCTTGTCATCGAGGTCGCCGACCAGGGGCCCGGCATTGCCGCAGACGATCGCGAGAAGATCTTCGAGCCCTTCTTCACGGGCAAGACGCAGGGGACGGGGCTCGGGTTGGCTGTCGTGCGGCGCGTGATCGAGCAGCACGGGGGTAGCATCAGCGTCCTCGCCAACCCCGGTGGGGGCGCGCTGTTCCGCATCGAGATTCCGGACCGCTAGCGGACTTGCACCGCGGACCCGGTCCATCCGAACATGGTGGAATGCGGGATGCGCAGACCGCCAGTACGGTCTTCACCGTGCTCGGCGGCGCACTCGCGGTGGTGGCCCTCGGCATGATGCTGCGGCAGGTGCGGCGGCTCGCGGGCTGGACGGGTGTGTCGGCCGTCGTCATCGGGCACCGGGTACGCCAGACCTTCCGCAAGGGCCGCCGAAGAACGTTCCATCATCCGCTCGTCCGCTACTCCGCCTCCGGGGTCGAGCACGTCTACGAGTCGCCGCTCAGCTCCAGCCAGCCGCGGCGCGTCGTCGGCACGGTGGTCCGGCTCCGTCACGATCCCGAGCGGCCCGAGGCGGCCTGCATCGACGAGGTTCTGGAGCGGCACTTCCCCGCCTTCGTGATCGGCGCGATCGGCGTCATCTTCTTCGCGACCGGCGTGTGGCTCCGATGACAAATCAAGCCGAGCGCACCCAGCGCGCGCTGGGTCTCGTCTTCTCGATCCTGGGCGCGGTGCTCCTCGGTCTGGGGCTCCTCCAGCTCGTGGTGTGGTGGAACGGCCAGCTCTCGGGGCTGACCATCGAGCCGATCGTCGTCCCGCTCGGTCTGATCTTCCTCCTGGTCGGGCTGCCTCGTCTGCTCGAGGCACGGCGCGTGGGCTGGCTGAGGCGCCATGGCGTGACTGCCTCGGCCGAGGTCCTCGTGGTGGCCTCGACCCGGATCGTGATCGACAAGCGCTTCCCGGTGCTCCAGCTCTCCCTGCGGGTCGAGCCGCAGGGAAGTGAACCGTTCACGACGGAGCTCCGGTGGCCGATGGGCATGCAGATGCTGGTGCCAGGGAACCGCGTCGAGGTTCGTTGCCGGCCCGGTCGACGACGCTGGGTTATCCCCGTCTGACACGCCTGACGACCCGCGACCGCCCCGGGGTTGGGGGTACCATCAGCCCCCCGTTCCGTACGGAACTTGCAAAGACCCAGGTATGGCGAAAATCCTCGTTGCCGATGACGAAGCGGGACTGCGCGAGTTCCTGACGGACACGCTCGAGCTCGACGATCACGTCGTCGTGGCCGCGAAGGACGGCCGGGAAGCCGCAAAGCTGCTCGACGATCGCGGCTTCGATCTCCTCCTCACGGATCTCAAGATGCCCGGCCTCGACGGCATGGCCCTCCTGCGCAAGGTGCGCGCGGAGCAGCCCGAGCTCGAGGTCATCGTGATGACGGCCCACGGCACCGTCGACAACGCCGTCGAGGCGATGAAGCTCGGGGCATTCGAATATCTCCAGAAGCCGATCTCGGGCCCCGACGAGCTGCGTCTCCTCGCCGCGCGCGCAATCGAGCGCCGGTCCATGCGGGACCGCGTCGACGCGACGGAGCGGCATCATCACGGCGAGAGCGGCGGCGTCACCCTGACGTACGGCGATCCCTCGATGAAGCCCGTGGTCGAGGCGATCGAGAAGGTCGCGCGCACCGCCGCCACGGTGCTCCTCCTCGGCGAGAGCGGCACCGGCAAGGAGGTCGCGGCCCGAGCCATCCACGCACAGAGCCCGCGCGCGACGAAGCCGTTCATGGCCATCAACTGCGCGGCGCTATCGGAGCAGCTGCTCGAGAGCGAGCTGTTCGGCCACGAGAAGGGCGCGTTCACCGGCGCCACCGAGCGCAAGCGTGGTCGCATCGAGCTCGCCGACGGCGGTACGTTCTTTCTCGACGAGGTCGGCGAGCTCAAGCCCGAGCTCCAGGCGAAGCTCCTGCGCGTGCTCCAGGAGCGGCAGTTCGAGCGCGTCGGTGGCAGCCGCACGCTCGAGGCCGATGTCCGGTGGATCGCGGCGACGAACCGCGACCTCCGCGCGATGATCGACGAGGGCCGCTTCCGCGAGGATCTCTATCACCGCCTCGCCGTGTTCCCGATCAAGCTCCCCCCGCTCCGCGAGCGTGCGCAGGATCTGCTCCCGCTCGCCAAGACGCTGCTCGAGCGGATCGCGCGCGATCTCAAGCGCAGCGTGCCCCGGCTCACCGCCGCCGCCGAGAAGCGCCTGACGTCCGCGAGCTGGCGCGGCAACGTGCGCGAGCTGGCCAACACGCTCGAGCGCGCCGCGATTCTCGCCGACGGTGATGCGATCGACGCGAGCCACATCTGGATCGAAGAGGCGAGCGAGCGGCCGGCGAAGTCCGACGAGGCCCGCGCTAGCAGCAACGAGGTACGTCCGCTCGTGGAGCTCGAGCGTGAAGCAATTCTTCACGCGCTGGATCACGTGGGCGGGAATCGGCGCCGGGCGGCCGAGCTACTGGGCATCGGTGAGCGCACGCTCTACGACAAGCTGAAGAAGTACGGCGTCGATGGGTGACGGGCCTGCCGCCGGCCTGCGGATGCTGCAGAGGGTGACTGCAGGAGCTGCAGGACCTGCGAACAATGCCGTGCCGACGCCGCCGGCAAAGCCCTGAAACCTGGCACGCCGCCGCCGTGGCACGGGGGCTGCTCTATCCCGGGTCATGAAGAAGCTCATCACCATGACCCTGGCCGCCCTCACCATGATGGGTGGCGTTGCTCTCGCGGATCGCGATCACGATCGCGGCCGTGGCCGTGGTCGCGACCACGACCGCGGGCGAGATCGCCACGGTCCGGTGGTGCGCGACCACCGCGGGAACGTCAACGCCGGGTACCGCAACCGGGACCGCCAGCCTCGCCGCGTCCGGTACGAGCGTCGCGTGGTGCGCCCGGCGGGTAACTACTTCACGTTTCATGGCGGGGTCCGGACGCGCTACGTCCGCCCGGTCATCCAGACCCACTACTACGACTATCGGGTCCGCCCGCAGGTCGCCGTCGAGAGCCAGCCGCAGGTCGAGGGCTACGTGTGGATCGCGGGCCAGTGGACCTGGGACGGATACGAGTGGCAGTGGCAGGCCGGTTACTACGCGCCTGACCCGAACTACGGTGCGTACGGCTACTACGACGACTACTCGTACTAGCGTCCCTTGCTAGGCTCCGGGGGCAATGCCCACGTCCGCCAGTGGATTCGATCTCACTCCCCTGCCGGCCGCCCGTGTGGAAGCACTGGCGGCCGATCTATCTCCCGAGGAGCGGCACATCATTCTCCATCAAGGGACCGAGCGTCCGGGGTGTGGCGTCTTCCTCGACAACAAGAAGAACGGCGTCTACGTGTGCCGGTTGTGCGCGCTGCCCCTCTACACGTCCGAGGCGAAGTTCAACTCGGGCACCGGGTGGCCGAGCTTCTTCGAGACCTTCGACGAGGCGCACGTCCGCGAGCTCCACGACGACAGCCACGGGATGCGGCGGACGGAGATCCGCTGCGCCCGCTGCGATGCCCACCTGGGGCACGTTTTCGACGACGGCCCGCGCCCCACTGGCAAGCGCCACTGCCTGAACTCGGCGTCCCTCTCGTTCGTCGACGAGGGACAGCCACTCCCGCTCAAGAGCTGAGCTAGCATTGCGGAGGTGAGCTCCCAGGACGACGAGCTGGCGCGTACGGCGACAGCCCCGGGAACGCCACCCACGATCGCGAAGGTAACCGAGCCGGCGCCAACAACGCTCGGTCGCTACAAGCTCGAGCGCGAGCTGGGCGCCGGCGGGATGGGCGTCGTCTACGCGGCGTTCGACCCAGATCTCGAGCGCCGCGTGGCGGTGAAGGTGCTGCGCTCCACAGCCGGCGGCGATGCGTCCCGGCAGCGCCTCCTCCGCGAGGCCCGGGCCATGGCGCGGCTCACCCACCCGAACGTCATCACCGTCCACGAGGTCGGCTCGACGGGGGGGCAGGACTTCGTCGCGATGGAGCTGATCGACGGCGAGACGCTCGCCGAGTGGTTGCGGTCGGCGAAGCGGCCCGAGGGCGCCGTCATCGATGCCTTCGTCGCGGCCGGCAAGGGCCTCGCCGCCGCGCACGCCGCGAGCATCGTCCACCGCGACTTCAAGCCGCACAACGTGCTGCGCAGCAAGGGCGGCCGGGTCGTCGTCACCGACTTCGGGCTGGCCCGCGCCGCCGATGCGCCCGCTGCCGATCCGATGGCCGCGACCCAGGATCTCGCGTCCGCGCTCGGCTCTGGCTCCGGCTCCCTCGGCGAGCTCACGGCGACCGGTTCGCTCCTGGGGACGCCGGCATACATGGCCCCCGAGCAGTGGCGCGGCGACGTCTCAACGGCGTCTGATCAATTCGCGTACTGCGTCGCGCTGTGGGAAGCCCTCGCCGGCAAGCGGCCCTTCCAGGGCTCGACGATCGACGAGCTCCGCGCGGCGATCGAAGCGGGACCGGCCAAGCTCGACGCGTCGGCGATTCCGCGCCGCTTGCGCCCGATCTTGATCCGCGGACTCGCGCCCGCGCCCGCGCAGCGCTTCGCCTCCATGGATGCGCTCCTCGCGGCCATGCGCAGGGCGGAGCGTCGGCCCGCGGTGGCGTATGCGGTCGGGGGCGCGGTGCTCGCGGTCGGGGCCGTGATCGGCGTGACGGCGTTGCTCCTCGCGCGCGGCCCCGAGCCCGTCGGCGACACCTGCCCCGTGCCCGCGCTCGATCCCACCGTCGTGTGGTCGGCGCGACGCGACGCCGCGCTCGGCCCTCACAAGGTCGTGCGCTCGATGCTGGCCAAGGACCATGCGACGTGGCTCGCGGTCCGAACCGACATCTGCTCGCTGCCGTCGCAGCTGCGCGGCGAGCGGCTCGCCTGCCTCGATGCCGTCGCGAGCTACCAGGACATGATCGCCGGCATCGGCGAGACCTTGCCCGCGACGGCGTACTACGCCGCCTCGACCGCGTTGCTCGTCGACCCGGCGCTATGCAACACGGCGCGGCCGCCGCGCCTCCTGCCGGCAACCACCGAGCTGCGGGCGGTGATCACCGCTGCGGTTCCCACGTCGGATCACGAAGACGCGCGCTCGCCGGCGCAAGTGAAGCGGATCGTCGACTTCGCCGGCTCCGATCCGTGCGCGCTCGCGTGGGCCTACCTGGTCGCGGTCGAGGGTCAGGGCGCTCTCGAGCGCGCGCGCATGCTCGACCTCGCCGAGCAGACCTCGCTGCGATGCGAGGACGAGTTCGTCAAGGCGATCGTGGCCACCGAGCTCGCTCGCGCCGCCGTGAGTGGATGGCTCCCCACCGGCCAGTCCCGCATGCGCACGGCCATCGCCGCCATCGAGCGGGTGAAGCAGAGTGACCTGCAGGGCCAGATCGACATCATGCGCTCCGAGCTCGCCATGCGGGACCGCAACTACGACGCCGCGCTCACCGCGATGGAATCCGCGCGCGCCAAGTTCGCTGCCCGGGGGCGAACCACCGCCGAGGTCGCCAGTGTGTTTGGTCTCGCGGGCATCTACGGTGCGCGCGGCCAGCCCGGCGATCTCCAGAAGGTCGACCAGCTGATGGCGGACCTCCGGCCGCGCGTGATCGCGGCCTTCGGTGAGCAGAGCGAGCAGCTCCGCGACATCAACAGCATCGCCGCGCGCCGGGTGTTCTCCACCGGTGACGTCCAGACGGCCCACGAGCTCTTCACCGCGCTGTGGCGCGCGCGGCCCGTCAAGAAGCCGATGCGGATCACGGGCCGCGTTCTCGACGCCCAGGGTACCCCCGTCGCCAATGCCAAGGTCTACGGCGCCGAAGGCGGAGCGGGCTCGTCGGTCGCCGCCCTCGAGCTTCTCCCCGGCCAGGCCCACGGCATCCGCTGGACGGTCACCGGCGCCGACGGGACGTTCGTCCTCGACGAGGGCTCCGTCGATGGCATCGTGATCGCCGAGTCCGGCGACCGCCGCTCGAACGCAGTCACCTCCGCCGCCACCGTCGAGCTCACGCTCGCGCCCACGAGCCGCATCGAAGGCACGGTGCTTGTCGACGGGAAACCCGCCGAGGGCTACGCGTTGCTCTTCGGCCTCGCCGACCGGGTCCTCAGCCCGTACCGCCTCGTCGCCCCGGTGCGGCCCGATGGCACGTTCACGCTCTCCGGGGCCCCGCGCGGCAAGCTCACCGCCACCGTCATCCACAACGATCCGGTCCAGGGCATGGTCCATGTCGTCGATGTCGTCGTGAACGCGCCGGTCGTCACCGGGATCGAGATCCGCGTGCAGAAGACCGAGCGCACCCTCGCGTTCCTCCTGCGCTCCACGGTCAACGCGCCGCTCTCCAACGCCCAGGTCTTCGTCATTCCCGGAGGCCCGGTCCCCAAGACCATCATCGATCTCATCGAGCGTCCTACCGGTCGCGCCGTCGGGGTCGGCCGTCCTGTCGACGAGAACACCTCCGCTGCGATTCGCAGCCTCGCCAAGCGCGGTGATCTGGTCGCAACCGTCACCAACGTCGCCGCCAACCTCACCCAGGCCTGCGCCATCCCGCTCCCCGACGACCTCGACGACGATACCCTCAGCACCCGCGTCATCGAGCACGCCGCGCAAGTCCCGCTCGTCTGCGTTCCCCTCGCCGCGAATCAGACGACGACGGTCATCGAAGTCCCGCCCTGGCCGCGCCTCGACTAAGGTCCCTCCGTGCCCGGTCCGCAGCTGTCTCTCCCCGTGATGCCGACGATCGCGCCGATGCTCGCGAAGGCCGCATCGTCGTTGCCCTCCGGCGAGGGCTGGCTCTACGAGCCCAAGTGGGACGGCTTCCGCTGCCTCGTCTTCAAGGACGGCGACGAGCTGCTGCTCCAGTCGCGCGACGAGAAGCCCCTCGGCCGCTACTTCCCCGAGCTCGAGGTCAGCCTGCGCGCCGCCCTGCCCCCGCGCTGCGTGCTCGACGGCGAGATCGTGATCTCCGTGAACGGTCGCCTCGAGTTCGAGCTCCTGCTGGGCCGCATCCACCCCGCCGCCTCGCGCGTGAAGATGCTCGCCGAGCAAGCCCCGTCCGCGTACGTCGCGTGGGACCTGCTCGCCTTCGCGGACGAAGACCTCCGCGAGCTCGGGCAGGTGCAACGCCGCGAGCGACTCCTGACCGCGCTGGCCGGCGTGAAGCCCCCCGTCCACGTCACCCCCGCGACGACCGATCGCGCCGTCGCCGAGGACTGGTTCGCGCGCTTCGAAGGTGCCGGCCTCGACGGCGTCATGGCCAAGCCCGTTGGCCTGACCTACCAGCCCAACAAGCGCGCCATGCTGAAGATCAAGCACCAGCGGACGGCCGACTGCGTCGTCGCTGGCTTCCGCTGGTACAAGGGCGGCACGGGCACGCTCGTCGGCTCGCTGCTCCTCGGCCTCTACGACACCGACGGCAAGCTGCATCACGTCGGCGTCGCGTCGTCATTCACCGCCGCCCGCCGCGCCGAGCTCGCCGCGTTCTTCGCCCCGTACCGCGAGCACGCCCGCGACGCCCACCCGTGGAAGGAGTGGGCCGAATGGCAGGAGAGCGAGACCGCGCAGCGCCTCCCCGGCGCGACCTCGCGGTGGAACCGCGGCAAGGATCTCTCCTGGGAGCCCATCCGCCTCGAGCTCGTCGCCGAGGTCTCCTACGACCACATGCAAGGCTCCCGCTTCCGCCACGCCACCCACTTCCAGCGCTGGCGCTCCGACAAGCAGCCCTCGGACTGCCGCTACGA
>JALHPV010000173.1 GCA_022842285.1 Kofleriaceae bacterium
TCGAGGGCATAGGCCCCCGTCCCGGTTAGGTCGATGGCGCCCATCTCGACCGAGATGTTCCGCGAGCCACTCTTGCCGCCGAAGCGGAGGATGGTGGTGGGCTGCATGAGGATCACCGCCCCGCTGCCGACGATCTTCAGCTCGGCGGTCTTGTCGGCCGTGCGCGCCGCATCGCCGAGGAAGTACTGCGTGCCGACCTTGGCGCCGGTCCAGGTTCCACTCGCGTCCGCTGCTTCGCGCTCGATCGGGCCGTCGGCCTTCGTGACCTCCGCGATGGCATTGCCCTTCTTCCCGCCACACGCGCACGCGAGCAGGCTGAGAACGAGGAGGAGGGCTCGAACAATCACTACTTGTTGAGCTCGAAGTTCTTCACGGCGACGCCGTTCTCTTCGACGACGACGTCGAGGGTCTGCGGCTTGTAGCCCGTGACCTCGACCGTCGCCTTGTACGTGCCCGGCGGGAGGTCAACGTTCACGCTGCCGTCGGGACCGGTGGTCGCCTTGATGCCACCGGGCTCGATCGTAACCGTCGCCCCCGCGAGCGGCTTGCCGTTGCTGGCCGCGCGCACCATCGTGCGGAGCTGGCCCGGCGGGAGCTCGGACTCGAGCACGAGCTGCGGGAGCTGGTTCGCCCCCTTCACGAGGCTCAGCGTCTGCTTCGCCGGCTTCTTGCCGTCGACGGCGACCGTCACCTCGGCGCCCGTGTCGTCGAGCGTGGTGGTGCCCGAGAGCGTCTGGCCGATGGGGAGCTGGTCGACGGTGAAGGCCCCCGTCTCGTCGGTGGCATCGGTGCCGGTGTTCTTGGCGAGCTTCACCGTGACGACGGCGCCCACGACCGGCTTGCCGGTGTCATCCACGACGATGCCCGTGACGGACGCGTACTCGATGACGGCCACCGGCTTCACCTCCGGGTTTTCGGTGATGTTGCCGCTCTGCTTCTTCTTCGGGCCGCCGAAGCGCGCCTGGAAGCCGAGGCCACCGGTGATGATCGGCTCGTACGGGACGAGCGTGATGTCGCCGGCGGTGACGTCCGACAGGTTCATGCCCGGCACCTTCGCGCCTTCGACGTAGGCGAGGAGCGAGAACGAGTCATTGAGGTTCACGCCGCCGCTCGCGCCGAAGCGAAACATGGGGCTGGGTGCGCCGTCGCCGACGAAGATGTCGGTGCTCGCTTCGGCCGTGAAGAACGCCTTCGCGCCCACCGGCACCGTGTACGCGAGGCCCACAAGGGCGCTGTTCCAGTCGGAGATCCCGAGCGAGACCTTGTCCTGATTCGAGAGGAGCATCAGGTCCGCGTCCTCGATCGACTTGCGGCTGTTATCGAGGCGGAACCCGGCCGAGATACCGAGCGTGCCGGGCCCCGCCGAGATCGACGACAGGGCGCGGACGTCGACCGAGGTCGCCGAGCCGGCCACCGACGGGGCGTCCTTGCCGGGCACCCACAACGTGACCTGGCCGCCGAGCTTCAGGGCCGGGCTGATGGCCTTGCCGAGCCGGGCGATGAGACGGGGATCGCCGACGATGCCGTCGTCCTGGCCGACACCGTAGTGCTTGTCCATGCGGCCATCGAGGGTGAGCCCGATGGTGAGGATCGGCAGCGGCGCGAACGACAGGGCAAGGTCACCGACGCCGCGCATGAAGCTGTGCTCGGGACCGAGCAAGCCCTTGCGGTAGCCGAAGCCACCGAGGGCCATCACCGCGACGGTGCCGGTCGGCAGCGTGTCCGCGTTCGGGGCGTGCAAACCGCCCGGCAACGCGCCGTAGCCCATCTGGGCGGGACGGCTGGGGGCCTCGGCCGCTTCCTCCGGCGTGTCGCTGGGTTCGCCCTGCCCGTCGACCGGCTGTGCCATGGCAGACCCGGACAACCCCACGACCAAGAGAGATGCGAGTCCCCGACGGCGCATTACCGAAATTGTAGGCAGGTTTGGCTCAGTAGCGCAACCAACGGACCAGCTCTCCGAGGCTTGGCCGCTTTCCATACATGAGCACCCCGACCCGGTAGATCTTCGCCGCGAGGCGGATGATCAGGACGGTCGAGACGACCAGGATCCCGAGGGAGATCAGGACCTCCAGCCCCGAGGCGCCCCCCAGGGCGTACCGCATGGGCATCACGATCGGGGACCAGAAGGGGATCTGGGTCATGACCGACGAGGCCGTGCCACGGGGGTCGTTGCTGATGACCTGAAGACAGACCACCCCGATGACCAGGATCATCGTGACGGGGAGCTGGACCTGCTGGCTCTCCTCGTCCGAGCTGACCATCGCCCCGACGGCGGCGTACATGGCCGCGTAGAAGATGAAGCCGATGATGAAGTAGACGAGCACGACCGCGATCTCGGTGAATGCCAGCGGGGGGAGCGAGCTGCCACCAGAGACGCCGAACGCGCCGAGGATCTGCTCGCGATACGCCAGGGTGATCGCCCCCATCGCGAGCCAGACGGAGATCTGGATGAGCCCGGCGGCCGCGACGCCCAGGATCTTGCCGCCCATGAGCGCGGAGGGCTTCACCGCCGCCACCAGGAGCTCCATCACGCGGCTCGTCTTCTCGACGACCACGCTTCGCATGACGGCCACGCCGTACACGGTGATGACCATGTAGAGGATGAGCGCGAGGGCGTAGGCAAGCGCGAAGGCGCCCATGCCGGAGGAGTCTTCGTCGGACTCACCGGTCGTGTGGCGGGCGGAGAAGCCGACGTCGCCCAGGACCTTGCCCAGCGCGGTGGGGTCGATCTTGAGTTGATCGCCGCGGGCCCGCTGGATGACCTTCTGCAACTTCACGTAGATCTGCGCGGAGACGAGCTGCGAGGACGCGTTGTCGCCGCGGTAGACGACCGTGCCGCTCTCGAGCGCGTCGGCCGGGATCTCGATGAAGCCGTTGATCTCTTCGGTGCGGATGCGCCTCCGCAGCTCCGCCTCCGGCGTATCGGCCGGGACGACCTCGGGGACCCACGCGAGCGTCTTCAGCTCGGCCGCGAGCGGCTCGCCGAGGACCTGGGTGTGATCGACGATCTGGACCTTGTTGCCCGACGCGCCGCGGCTCGCGATGAGCGCGGGGATGACGATCACCGCGATCATGAAGATCGGGCCGAGGAGCGTCATCGCGACGAACCACTTGCTGCGGACGCGCTCGCGGAGCTCGCGGCGGGCGATGACGAACATGTCTCGCGCGACGCTCCCGTTCCAGGAGCTCCCTCGCGGTGAGGGCGCCGATCCAGTTCCGCTCGCGCTCATGGCTGGTCTCCTGCTCGGCGCTCGGCGACGGCCGCCGCCTCTCCCACGCGGTCGACGAAGATCTGATGGAGCGTCGGCGTGACGACCTCGAAGCGGCGCGGCGTGACGCCCACCCCGACGAGCGCGGCGAGGAGCTTGCCCGGATCGGCCCCGGTGGCGAGCTTCACCTCGCAGTCGGCATGGTCCCCGGCGCGCGCGGCCCGCTTCTCGGCGACGAGGGTGGTGTCAGCGAGGACCGGCGCGGCGGTGGAGCGGGCGGCGTCGTCGATGAAGTCGAGGGCGACCAGCCCGTCGGCCGCGAACGCCCGGCGCAGATCGCGGAGCTTGCCGTCGAGGACCTTCTTGCCGCGCGCGATGATGCAGACGGCGTCGCAGACCTTCTCGGCCTGCTCCATCTGGTGCGTCGAGAACAGGACCGTCTTGCCGGACCCGCGCAGCTCGTCGACCACCTCGCGCAGGACCTCGGCGTTGATCGGATCGAGACCACTCCACGGTTCGTCGAGAATCACGAGCTCGGGCTCGTGCATCAGCGCGGTGACGAACTGCACCTTCTGCTGCATGCCCTTCGACAGATCCATGACCTTGTTGGTGAGCCAGTCGGCGAGACCGAGGCGCTCGAGCCACGCACGACCGCGCTGGTCGGCTTCCTTACCCGTCAGGCCACGCAGCTCGCCCATGAACGTGACGGCGTCGATCACCCGCATCCGGGGATAGAGACCGCGCTCCTCGGGGAGGTAGCCGATCTTGCGCGCAGCCTCGGGGCCGGGCTTGTACTGATCGAGGATCGTGATCGACCCGGAATCGGGCGCGATGATGTCGTTGATCATCCGCAGCGTCGTCGACTTGCCGGCGCCGTTCGGTCCGAGGATGCCGTAGACGACACCTCGCGGGACCTCGAACGAGACGTGCTCGACGGCGCGGTGGTTGCCGAACTGCTTGACGATGTCGTCGACGACGAGCGCGCGCGAAGCCGCGCCGGATGTGCTCGCGGAGCCCATGTCAGGCCGCCGCTTCGGACAGGTCGCCCAGGATGGCGCGCTCGAGGACCGCCATGCGAACGGCGACCCCCCACGACACTTGCTGGAGGATCACGGCCCGCGGTCCGTCGGCGACCTGCGGCGACATCTCGACGCCGCGGTTGATCGGTCCCGGATGCATCACGATGGCATCGGGCTTCGCGAAGCCCAGCGAGCGTTCGGAGAGTCCGTAGGTCCGCGACAGCTCGCGCGTGTTCGGAAAGCGCGACGCCTCGCCCTCGAAGCGCTCGTGCTGCACGCGCAGCATCATGACGACGTCGGCGCCGTCGAGCGCATCCTCGAGCCGCGTGACGACGCGCGTGCGCTCGCGCGTCTCGTCCCCGCCGATGAGCTCGATACCGCGCGGGATGAGCGTCCACGGAGCACAGAGCCGGATGCGGGCCCCGAGCTTCGCGAGGCAGAGGATGTTGCTGCGGGCCACGCGCGAGTGCGCGATGTCGCCGACGATCGCCACCTCGAGCCCCTCGAGCTTGCCCTTGGCGCGCCGGATCGTCGCCGCATCGAGGAGCGCTTGCGTCGGGTGCTCGTGCTGACCGTCGCCGGCATTGATGACCGCGCAGGACATCGCCTTCGCGAGCATGGCCGCCGCACCGCCGAAGCGGTGCCGCACGACGATGCAATCGGGGTGCATCGCCTGGAGGTTCTCGGCCGTGTCGACGAGCGTCTCGCCCTTGGACGTCGACGAGCCCGCGCCGCCGATGTTGATGGCCTCCGCGGACAGGCGCTTCGCGGCGAGCTCGAACGACGTCCGCGTGCGCGTGGACGCCTCGTTGAACAGGTTGATGACGGTGCGCCCCCGCAGCGTCTGCAACTTCTTGATCGGCTCGCTCGCCAGAGCCCAGTGACGATCGGCGTGCTCGAGGATCCGGTGGATCTCCGCAGCGTCGAGGTCGGCAATGGACACCAAGCTCCGCGGCACGAGCTACTTTTAGCAGAAGCGCCGATGTTAAGGTTCGGCATCATGGCCGGAGATCGACGCGACCGGACGGGCGAGGTCATCGACGACCGCTTCCGGCTCGACGCCCTGATCGGTAAGGGCGCCATGGCGGACGTGTACCGGGCGCTCGACCAGCAGACGTCGGCCTACGTCGCGGTGAAGATCCTCCGCCACGAGCTCGGCGGCGATCCGGCCGCGCGGCAGCGGTTCCAGCGCGAAGGCGAGGTCCAGGCCCGGCTGCGCCACCAGAACATCGCCGCGCTCCTCGCGACCGGTGTCACGAAGCACAACGAGCCGTACCTGGCCGTCGAGCTCCTGCGCGGTCGAACGCTGCGCGGCGTGATCAAGGCCGAGGGCGCCCTCCCCGCCCGCCGGGCCGCGAGCTACACGTGGCAGGCGCTGCAGGGCCTCCACGAGGTCCACAACGCCGGCATCCTCCACCGCGATCTCAAGCCGGCGAACATCATGCTCGAGCCCTCGCCCGGTCCGATCGAGCGCGTGTGCCTGATCGACTTCGGCTTCGCGTCCTTCGAGGGCAGCGCGCGGCTCACCGCGCAGGGCGCGATCGTCGGCTCGCTCGCCTACGTCGCCCCCGAACGCTTCCAGGGCGAGAAGCCCGACCACCGCGCCGACCTCTACGCGATCGGCGTCATGCTCTTCGAGATGCTGCGGGGTGTCCCGCCGTTCCAGAAGACGAATCAGATCGAGCTCATCGAGCAGCACCTCTACGAGGTGGCACCGCCCCTTGGCCCCGAGTTCCCGGCGACGCTGAACACCATCGTCGCCCGAGCCCTCGCGAAGCAGCCGAAGGATCGCTACCCGCACGCGCTCGCGATGGTCGCGGCGCTCGAAGGCGCCGCCGGCGACATACCGTAAGCCGACGTCGGTCTGCGTCCTCGACGAGGCCGACCCGCTCGCGCTCGCGGCTGCGTTGCCCACCGTCAAGGCGGTGCGGGCTGCGGCAGCACGGCGGCCCGCGGCGAAGGCGCGGTAGGATGCAGCCGATGAGAGCGTCGGTCCTGCTCGTGATCGCGGCGTGTGGTGGGGCACCGAAACCGGAGCCGCCGGTGGCCACCACCCTGCCACCCACAGGCCCCAAGGCGATGGCATGTCCCCCGGAGCTCGTGGGCGCGGACGCGCGGGGCATCCCGCGGACGCTCTACGAGCTCGGGGTCACCTCCGACCAGAACCTGCGCGTGGTGCTCGTCGCGACGAGCGCGGGGTGGATGGTGTCCTGGAACAGCATCGTCGACCTGCGTACGCCGGACCTCGCCGCGCGGATGGAGGCGCTGACAGGCGTGAAGCCCGAAGAGCGCGTGATGGACAAGCAGGTGGCGCTGACGGCGACCTGGGGCGAGCACGAGCTCGATGCCTCCGGGGTAGGCACCGAGATGGGGGAGCTGAGCCATGGCTGCCGCCTCGACGGCACGAGCTTCACGGTGCAGCAGGCGCGCGCCTTCCTGCCCGCGCTCTACCCGCCGGTCGCGGAGGCGATCCTGGGTGAGATCCTGGACGGTCAGTCGCTGGACACGATCATCGCGGGCGTCGACACGGAGTTCGCCGGTGAGATCGAGTTTCACGTGCGCGGGACGCCGGAGTGGCGCGCCGGCATCGAGGCCAAGCTGGCCGCGGACGCGACGAGCGCCCCCATCGTGTCGACTAATGTTCCGCCGACGAAGTCGTTCATCGCTGGCGGTCCGCCCGGCTGGAAGGTCGATGTCACGGACGACGGTGAGCTCACGATCGTCGAGCTCGACTGGACGATCGACTAGTCCAGGAATCCGGCGTTCACCTACGCGCTCGCCGAGGCGGCGCAGCGCCACCCGTAACCTTGGCGGGCGTGTCCCTGAGGAGTCACTTGACGATCGGTCTCTGAGCCTGGTGATAGATGCGCAGAACCCAGAACGCAGTCGTCTGACGCTGGAAGTAGATGCGCACCGGCGGTACTGACCAACTCCGCACTACTTCGCCAGAGACCAACGTTTGTTCGGGACCGTCAAACTCCCCGTGAGCGAGCTTGTCGATGACCGTGAAGATGCGGTCGCCGAAGTTCACCGCGGCACTCGGGTTGCGCTCCGCGAGGTACTCGACGATCGCGGCGAAGTCCGCCTCCGCCTGCGGTGCGAAGTGGACCGTCACCGCCGAACGATCGAGCCGATGGTCTGACGAACCTGGTCGAGCGTGCGGCCTTCGCCTGCTCGCAGCGACGCGAGCGCCTCCGCGAGACCCCGATCTTCGTCGGGGGTCAACGTTGGTGCGGTCTCGACCGCTTCGACGACGTATGTTCCTGCCGGAAGGTCGCGCAGTTCCTCCGGGATATCTTTGCCGTTCCAGTGAAGCACGCGCGCACCGGCCATGAGCAACCATATCACTGGCGCGGGAGCTCGCCATGCCTGAGCTGAGAACGGAGCCCCACACGAAGCGGGGCGAGACCGGACCGGGGTTGATTTTCGGCCGGCAGCGGGCGGCAGCGACTGTCCGGTGGGCGTCCGAACTGCGGACCTGCCTGTCCGACCACCGGACATACGAGCCACTCGCGCGCACGATTTCAGGCGGTTCCGCCTGGCTAACCGCTTGCTGGTGGCGTCAGGCCATGACCGCACCGCGGCCGGTATTCCCGGGCCAGTTTCTGTTCATCACGCGCCGATGCACGCAGCGGCAGTTCTTGCTGCGGCCCGACCCCGTCACGAACAACGCGTTCACCTACGCGCTCGCCGAGGCGGCGCAGCGCCACGACATCTCGATCGTCCTGCCGCAGATGATGTCCAACCACCATCACACCGCGGCCTACGATGCACACGGCAACCACGTGGAGTTCCGGCAGCGGTTCCACCGCAATCTCGCGGCGTCGCAGAATGCGTACCGGGGACGCTGGGAGAACCTGTGGGCGGCCGAGGAGCCGTGCGTGGTCGAGGTGGTCACGGCCGAGGACCTCCTCGAGAAGCTGGTCTACATCGCGACCAACCCGGTCAAAGACGGCCTGGTGGAGAAGGTCCACCACTGGCCCGGCCCCAAATTCGTTCAGGCGCTGCTGTCGGGACGACGGCTCACGGCGACCCGCCCGCGCCACTTCTACCGGCGGACCGGCTCGATGCCCGAGACCGTCGAGCTCGCGCTCGGGCTCCCCGAGCACTTTGCGGGCAAGGACGAGTTCCTCGCCGAGCTTCGGCGCCGCATCGACGAGGTCGAAGCTCAATGTGCGAGCGAACGCCGACGGACGGGGCGATGCGTCGTGGGCCGTCGCCGGATCCTGCGGCAGTCATGGCGCGATTCGCCGACCTCCCGCGAGCCTCGCCGGAACCTACGACCACGGGTCGCCGCGCTCGCGCCCGCGGTGCGCATCGAGACCCTTCGCCGCAACCGCGAGTGGCACGAGGAGTATCAGCGCGCGCGTCAGCTCTGGCTGGCAGGCTTCGAAGTGGAGTTTCCATACGGCACCTACTGGCTACGGCGGTACGCACGCGTCGTGGTGAAACCGCCGCCGACCGCGTCCTGACACCGATCTGATTGCGACGACTGTGACCCGCGGCGCGATCCGCGGTCAGCGTGTGCGAATGCCGCATGCGCCGTCGCGGCGTGGCAGGCGCCCGGGAGCGCAGCGATGCAGCGCTTGTGCGCTTGGGGCGAGACGCAGGTTCAGGCGCCAGGAGCGCCGCTTCGCGCAGACCAGGATCTGGGTCAACTCCGGTGGGGCCTTCTCCGAAACGGTCTTGGATTCCCACGTGGCAAGCAGCTCGAGGGCCGCCCTCGGATTTGTCTCCACGAAGCCCGCAAGCTGCTCGGCTCGATTCTTCATCTCGACCATCCACGCCGTTTCCCTTGGCAACGAGCCGGCAAGCTCACGCAGCGCCTGAACCCCATCGGAGAACCGCCCAGACGCGACCAGCGAATATGCCTTGGCCTCCCGTGCATAAGGATCGCAACGCTCAGCTAGGAAGCTCCAACTCGTGAGCGCCTCCGGTGACGACACCGGGCTGAAGAACGGCACGCCTTCATCGCGGACCACCACGGCCAACGCATCCGCATCGTCGACGCTCCATGTCTTGCTTGGTCCACCGAGGCGCTTGCCGAAGTCGAACACAACCGTCGATGCTGGTGCATAGAGCGGCTGCACGAACGCCCAGATGTAGACATGTGCGGGGTCGGAGGAGTCTTCGATGTAAATGCCGCGCAGAATCCTCGCACGCGGAGTGGCAGCGAGAAGCCGTCCCTTCTCGCGTAGGCTTGGCACTGCAGACCGAATCGTCCGCGCGATTCGTCTTGTCTCGGCGGTCTTCATCGGATCTCCAGGATAGGGACGTTGCTGCCGCCCCCGGGTAGGTGGCCGCGAATCTGGTTGATACGTGCCGGAGATAGTGCCGCGCTTCCTGTCTTGAAGTCGTAGATCGCGGTCGGCGCGTTCAATGGCCCCCCGACGACATCGAGTCGAACGGAACCACCCGTTCGGTACGGTACAAGTCTTCCGTCTATTGAGACGACTCGGGCCTACAAGGAAGGGCGCGCGCTCACACGACCGTGAGCGAAACTTTCTTCATGCGGAAGCGCGCGAGGCTAATCGTCGGCGGAGGTGCTGGCTTCGCACGTCGCGCCCTCGCTACCGAGACGCGGTCAGTCAGTTTGTTAGTTGATGACGATCTGGCGGAGATCGAGGCCGCCGGCGAACATGTACGAGACGGCGTCGGAGTAGCCGTAGACGGTGACGCCACACGTGGCCGGACACGTGATGACGTGCTGGCCGGGGCTCACCTGATGACGACCGGCGCGGTACGCGTTCGTGCCGAAGGACGTGAGCGCGATGGGGAGGCCGTCGACCATCACGTTGCTGGTGGCGCCGACGGTCGCGATGGACATGAAGTTCTTCTCGTACTGCGCCGGGATGAGGATGGTGTAGCTCGTGCGGAACTGCTCGACGGGGACGGCGATGGCCATGGACGGATCGCCCTCGCCGATGAGACCGCCGAGGAACGGGTCCTGCCAGATCGCCGACTCGAGATAGTGACCGACGAGGATCGGCTCGCTCGCGATGACCTTGGTGTCGATGGAGATCTTGACCTCGCACACGCTACCGGCGGCGAGGACTCCGCACGTGCCCTCGACCGGCGCGGGGTCGAACTGGAGCGTGGTGTTCGGCTTCTGCGCCACGATGCGGAGGACATCGCGCTCGCCCGTGCCGCGGGACTGGCTGCGTACGATCGCGAACTCCTTGCCCCACGTCGAGGTCGGGAACATCTGGTCCTCGAGGTGGTCGGCGCAGCAGGGGCCGTTGATGTTGGTCTGGTTCGGCGGCATGTCCTTGCCGAACGCGGTCGCCTCGTGGCCGCCGAAGACGCTGAACGTCTGCGTGCCGGTCATCGACCGGATGCGCGAGCCGGTGAGGTCACCACCCGGCGCGGCCTGGAGGGTGAGGACGTCGAAGGCGTCCAGGGTGAACGTCGTCGGGACGCCCGCGGCGAGGGCCGGCTGGGTCGCGCTCGCGCGCACGTTTGACCTCGGGGTCACCTCGATGATGGTGCCGTCCTGCCACGCGACGACGGTGAGGTAACCGTTGTAGTCGTGATCGCCGCCCTGGCTGCGGCGCTCGAGGGTCTCGTACGACATGCCGTAGTACTCGATATCGAGCGCGGTGCGCGGGATGAGCAGCGAGCCGTCGTTCGAGAAGACGTTCACGTTCTCGAGCGGGTTGAACTGATAGGCGACGATTGGCAGCGACGCGACGACCTTGTACGCACCGGCCACCGTGCCCGTGCCGTCGACGGACTGGTCGGGCATGTTGTTCGGCGCCGCCTGCGGGAACAGCGCCGACACGGCGCCTGCGGCGACGCTCTGGGTGAACGACATGCCAGCCTTGTTCGAGACGGTCACGTCGACGGCGCGCGCCTGGGGATTCGAGACGACGATCGCGAAGGGCGATCGCTGCGCATCGAGGATGCAGACCGGCGCCTCCTTGCACGTGAAGCCGGCCGGGCACGTGTCGCCCGGCGGATCGCAGAGGCCGCGCTCGGCCGTGTTGCCCGCGTTCGCGCAGACCTGCATCGTCACGTTCTTGATGCCGGGGCGATTGCAGTTCGAGGCGCCCTGGATGCCAACGACCTCGACGGCGTTGTCGAGATCGGCCGCCCAGTACTCGCAGCCGACGTAGCTCTTGGCCATCGCCGCCGCGTCGCACGCATCGGCGCATGCGCCCTGCTCGCAGACGGTGCTGCCAGTGCACGCCATCGTCACCGGACCGACGGTGCCATCGGCGTTGCATGCATGCACATCGCCGCCCTCGCACGTCGCCACGCCAGGGACACAGTCGACACAGCCGAGGTCCGGATCGCACGCGACGGCGCACATCTCCTGGACGTTCCAGATGCCGTTGTTGCAGACCTCGTAGCCACCGATGTCGCATCGGTGCTCGCCCTGCGTACACGCACCGGTCGGAGCATCGATGACGTCGTCCGTGTCGTCGTCGTTGTTGTCATTGTTGTCGCCGCTGCGGCCACCCGGACCGCAGGCCACGATCAGCAGGGCCAGCACCACACTCGCTGCACGCATCGCTCTCTCCCTCTCAGTCGCAGGCGCCGGTGGCGCAGTCGCACGGCATCGCCACGTCCCCGAGGCGGCACTCGTTCACGGCGGTGGTCTCGAGCAAGAACTTCTGCACCTGACGCAGGGCCGCGGCGCGCTGGTTCACCCCGCTGTGGGTGCCGTTGTCCGACGGAGGTGGGAAGTTGGTGTCGGGCGGCAGGGGCTCGGGGTGCTCGTCGTAGACCGTGATACCGCTGTCGACCGTGCTCGTGGCCAGCGGCAGGTTCCACGGCTCGCGGAACGTCGGGCCGAGCATCTGGATGCCCATCTCGCGCGCGATCATCTCGGTCGAGATGTTCGTCACAAGGGCGTCGCCGATCGCGTACCACATGAGGATCTTCTTCGGCGGATTGCCGAGAATCGGATCGCGCAGGACGTGCTTGGCCGTGGTCATCGGATCGTAGGGCTCGAGGCCCATGCCGAGACCGAGCGCGATGCCGAGCTGGTAGTGCTCGGGATCGGCGTAGTTGCCCTGCGCGGTGCCCTTGAGGGCGGACCATGCCGTCGAGCGCTCGAGCAGCAGCGACCAGTTGCCCCCGGGGACGGCGAGCACACCGCGGGTCAGGTTCGGGTCGTACGCCATGATGGTGTTGCCCATGATGCCGCCGAGCGAGCCCCCGACGTAGAACGTCTTCGTCGGGTCGATCACCGGTGCGCCGTTGAAAGCAAACTGCGGCGAGGTCGCCATCGGGCCGCGCGTGATCGACTCGAGCGCGATGAAGTCGATGACCGATTGCGCGAGCTTCTCGGTGACCCAGTTCGCCCGGTTCAGGTTGGCAATGGCGCTCGCCACCGCCGGGACCTGCCGTTCGGTGAGACCGATGAAGTCACCGGCGATGATGTTGAAGCAGTAGGTCTGCGCGAGATCCTGGACGAAGCCGTTGTTCAGGTACTCCTCCGCGGAGCCGAACAGACCGTGGCCGAACACGATGGTCGGGCGCGGCAGGGGCTGCGTCTCGACGCACTTCGGGATGATCGCGGCGAAGTTCGCGTCGCGCATGCCCTGCACGACCGGCAGCCCATCCGCCCCGCGCCGCAGGATCGAGTCGTTCTCTTCGCCGTTGGTGAGGAAGTCGGGCGACTGGAACGTGCCGAGGTATCGCTTGTAGCTCTGGGGCGTGTTCCCGCTCTCGACCGCGGTGAACGACAGGTTCGCGCCCGTTGGTCCGATGGCCGGCAGCGCCGCGGCGCGCATCGCGGTCAGGTCCGACCGGATGGACAGATCCGACACCACGACGAAGTCCCACGCGAGCACGAGCTCGTCCTTGGTCACGCCCGCGGTCGCGAGCGCATCGAAGATCGCCGTCGAGCGCGCGGCGAGCGCGGCGAACTTCGGGTGGTTGTAGCTCCCGCCGTCGCGCATCGCCGCGAACGCTGCGGGGACCGGCAGGTCGGTGCCGTCCGCCGCCTTCACCGTGTTGCGAATGGCGACCGCGTAGCGATGCCCACCCTCGAGCCGGGCGAGCGGTCGAATGATGAGCGCGCGCTGCGGCACCTCGAGCGTGTTGACGTCGACCTCCGCGAAGAACGGGACTCGTTCGCCCGACGTGATGTCGAGCAGCACGATGGGCGACGCCGGCGCCAGCGACTCGCTCGGGTCCTGGTGCCGCGGCAAGCCCGTCGACGACACCCCCGTCGGGAACATCGCGAGGATCGGCCCGATTGCCGAGAACCCGTCCCAGCGGTTGAGACGCGCGGGGTCGACCTGCGAGTCGTTGATGTTGACCGGCATCGCCGCGATCGGGATGTCGAGCTGGAAGCCCGTCTCGGTGGCCGGGTTCTCCTTCGCGTACACCATCGACGGCCACGGCAGCATGCAGCCCTGCCCGCCCAACGGATTGCACTCGGCGGGGATCTCCAGCACGCCATCGGTGCCGTCATCGCTGGTGTCATCGCCACCACACGCGGCGATCCACACGACCGCCGCAAATCCGGCTAACAGCCTCGTCCTCATCGCGCGGACTCTACACGAGCGCCTCGCCGCTCGCGGGCCTTTCCGCGACCGTGCGGACGGTCACGGGCCAGGGCCCTTCAGTCTTCGTTCACGAGCTCTCCGCTGTCCACGAACAGCGGCGGCCCCTCCACGGTGAGGCCCCAGGTCACGGTCGCTTCGCCACTCTGAGGCGTGCCGACGCTGTTGTCGTTCAGGGTGCCCGTCATGATCACGAGGGTCTGCCCCTCGACCGTGCAGGTCTGGCCGGGCTCGATGGTCTGGGTGAAGCACCCGTCGGGGCATCCCGGGTCGAGCTCGAGATTGCACCGCTCGGTACCCCGGACCCGGACGAGCGTGGCCGCCTCGTCATCGACCTCCCAGGTCTCCGCGACGGTGGTCGCCTGCTGGGTGGTCTGATCGGTGCGGGTGATGTCGCCGGTCCACGTGCCGGTGAAGTCGGAGCCTCCGCAACCCACCACGTGGGCGAGGCAGAGCGAGGCCAGGAGGGTGCGGCGATACGGGACAGACCAGATCATCGAGAGAGCTCCAGGACGTGGGGGAAGGCTCGGGGGCGACCTCCGCACCCGACGTTGCAGGGTGTCACCGGCCCGTGGGGTCCGCCCCCGTGATGTCCTCGGCGGCGGCGGTGGCAAAGATGCCCTTGGCCATGAGCGAGCGCTCGGCCTTGGCACGCGCCGCGTACAGCGCCTGCCGGCGGGCGCGGATCGACGAATCGGTCGGCGCCGCCTGCGCCGCGAGCTCGATCAGCGCACACGCGAGGCGCGGATCCGCGACCGCCATCGCGCGGGCCGCGAGCTGCTCGGCGCCACCGGCGAGGTCGGCGAGCTCCGAGGCCAGGGCCGCATCGCGCGGCGGCTTCACGTGGGCGGGGTTGCCATCCCACCAGCCGGCGTAGAGCCGGCAGAGGTTGCGGATGACGAACTCGGGCTCGTCGTAGACGGGCGC
>JALHPV010000174.1 GCA_022842285.1 Kofleriaceae bacterium
AGCGACGGGCATCGGGCGCTCCCCCGCCGCCCCTCCTCCGGGAGCACAGCGCCTGGGGCGGCAGAAAGGCAGATGTCATGTTCGTTGCTTACGACAATGCTCTCGAGCTCGTGCGGGCTCTCGTTCCGGTCATCAAGGTCGTGCGCGAGCACAGCAGCGAGGTCGCGCTGCAGCTCGAGCGGGCGGTGACGAGCATCGTGCTCAATATCGGCGAAGGCTCGAAGCGCCACGGCAAGGACCCGGTCCGCTTCTACATCATGGCGGATGGCAGCGCGTCCGAGGTGCGGGCGTGCCTCGACCTCGCCGAGGCGTTTGGCTGGTCGGTGAACAGCGAGCGCGCGCGAGAGCTCGTCGAGCGTCAGCTCCGGCTGCTCTATGGGCTGACGAAGAGCGCGCGGGTGACGAAGCCGCGCGGTCGCGAACCCGGCCGGTGAAGATGCTCGACGTCAGCCGCGTGCGCTGGTCGGACATCAACGGGGGGCGGACCCCCGCTCGAAGAAGAAGTCCGAGCCGTCCGATGAAGACTCCGAGGAGTCGTCGGCGGACGAGCAGCCGGACGGGGCGTCGGTGCCCTCGGACGCGGACGATATTGCGGTGCCGCTGCCGACGGGGCCGCTGGCGCTGTATCGGACGAAGCTCGCGGGGCCGTACTCGGACCCGCCCGAGCTGATCGAGAAGAACGTCGATGGCACGGCGGTCGTGATTCCGACGGCGCGGTAGCCGGTGGTTGCGCCACCCGGTCGCTGCCCAGGGTCTTGGCGCCGCGCCGCGTGTCGTGAACGTCCGGGCGTCGTCCAGGACATCCAGCCAGGTCCCTGCGCAGGGTCTTGGCCGCGCGCCAAGCTGGTCCCTGCGCAGGGCCTTGCCGGGCGCCACGCGGTCCCTGCGCAGGGTCTCGCCCGCGCCACGTGTCGTGAACGTCCGGGCGCCGCGCTGGTCCCTGCGCAGGGTCTGTTCGCCGCGCCGCGCTGGTCCCTGCGCAGGGTCTCGCCCGCGGCGCCGCGCTGGTCCCTGTGCAGGGTCTCGCCCGCGTCGCCGCGCTGGTCCCTGCGCAGGGTCTCGCCCGCGCGGTGTGTAGTGATCATCGGCGTTCGGCGGGTCCGTTCGCGTTCGGTGTCCGGCGGCCGGACTACGAGGCGACCAAGTCCCGCCGTCTCTCGACCACGTGGCTGCGCTGAAGCTCCGCGCGGGCGGCGTGCCCACGTGGGCACGCCGTCGCTGCCTATCCGTTACCCCGCTTCTTCGTCGAAGCCGCCTTCTTCGCGGCCGTCGCGGGCGGCTTCTTTCTCGCGCTCGACGCGGCCGACGTCTTCGCCTTCGTTGCGCGCGGCAGGGGGCGATGCGGGGGCACGACGGGCGACAACGCGAGCTCCGGTGGGACAGCGAGTGCGGCGATCGTCGCGAGGCGCGCAGCCTCGGCCGGGATCTCGATCCGGACGGGGGCCAACGCGCGGGCGACGGCGGGGAGCGCACCGAGATCACGCGGCGCACTCGCGAGGCCGATGAACGGCGCCGCCGCGGCTCGGACGCACAGGCCATTGCCGAGGTTCGTCGCGCGCGCCGGGGCGAGTCTCGCTTCCAGGTTCGGGCCGAGGGCGCTCACCAGCGCGGGGCCAAGGAACGTCAGCCAGCCGGGGGAACACGCCTTGGATGGGGTCCACAGCTTCACCTCGCTCTCCTGCTGCGACGCGCCGAGCCCGAGGTAGCGCTGACGCATGCCGGCGAGCTGCCCGTGCGCGTAGGTGCCAGGGCCGACGACAGGACCATCCTCGTAGACCCCGAGGGCGTATCCGGCCGCACCACAGGCGAACGGCACCATCTGGGCGTAGCTCGCGAGGCGGGCCGCAAGCGCGTCGGGATCCTGCGCGTCCGCGAGCGGGAACATGAGATCGACTTCGCCTTCGTTGGCGTCGAGGTCGACCGAGACGCGCCAACCGAGGGGCTCACCATCATGACTGCCCCACCGCAGGGCCGTCGAGTACTGGTCGACCTTCCGGACCTTGGTGCAGTCGCGCGCGAGCTTGCCCTTGTGGATCGGCGACCACGAGATCGAGTGGGAGCCCCACATGGAGTGCTGAAACGTGTCGGCCGGGAGCTCGGCCGCGAGGCGCGCGAGCAGGTCAGCGATCGGATTCACGGCGCGGGCGCGATCCTCGAAGAACAGCGAGAGCAGCACGACGGGCGCGATCGTCACGATCGGTCGCTCGCCCTTCGCGCTGCGAACGACGATGTCCGCGAGCTCGATGCTCTCCGGTGGCTGGAACGCAGCGACGAACCGGGGGTCGCCGTGGAGTGGACCGAGGTCCGTATCGTCGCGCAGCTTGTCGAGGTGCTCGTACCCCCACGTCACCGCGCCGGCGACCGCCGCGATGGCCGCTTCGAGGCGACCGAGCTTGACGAGCACACAGGCGAGGTTGTGGAAGATCGGCGGGTTTGCACGGCCCACCTCGGTCGCTCGCGCGAACAGCGCGTCGAGCCGGGCCGGCGGCAGATCGTGGTTGTCCGTCTGGTTGTCCGTCTTGAACAGCGCGTACAGCGCGTTGTTGAACACGTCGGGTTGCGCACTGGACGAGCGCGAGATCTGCTCGAACATGGCGAACGCGAGATCGGGCTCGCTCGCTTGTAGGAGCTCGTGAGCCCGCCTGGCCGCCAAACTTGCCTGGTAGTCGACGAGGTTCGTCATTGCTGCTTCGAAGCGTGCGCGGTCACCGCTCCGTAGGCAGGCCTCGGCAACGTAGCGATTGTGACCGTCGTGCGCGAGCAGCGTATCGGCGAGCTTGTAGACGAACGCACACGCTCGCGCGTCGCGGAGGTCGACGCGCTCGACCTTGGGCTTGAGGACCTCCCACATCACGCGGTGCTCCTTCGCGAGTGGGATCAGCGCCTCGGCGTCGAGGTCGTCCGCGAGTCTCTGGGCGTCGTCCGCCCGCGCGATCGAGCGCTTCGTCTCGGGGCTCGGGCCCGTGTACTTCGCTTGTGGACGATGCGGGATTCCCTCGAAGCCGAGCACGGTGAAGTCAGAGAGCACGTCGGGCGATTGGCGGATCTGGTTGTAGTAGAGGAGCGCGTGCGGGAGCGGTCCGATGATGCCGAGCACATCCTCCTCGCCGCGAAGCACCTCTTCCTTGGCGCCGTACTTCTTCGCGTACGCGTGATCCGTCGAGCCGGTGATCTCGTAGAACCAGACGTCCGTCGCGAGCTCGCTCGACAGCGCACGGGCCAGCGCCGGATCGGCCGTGTAGCGCTGGCTGTCGTAGATCGCCACCCACCCGTCGATCACCTTCGAGACGACGAATCCGAGCCGACCTGTCTCCTCGAGCTTGAGGGGCTCGAAGTCCAGGGGATCGAGGACCGCCACTCGCGCCCCGAGCTTGGTCCAGTAGTCGCGGATGGCCGTGATCACCGCGTCCGCGCTCGACGTCTCGACGTGGATCCCTCCGACGTGAAGCCCCATGGTGCGCGATGGTAGCGGCTAGCGGCTACGGCGTGCACTGATCGGAGACCGACGAGGTCGCGCAGCGGAAGCAGACGTACCGGAACAACGATGGGTCATCGCACTGCATCGGCTGCAGCGCCGAGCAGGACAGGCGGGAGATGTCCGTTGGGATGCCCGCCGCATCGGTGCCGCTGCGCACCCAGGAGTAGGTCGGGACACCGTCGACGAAGCGGCCGACGTAAGAGTTGGTGCCGCTGTAGACGCCGGACTCGTAGTCCCACGTCACGACGAAGTCCTGCTGGTTGGCGATCGCCGCGCGGATGCACTCGCGGCTCTCCTCGTAGAGCGTGCCGGTGAGCGTGGTGTCCTCGTCGAGGTGCGCCGCCGGGAGCTCGCCGCAGGTCACGGGATTGGCCGCGCCGATCGCTTCGGCGAGCTGCGCCTCGTGAGAGCACGACGCGATCGCCGCATCCGACTCCGGGGCATCGGGCAGTGGCGGCGCGGCATCGGGTGCGAGCGACACCGCATCGTCACCACAGGCGCCGAGGAGCGCCAGGACCGCTGCGGCGAGGACCACCGACTTCATCACAGAGATGCTCGCATGCGGCTCGCGCGGACCATTGCACGCGTCGCTCACGGCGGCTGGCCGCACTGCCGCGTCACGTTCGCAGCTCGCGAGCATCACCCGACAGGGGTGAACTCCGGGATCACGGCAGGATGCCGTTCTGACGAGCGGCGTCGGTGGCCGCGCTGGTGGCGGCTCCACGGAGACAGCCCGTTCCCGCACCGGCGAGCGCACCGGGAAGGGCCCCGACGCCTCCGGCGAGCGAGCCCGTGACCGCGCCGATCAGTGCGCCCGCACCCGCACCCGCGGCGCATCCCACGCCGGCCGCGCGGGCCGTGCGCCACCAATCATGGCGTGGGCGCTTGGGCTGCTTGTCGCCGTCACCGTTGCCGCCGGAGACGAGGAGGAGGTCGGAGAGGTGGAGGGTCTGGAGCACCGAGTTGTTCATGCCCTCTCACCAGAGCAACGTGCGGGCCACGCGCAGATGGGCTCGGCGGCCGTGATTCGGTGGGAGGTGTCGCTCGCCGGGCGACGGGCTGGGTGTGACCTCGGTAGGCAGGTCCACTCGGCGACCCTGGACCGGTCAGATCCGCTGTGGGGAGGTACCTAGGGTCGGCTTCCCTCCACGATCACCGACGCCACGAGAGCCGGGTCCTTCGCGGCCTGCGCCGACACGGTGACGGAGTCGGTGGAGAGATCGAGATCCACGCAGTTCACGTACGGGCTCGGAAGGCCGACGAGCGCCCCCGAGGCATCGCGAGCTTCGAGCTGCCAGTCGGATTCCACGACCGTCGCCGGTCCTGACCGCAGCGAGAAGCACTGCCGCACGATGGCCGTGTCGTCGCGCATCAGCGGCTCCGCGTCGACGCGATCCGCCGCGGCGACCATGGTGAACGAGAATGTGCGTTCTCCGATCGAGTCTGCCGTCACGGATCGCTCGGCAGGCCCCTCGCTCGTCGGAAGGGTGATGCGATAGTCAGCGAGCGCCGCGCCCGACGAATCTGCCAGCGACTCGTCCAGCAGGCGGCGGGGCTCTCCGTCGGCGTCGACACCGAGCAACAGGACCTCGGCTTCCTGCCTCGTCGTCATGAACGCGAGCATCGCGTCGTCAGGGACGAACACGCCGTCCAGTCCAAGCATCGTCCGGGAGATGCTCATCACATCGATCGCGAGCTGATCTCCCACGTTGCCGATGCGGACCGAGAAGGTGCCGGACCCCGCCAGGGTTCCGCGGAGGCGATACGACGCATGGATCGAGGTCTGCTGCGAATCCTCGAGATCGAGCTCCGCCGTCGCGCGCGTGATCGGATCGAACCCACTGCTGAACTGCACCGAGGTGGTGGTCACCCCGTCGAGGGCGAGCCCCGCACCAGGATGCCGCGCCTCACCATCCCAGCTCAGCCGCAACCAGGGAGGGTTCGAGCCGCCGGAGCCGCTGGGGCCGCCGGAGCCATTCGACCCTCCCACGCAATCCTCCGTGAGGCAGACGCACTCCGACGTGAAACAGGGGTCGCCGTTATCAGTGCAGCCGGCGAACACACCAACCGAGCTCATCACCACTCCCACGACCGACATCGCAGCGTTCTTCATGCACGAGGGCTGTGCAACGCGAGATCCAGGCGTACGCGATGTGCTGGGCGCGGTCAGCCGTGCAAACACGACCAGGACTCGACACGATCCTGTCGTGCGGGCTGACAGCTTGAACGCCGCTTTCGCAACTTGCGCACGTGCCGACGCGAACTGTTCGCGTACGCCCGCCCATGGTGGGGCTGCGATCAGCGGGCGACGTCGAGCCAGAACGTGGTGCGCCCGGCGTCGCAGCGGACGCCCACATCACCGCCGTGGGCGTGGGCCACCGAGCGGACGATCGCGAGGCCGAGCCCGGTGCCGCCCGCGCCGACCCGTGTGGTGTAGAAGCGATCCCAGACGCGACGCTGGGCGGCCTCCGAGAGCGCGGGGCCGGTGTTGGTGACGGCGATGCGAAGGGCCGCGTCGTGCGGGGCGATCGTGATGGTGATGGGGGTATCGGGGGTGGCGTGCTGCGTGGCGTTGGCCACGAGGTTCTCGAGGGCGGCGGTGAGCTGCGACGGGCGCGCGCGGACGACGGGCAGGTCGGCGGCGAGCTCGAGGGTGATGGGGCGTGGCCACGGCCGGGCGGCGCAGGAGCGGGCGAGCTCGGCGAGATCGACGGGGACGGGCGGGGCCCGATCGGCCTCGGCGCGGGCGAGCTCGAGGAGACGGGCAAGATCTCGTTCGATGCGTGCGGCGTCGTCGGCGATCATGGCGAGGAAGCGCTCGCGGTCGTCGGGGTCGTCGGCGGCGCCGTCGCGAAGGAGCTCGGTGGCGCCGCGGATCCCGGCGAGCGGGGTCTTGAGCTCGTGGGAGATGTCGGCGGCGAGGGTGCGGGCATCGTGGGCCCGGCGCTCGAGCTCGTCGGTCATGGAGCCGACCGCGCGGGCCAGCTGACCGATCTCGTCGGTCCGGCGAACGAGTGCGTCGTAGGGTTCGACGGGTTGCCGGGCCGCGACCTGCTCGGCGCGGCGGGTGAGGCGGGCCAGGGGACGCGCGATGGTCGTGGAGAGCAGCAGCGACAGGAGCGTGGTTCCGAGGAGCGTGATGATGAGGACCCGCAGGAGCCACGAGCGAAGGTGGAAGAGCTGGAGCTTCACGTCGGTCGTGGACTTGGTGACGTAGACGACGCCCTTCTGCATCGGCAGCGCCGAGAACAGGAACACGCGGCTCTCGCTGGTCCACATGCGCGTGGCCGAGCCATAGCGGCCGGCGAGGGCCGCTTGCACCTCCCGGCGATCCGCCACCGGCGTGGGCGCGGGGACCTCGGGTGGCCGCGAGGGTGCGTCGGGGCTGCCGAGGAGCTGGGGCGGTTGCGGTTCCCGGCCCTCGGGGGCGCCGCTGGCGTGCGAATCGGCGACGACATTGCCCTGCTGGTCGAGGAGGCGAATCCGGGTCCGCGTGTAGCGCGCCGAGGCTCGCAGCATGCGTTCGTGCTCGGGCAGCGTCATCGACGGGTGCGCGTCGACGGTGGCGCGGACGAGCTGCGCTTGATGGATCATGTCGTGCTCGAGGCTCGCGAGGAGCTGCGCCTCGTGCAGGCGCGCGAAGCCGATGCCGGCGATCGGGACGGCCGCGACGAGCACGTTCACCAGCAGCAGCCGGTGTCGGATGCGTGCGAGGTACGCGACGATCCGCCGGATCATGATCAACCGCAGCGGTAGCCGACGCCGTGCACCGTCTCGATCACGTCGGCTTCTGCGGCCGCGAGCTTCGCGCGCAGGTTGCGGACGTGCGTGTCGACGGTGCGCTCGCTGACGTGATGGTCGCCGCCGTAGACCGCCGCGATCAGCTGACCGCGCGAGAGCACGCGGCCGCGATGGGACACGAGCGTGGCGAGGAGACGCAGCTCCGTGGCCGTGGCGGCAAGCGGCGCACCCGCGACGCGAAGCTCGTGGCGATCGCGATCGATCTCGACGGGCCCGAGGGTGAGTACGGGGCGCTCGACAGGGACCGTGTCGGCGTGCACCCGGCGCAGGACGGCGGCCACGCGGGCCACGAGCTCGCGGGGCGAGAACGGCTTCGCGAGGTAATCGTCGGCGCCGAGGTCGAGCCCCAGGACCCGGTCGGCTTCCTCGCCGCGGGAGGAGAGGAAGATGATCGGGAGGCGCAGCGAGCTCGCTCGCAACCGCCGGCAGAGCGCGAAGCCATCGAGCTCGGGCATCAGCACGTCGAGCACGACCAGATCGATGCCACCGCGGGCGAGCCGCTCCTGGGCGAGCAGGCCGTCGGCAGCGAGCTCCACCGTGTGTCCCGCGCGCACCAGGGCAAAGCGGGCCACCTCGCGCAGGTGGGCGTCATCGTCGACGACGAGGACCGACGCCATGGCGGGTCAACGCGCCTCGGAGAGGTCGTATTCCATGATCTTGCGCTCCACCTCGGCCAGCTCGCCACGGAGCCGGGCCGCGTCGGCGTGGAGCCGAGCGAGGGCGAGCCGCCGGAGTGTTGCGACCTCCTCGGCGTGGCCGGTCAGCTCCCGGATGCGCGCCTCGATCGCGGGGGCGTCGGGGCCATCCCCGCGCGCCAGCGAGAGCGGGATCCAGATCGGCCACAGCACGACCACGAGGGTTCCGTCGGCGGCGGTGAGTCGCCGCGTCGCTACGAGGGCGAACGCCGCGACCACGCCGACCCCCAGGTACACACCGCCCAGCATGGCCAGCGTCATTCGGGCACCGGCGCGAAGTCGCGGCCATAGATGCCCCGGGCCGAGCTCGTCGCCTGCACCACGGCATCGATGAGGCTGCCCTCGCGCTCGCGAAGGAACACGATGTCCGGCGAGCGGGGCCGCACCAGGTACGGCCGCAGCGCCCACGAGAGCTGGCCCCCGACGAGCGCGAACACCACGCACAGCGTCGCGAGCGCGGGCATCCCGCCGCGCGAGCCCTCGAGACCGAGCGCCTTCACCACCATCCGCAGGCTGCACATGCCCGCGAACGCGAACATGCCCACCATCGCGAGGGTCATCGCGTGGTAGCTCATGTCGACGGCGCGCCCGAGCAAGACGAGCGGGGTGCAGGCGGCGAGCACGAGTGCTCCGAACGCGAGGGCCGACATCACGAGCGCGAGGTCCTCGGCCATCCGCACACGTCGTCCGAGGGACGCCCCGATGGCGGTCAGCACCGGCGCCGACAGCGCCGCCGTCCCGAGCAGCACGAGCGGTAGCTTCACCGCCGCGTAGGCGATCTGGATACCGCCGCGATAGCTACCCAGGGCGGCCCCGAACACCGCCATCGCGCCGACGATCGTCAGCACCATCGCGCGCAGGATCGCCGTCGGCTCGCCGGTCCGGATGCGCGCCAGCATCTGCTCGCGGTCGCGCAGGAGCAGATCAACCATGCTGGACATGCATCACCTCCACGAGGACGTCGAACCAGAGGCGCCCGGCCACCCCGACCGCCGACATGGCCCAGACGACCAGCACGCCGCGCCCGGCTAGCCCACGCAGGTCGAGCTCGCTTCCCAGCCGCACGAGCGCGATCAGCGCCGCCGCCCCCAGGGCCGTCGACACGACCGCGACCGCCGTCCAGGGCGACACCGCCGACAGCGAGAGGAACGCGGTCGGCAGCAGGAGCCCCGCCAGGGCGATCCCGAACGCGGCCAGCGCCATCGCCACTGCCCGCGCCACCACGGCCGGCGACGGTGCCCCGCCGGTCGCCGCGAGCGCGATGTAGAGCGCCGGGCTCGTGATCGCGGCGACGCCGAGGGCGACGACGGGCGTCACCACGAGCGGTGCGGCATGACCGCTGCGCGCGAACAGGAGCGCCCCGGCCGCGACGGGGGCGATGGCGGCGAAGACCAGGCCCGCCCGGATCGGGATGGGGACGAGGGTGGTTCCGCTCGGGGCCGCGGGGTTCATCAGTGCCGGTGACAGGGTCATTTCATGCCTCCTCCTGAATAGAACCGCCCGGATGTCCAGCACCCGCGCACCCCGCGTGGAGATGCCGCACAGGAGTTGTGGAGAAGCTGCGCAGGCCGCCGCAGGTGCCCTGGCCGGCGGTTCGATCCGCCTGTCTCCTGTGGACGACAGCCGTCCTCGTCGGGCGTCTACGCCGAGTGTCACCCGAGGGCGACGCGAACTTCGGGCATGGCGAGTGCTCTACGTCCGGGCATGACGACCATCGATCTCTCGCTCCTCTCCTCGGTCACGGGCGGCGCCGGCAACGGCTACGGCATGGCCGACGACATGCTGCAGAGCATCGACGTCTTCGCGGGGCAGCTCCGGCGCTCGAGCCGCAAGCAGGTCCGCGCGTTCGCGAACTGCGAGTACCAGACGAGTGAAGATCGGGCCTCGGGCGATCCGGCCCGCGTCGCCCGCGCCGAGCAGTCGAACTGCCGCGCCATCCTCGCGCCGGCGCGCCGTCGCTAGTCCTCGAAGGTCGTACGGCGCGTCTTCGGCACGAAGGCGATGAACGCGAGCCACGCGACGAGCAGGATGCCCGCGTAGATCGCGGCGTGCAGCGGGCTGTTGTAGATCATCGCCGCCATCGCGACGAGGATCAGCACGAGTGCCACCGCTGGCACGAAGGGATAGAGCGGCGTCTTGAAGGGCCGCTCGAGGTGCGGTGCGTGCTTGCGCAGGGCAAACACCGAGGCTGTCGAGAACGCGTACAGCGTGAGCGCACCGAAGACGGTGAGGAGAATGATGTCGGTCGTGCGGCCGGAGGCGAGTGCGACGAGCCCGATCACGAGGTTCACGACGAGCGCGTTGACGGGCGTATGCGTCTTGCTGTTGATGTGACCGAGCGCCTTCGGGGCGTAGTGCACGCGGCCGAGCTCGAGGAGCGAGCGGCTCGCGACGATGATGATGCCGTGGAAGCTCGCCACCAGGCCGACGAGCCCGATGCCCGTCAGGGCGAGGAAGTAGGGCGACTCGCGGTCGACGATCTGCGCGATGGCCAGCGGCAGCGGGGAATCGGAGGTCACCGTCGGGTCCGTGACGTCCGGGTAGACGACGGGCTCCCAGCCGCCCACCCCCACGGCGCCGAACAGCGTGATCGCGGTGAGGATCACGAGCGTGATCATCGTCCAGGAGAAGCCGCGCGGGAGATCCTTCTGCGGGTCGCGCGCTTCCTCGGCGATGTTCGCGACGCCCTCGATCGCCAGGTAGAACCACATCGCGAAGGGGATGGCCGCGAACGCGCCTCCCCAGCCCGCGGGCAGCGGATTGCGGGAGAACGCCTCCCACGAGAAGTTCGGCAACACCACGAAGCCGAACACCAGCAGCTCGATGACGGCGATGACGGTCAGGACGAACTCGAACGAGACGGAGAGCTTGACGCCGACCATGTTGACGGCCGTGAAGACGAGGTAGGCGACGAGGGCGCCGGCCATGACGGGGATGCCGGGGTGGGCCTGGTTGATGTAGCTGCCGATCGCGAAGGCGATGCCGGCCGGCGCGAGCGTGTACTCGATGAGCTGGGCGACGCCCGCCAGGACGCCGAGGTGAGGCCCGAAGGCGCGCGAGGTGTAGACGAACACACCACCTGCGCGGGGGAGGGCGCAGGCCAGCTCCGCGTAGCCGAGCACGAAGGTCACGTACAGGACCGTCACGAGGGCGGTCGCCAGGAGCATCCCGTACGGGCCGCCGACAGGCAGGCCGAGGTTCCAGCCGAAGTAGGCGCCCGAGATGACGTACCCGACGCCGAGACCCCAGATCATCAGGGGCCCGAGGGTCTTCTGTAGCTGCCCCATCAGTTTATATTTGCGCTCTCTTGCAGTTCCGCGAGCTCCTCGACGCGATCTTTCGTTGGGCCCACCTGATCGCCGGGATCATGTGGATCGGCAACTCGATGCTGTGGAACTGGATGGATCGCAACCTCGAGAAGCAAGCCTCGGCCGGCCGCCTCTCGCAAGGCAAGATCTTCATGGTGCACTCCGGCGCCTTCTACGACGTCGAGAAGAAGCTCCTCGAGCCCGGCGAGATGCCCAAGAACCTCTACTGGTTCAAGTGGCAAAACGGCTTCACGTGGATGACGGGCATCGCGCTGATGATCGTCGTGTACTACATGAATGGCGCGGCGCTGCTGGTGGATCCGGCGGTTGCCGCGATCGACCCGATCGTTGCCATCTCGATCAGTGTCGGCGCTCTGTTCTGCGCGTGGATCATCTACGACGGCCTCTGGCGCACGCTCGGCGATGGCTCGCCGACTACGGCCACCGCGCTGTCGATCATCTTGCTCTTCGGATCGATCTTCGCCTACGCGCAGGTGTTCAGCGGGCGCGCCGCGTACATCCAGACCGGCGTCATGATCGGGACGCTCATGACCGGCAACGTGTGGATGGTAATCATGCCGTCGCAGCGCGGCCTCATCGAGGCCACGAAGGCCGGCACCGAGCAGGATCCGATGCTGTCGATCCGCGCGAAGCAGCGCAGCATCCACAACAACTACTTCACGTTCCCGTTGCTGTTCATCATGATCAGCAACCACGTCTCGGCGGCGACGAATCACCCCCTGAACTGGGTGATCCTGATCCTCGTCATGATCGGCGGCGCGGGCGTGCGCCACTTCATGAACATCCGGTACCGCGGTGAGGGCGTGCAGCTCCCCACATCGCAGTGGCTCGCGCCTGCGTTCGTGATGGCCGGCGTCGGGGTCTGTGGCCTCTTCATCATCACGCAGCTGGGCGGCAAGGCGCCGCCCCCCGCCGCGAAGGGCCACGTGTCATCGGCGCGGGCGCACGAGATCGTGGTGCGGCGCTGCGTGCCCTGTCACGGCGAAGCGCCGACGAAGTGGCCGTCCGCTCCGCAGGGCGTGAAGTTCGATACGCCGGCGCAGATGCAGCTGCTCGCGCCGAACATCTACGAGCAGTCCGTCCAGACCGATCGCATGCCGCTCAACAACGTCACCATCATGACCCCCGAGGAGCGCGGCGAGCTGCGCACCTGGATCGAGAACGGAGCCAACCTTGACTGACTTGTTCGTGCTGCGTTCGCGTCGCGTGGCGGTGACCACCGGTGCCGAAGGGCACCGCGGTTCGATCGAGCTGCGCCCGGCGGCGCTGCACATTCGCGATGGGCGGATCGCGTACGTCGGCGAGTGGGCCGAGGTCCCTGCCGACGCGCGCCTCGAGGATGTGGGCGAGCTCGCGATCCTGCCGGGCATCGTCGACACGCACGTCCACCTCAACGAACCCGGGCGCACGGAGTGGGAAGGGTTCTCGACAGCCACGCGCGCGGCGGCCATCGGGGGCGTCACGACCCTCGTGGACATGCCCCTGAACTCGATCCCTCCGACGACGACGCGCCGGGGCTTCGCGGCGAAGAAGGCGGCGGCGGCCGGGCAATGCACGGTCGACGTCGGCTTCTGGGGCGGCGTGGTGCCGGGCAACGCGGGCGAGCTCGCGGGCATGGCCCTGGATGGCGTCCGGGGCTTCAAGTGCTTCCTCGTCGACAGCGGCGTCGAAGAGTTCGGCTGGGTCGGCGAAGCCGACCTGGTCCCCGCGATGGGCATCCTCGCGGATCTCGGCGCCCCGCTCCTCGTGCACGCGGAGCTCGCGGGGCCGATCGATGCGGCCACGGCCGAGCTCGAGGCCGCTCACGCAGATCCGACGCGCTACGCGACTTATCTCGCGTCGCGTCCGCCGGCAGCCGAGGAAGCCGCGATCGCGCTCATCACGAAGCTCTGCCGCGCCACGCAGGCCCGCACCCACATCGTGCATCACTCGGCGGCGAGTGCCCTCGACCTCCTGCGCACGGCGCGCAGCGAGGGGCTGCCGCTGACGGCCGAGACCTGCCCGCACTACCTGCACTTCACCGCCGAGCGGATTCCGGACGGGGCGACGCCCTTCAAGTGCGCGCCGCCGATCCGCGATGCCGCCAATCGGGAGGCCTTGTGGCGTGCACTCGCCGACGGCGTGCTCGACATGGTCGCCAGCGATCACTCGCCGTGCAGCCCCAACTTGAAGGCGATGGAGGCGGGTGACTTCGTCGCGGCCTGGGGCGGCGTCTCGGGCCTCCAGCTCGCGCTCCCCGTCGTGTGGAGCGAAGCATCGCAGCGCGGCCACTCCCTCGTCGATGTCGTGCGCTGGATGTGCGCGTCACCGGCGAAGCTCGCGCGGCTCACGGGGCGCAAGGGGGCCATCATGGCCGGGGCCGACGCGGACTTCGTGATCTTCGACGACACGGGGACCACCGAAGTCCAGCCGACCTCGATCCACCATCGCCACAAGGTCACGCCGTACGCGGGCGAGTCGCTGCGCGGCGCCGTGCACGCGACGTATCTCCGCGGTCAACGCGTCGCCGAGCACGGCGAGGCCATCGTCACCGAACAAGGAGTCCTGTTATGAGCGTCTCGGAACCGAGAGGCGAAGCGCCGCCGGATGGCGGTGCGATTCGATCGAGTTTTCTCGACCTCCCCGATCTCGCAAGCGAGTCGTTCGGTGGCGCCGCGATCCTCTGCAACGACGAGTTCTTCGCCGAGAAGGAGAACTTGTTGAAGCCGCACGAGGCCGTGTGGAAGGAGCACGAGTACACCGACCGCGGTAAGTGGATGGACGGCTGGGAGACCCGCCGCTATCGCCCCGCGAACGGCATCGCGCCCGCGCGCGACAGCGATATCCACGACTGGTGCGTGATCCGCCTCGGCCTGCCGGGCGTGATCAAGGGCGTCGTCGTCGACACGGCCTTCTTCCGCGGCAACTACCCCGACTCGTGCGAGCTGCAGGGCACGACGATCGAGGAGCCGCTCGACCTCGCTGCCCTCGGCACCGCGACGTGGACGACGATCATCCGGCGCGCGAACCTCGAGGGGAACACCAAGAACAAGTTCGACGTGAAGGACGAGACCCGCTACACGCACGTGCGCCTCGTCATCTATCCCGACGGAGGCGTGGCCCGCCTGCGCATTCACGGCCAGCCGGTGCCGGACTGGAACCGGCTGCGTGC
>JALHPV010000175.1 GCA_022842285.1 Kofleriaceae bacterium
GTCGACCCGGTGAACCCCGACGCGGTGGCGCGGAAGAAGGCGGACCCGGAGTACCTGGACATCTTCTACGTGGCGGCCGGCGAGACGAAGGCGATGCGCAAGTCGCGCGTGCTGGCGAGCAAGATCCGGCACCGCATGTTCGCGGCGCCGTCGGGCTTCTTGCTGCTCGAGCGCAATCAGGGCTTCGAGCGCGGGGGCAAGTCGCTCACCCTCTACCGTCCGCAGTGATCGGCCCCCCGGGCGCCTTCCCGGACCGGCCGGGGGGCACTTCCCCGATCTTGGACCATTGAACATTTCACGGTTCGGCCGACTCGCCGATCCGTGAAGTCACGCTCCACCGTTCCCGTGGGTCCAGCTGCGTCGCCGCAGTGTGGGCCAGTGGCGTGGCGCTCCGCGTCCTGGGCCGCCGGCGAGATCGTCGCGCGCGAGGACCGCGAGCAAGCCGTGACGCGCGGTGAAACCGCCGTCCTGGGAGGTACCTCGTGAGTCTACGTAGCTGGGTAGTAGCGACAGCAGTGGTCGTGGCGGCATGTGCCGAGACAATCGCCCCCCCGCTCGAGGTGATACCGGGCGAGGTGTCGGTGCCAGTAGGCCTGTCGCAGGAAGTGGACGTGATGGCGGGGGACGTACCCGCCGCCCTCGATGGCATGGAGTGGCAGGTGGCGGATGCGTCGATCGCCTCCGTGCTGTGGGAGAAGGACCATGTCGTCGTGCGTGGCCGCGCCGTCGGTCGCACGCGCGCGGTGGCGGACTACGACGGCGCCGTGCTGGCGGTCGACGTGATCGTGACCGAGGCGATCGTGCAGGGCCTCGAGGTCGGCGCGCCGCTCCTGCGCATCCCTGTCGGCGTGAATGTGCCGATCGTCGCCACCGCACGCACGTCGGATGGCGCGCAGGTCGATGTCTCAAGCCAGGCCGTGTGGTCGCTGGAGAGCACCGAGGTCGCAGAGGTGGCGGGCCTCGGCGTGCGCGGGCTGCAGCCGGGCGCGACGGTGGGTCACGTCGAGTTTGGCGGGTTCACCGCATCGTTCGGCGTGGAGGTCGTGGACGCGGTGCTCGCCAGCATCACCGTGTCGCCCCCCTCACCGCAGATCGTCGCGGGGATCGACGTGGTCTTCACCGCCTCGGGCGTCTACTCGGATGGCACCACCATCGACCTGACCACGACGGCGACGTGGTCGGTGTCCAACCCAAGCGTCGCGATGCTCGTCGGTCACCGCGCCACCGGCGTGGGGGTTGGCACCACCGCCGTCACGGCGATGCACGCCGGCCTCACGGGCACGGCGCAGCTGGCCGTGTCGAACGCGGTGCCTGTCGAGCTGCGGGTCACGCCCGATACCGTCACCGTCCCCGCCGGGTTCGGCGAGACGTTTCACGCCACCGCAATGCTCTCCGATGGCACCGAGCTCGACGTCTCCGATCAGGTCACGTGGACGTCGTCGGCACCACTCGTCGCCTCCGTGCAGAGCGGCTCGACGATCCATGCCTGGATCCCGGGCACGACGTCCGTCACCGCGAAGCTCGGCGCGCTCGAGGCCGTGGCTCGCCTCGACGTGTCCGTCGCCGAGCTGATCTCGATCGAGCTGACACCGGGCAGCATCTCGATCACCGCGGGCTCCTCGCGCCCGGTCACTGCTGTTGGCTACTTCAGCGATGGGACGACGCAGGACCTGACGGACTCGGTCACCTGGTGGACCGGCGACACGGGCACCATCGGCGTCGCCGGCGGCGTCATCGCCGCGCTCGCGCCCGGTCGCGGTGTCGTGCGCGCCTCCCTCGGGACTGTCGTCGGCACGGCCGATGTCGAGGTCACGGAGGTGCAGACCGAGGAGCCGCCCGGCTCGGTGGCACTCTCTCCTTGGCACTCAAACGAAATGTTGCGAAGATTGTCCTATCGACGAACGGACATATGAGCCAGTGACAACGAAATCGCCGTTGCCGTAGAGTGGCAGTTCGATGTCCGCTGCGGGGGGCGCACAGAGGGTCATCAAGACGATCCTTGTCGTCGACGATGACCCGGTCTTGCTCGCCGCACTCGGACGTTCACTCCCCCGGCGGTTCAGCCTACTCACGGCTTCGACGGTCGGAGAGGCAATGGCCGCGATCTCCGGATCGGCAGTCGATGTCGCGGTCGTCGACGCCTTCCTGGGCGGCGAGCACGGGCTGGATGCGATCGATCGCCTCCACAAGCAGTCCCCGTCGACGACACTCATCCTCGCCTCGGGCCGAATGACGTTCGACCTCGCGGTTCGCGCAGCGCGCGCAGGCGCACACGATGTGACGGTCAAGCCGTTTTCATTGGTGGAGATCGTGAGAGTGCTCGAGGGAGGAGTGACAGCGGAAAATTCCAATCCGCCACTCCTGTCTTTGGACCAGATGACGACCGAATACATCCAGCGGGCCGTCCAGGAGTGCGAAGGCAACATCTCCAAGGCCGCGCGACTCCTCGGGATCGACCGCAACACGCTGAAGCGCTACCTGCGCCGCTAGTCATCGATACGGTGCGGGCGCAGGCTCGCTCAGCTGCTTCGCGAGCTGGCCCGCGACCGTTGCATTGTGCAAGGCAAGGGCGCGATTCGCGACGACAGACTCCCCCTGGGTGACCGTGGCCAGGCGCCCGAGCAGGAACGGCGTGAGCGCCTTGCCGGTGATGGCGGCCTGCGTGGCTGCTGCGAGAGCCTGCTCGATCGCGTCATCAACGCGAATTTCTGCCCGCAGTGGAATCGGGTTGCAGACGAGGATGCCGGCACCACCCAGCTCGCCCCAGTGGATGCGCGCCACGTCCGCCAGATCGGCAATGGACTGCACCGTGCACGGTAGTGGGATTCCAGAGGATCTCGAATAGAACGCCGGGAACTCCCGGGCTCGATATCCGACCACCAGGACGCCCAGGGTCTCGAGCATCTCGACCGTGCGAGGCAGGTCGAGGATCGACTTCGCCCCGGCCGACACCACTGCGATGGGAGTTCGCGACAGTGCGACCAGATCGTGAGAGACGTCGATCGCATCGCCGCGGTGAACGCCGCCGATGCCCCCCGTCGCGAACACCCGGATCCCCGCACGCGCGGCGAGGACAGCGGTCGCGCTGACGGTGGTCGCGGCGCTCGCCTTCCGGGCCACATGGACCGCGAGCTCGGTGGCGCCCGTCTTGACGAACTCGGAGCCGTGCCGTGCGAGCCGCTCCAGCGTGGGCGTATCCAGGCCCACGTGCACGACCCCATCCACCAGCGCGATCGTCGCGGGCACCGCTCCCTCCGCCCGGACCGCCGCCTCGAGCTCCTGGGCGACCTCGTGGTTGTCCGGCCAGGGCAGCCCGTGGGCCACCAGCGTCGATTCGAGGGCGACGACCGCGCCCCCGGCCCCCAGCGCCGCTTGCACCTCGGGCGCGATCACCGTCTGCATGGCCGCAGCCTAGCGGATGATCACCGCAGCTCGAACTCCTTGCAGAACGCCGCCTCGGTGGCGCCGTCCGCGACGTCGAGCGGCCAGCGCCGCTGCCCCTCATCGGGCCAGCCATGCCAGCACTCGCTCCGGGCCGCGCTCCAGTAGAAGCAGTCGTGGCAGGCCGAACGCAGCCCGAACCGCCGCGCCTCTTCCACGAGCTGGGTCGTCAGCGGGAACTTCACGGCCGCGCTGGCGCTGCGGGGCGCTCGACCCCGCCGTCCGGGTTCTCCTGCGCCGCCTCGATGCCCTTCTCGACGCCACGCTTCAGGCGGTCCACGGTTGGACCCGCGTTCTCCTTCACGCCCGCCTTCAGGTCCTGGACTTCTTCCGTCGCCCAGATGGCCTTCACGTGGCCGAAGAACGTGCGCTTGCCGAGCGGCACGGTGGCTCCGCAGTACGCGAGCGCACCCGCGATGACGAGCATGATCAGCCACCGGATCATGTCCGGTAGCCTGCCACGTTAGTCCGTCGCGCGCTTGAGGATCAGGAAGGCCACGCGGCGGTTCTTCGCCCAGGCCTTCTCGTTGTGATTCTGATCGACCGGCTGCGTCTCGCCGTAGCCCTGCGACTCCAGGCGGTCGGCCGCGATGCCCTTGTCCTCGAGGTACTTCTTCACGGCGGCAGCGCGGCGATCAGAGAGATCGAGGTTGTAGGCGTCGTTGCCGCGCTCGTCGGTGTGACCCTGGACTTCGATGAGCTGGATGCTCGGGTTGCCCTCGAGCGTGGCCGCGACGGCGTCGAGGATCGGGTACGAGACCGACTTGATGACGGCCTTGTTGTACTCGAAGTAGACCATGTCGAGGATCTCGATCGACGTGTCGGTCACGACGACGCGACCGCGATCCGGGCAGCCATCCTCGTCCTCGGTGCCGTTGTAGGTCTCCGGCTCGTTCGGGCACTTGTCGTCGTTGTCGAGGATGCGGTCCTTGTCGTTGTCGAGGTCGGGGCAGCCGTCCTCGTCCTCGAAGCCGTCCTTGTCCTCGGGGTCGTTCGGGCAGAGGTCATCCACGTCGAGGATGCCGTCCTGGTCGTTGTCCGGATCGGGGCAGCCGTCCTCGTCCTCGAAGCCATCGAAGTCCTCCGGGTCGTCCGGGCACTTGTCGACGTTGTCGAGGATGCCGTCGCCGTCGCGGTCGTTCGCGTCGCCCTCGGGGCAGCCGTCCTCGTCCTGGAAGCCGTCCTTGTCCTCGGGCGTGTTCGGACACTCGTCATCCTCGTCGAGGATGCCGTCGCGATCGTTGTCGGGCTCGGGGCAGCCATCCTCGTCCTCGAAGCCGTCGAAGTCCTCCGGTTCATCCGGGCACTTGTCGACGTCATCCTTGAAGCCGTCGCCGTCGCGGTCGCCGATGTTCGGCTCGAAGACGATGCCGATCATCGCGCGCGCATCGGGGTTGCCACCCTTGCTGGGGAGGAGCCCAGTGCCGCCGCCGAGCGAGAGGAACGAGTTGCGCGCCAGGTAGAGCTTCACGCCGACGAGGGCCTCGAGCGGCTGGTAGTTCTCCTTCTCGCCGAGCGGGACGGTCCCGAAGACCTCGCCGACGACGTCGAACTTCTGCTTCTTGATCGCGTACGCGATACCGAGGCCGAACGGAATCTCGCCGCTCGCCGTCATCACGCCATTCGTCGTGGGCGCGCCCGCCTCTTCGGCAGCGTTGTCGGTGAACGTCCGCGTCTCCGAGCGCAGGCGGATGCCGGCGTTCAGGGCCACGCGGAGGCGGCGCTCCTTGCCGAACTCCTTGTCGACGATGCCCATGAACTGCGGGACCACCTGGTCCTCGCCCATCCACCGGTTGTCCTCGGAGACCGTCTGCGGCAGGAAGACGCTCGCGATCACGCCGAGGCCCACGGGGTGCTTGCTCGTCGAGAGGAAGCGCGCCTTCACGTGCAGGCCGAGGTTGCCCGCGCCCTGACCGGCGATGCCGTACTGGTTGTCGTCGTTCGGGTCGGGCGTGTCGGTGCCCGCGTCGGGCGAGCGATCACCGTCGACGATCACGAGCGGCAGCGAGATGCCGAACTCGAGGTCGATCGGGCCGGCCTTCTTGCCGACGGCCGCGATCAGCGTCGCGGCGATGATGTTGTCGATCGAGTACTTGTTCGCGCCGTCCTCGAAGTCGAGGAGCTTGAAGCCCCAGTCGAGGGCGCCCAGGCCGAACGAGACCTCGAAGTCGCCGAGCGTCTGCGAGGCATTGACCGTGAGGTAGCCGCGCGAATCGATCGCGGGGCGGAACATGTTCAGGTCGATGTTGCCGCCGTCCTCGGCGCGGGCAGGCTGGATCAGCCCGCACATCAACGCGGCACCGACGGCAAGGGACGTTAGGCGGGCAGACCTAGCAACCATGGCCCCTGTTACACCAAAGGGTGCGCCAGGGTCAAACAACCGACGAGGATCGTTGGCGATCTACTGGAGGTCGATGCCCTTTTGGAGACACGTCTGCTGAACGTTCGCGCGCTTCTCGTCGCTCACGCTCTTGAAGTACCGCTTGGCCTCCGTCCCGCGACCCGACTTGCACGCCGCGAGCGCCGCGTACAGGTACGACTCCTTGTCAGCCTTGCAGTCGATGGCCTTCTCGAACGACTGCAGCGCCGCGCCCCACTGGCTCTTGCCGTAGTAGCCCTTGCCCTCGTCCTTGAGCGCGTTCACGTCGCACGACTTCGGCGGGTTCGGCGGGTTGGTCGCGTTCGTCGCGACCTCCGGCTGGCACTTCACCGCCGACGACACCTTGTCGGCGATGCCGCGGCCGTTCTCGTTTTCGATCCGGCTGATGGCCGACTGGTACGCCTTGCAGTTCTTGTCGACCTTGCGGCGCACTTCGTTGACGAGGCTCGCCACGAGGTCGATCTCGGCGGTCTGATACTTCTTGCGCGCCTCCTCGGTGAGGACCGAGCGCGCGGCACCGATCTTGTTGAGCTCGTCACGCGCCTGCGCCATGCGACCGGCGTTGATCGCAGTGGTCATCTTGGCGTAGGCCGCCTTGGCCCCCTTCTCGCGGGTCGCCTGCTTCACGAAGTCATCGCCACGCTTGTCGTCGAGGGCGGCGAGCTCGGCGCCGCACTTCCCGAGCTTGTCCCAGTCCTGCTGGTAGGCGGCCTCGCTGCAGCGCGTGGCGACGGCCTCCTGCTCATCGTTCCCTGGCTCGACGGGCACCACCGGTGCGGCGTCGGGCGTGACCACTTCGGGGAGCGAACCATCATCGGTGGACGGCTCTTCACCCGAGCCGACGGTCGGAGGGACCTCGGCATCGGCCGGCGGGTTCATCGCGATCGTGCCCGTCCCGGCGTCGGGGACCTTCTGGCCGTTCACGACCGGAGTCGGCTCCTTGTCGTTCCCCTTCAGGACGAAGAACGCGATCACGCCACCGAGCAGGACGATCGCGAAGATGACGGCGACCATCATGCCGCGCTTGCTGCCCGAGTCGGGCACGTCGGTGACGACGGCATCGCGCGCGAAAACGAAGTCCTCGCCGGGCTCGATGAAGCGAAGCCGGACGTGGCCGAGGTCGACGACGTCACCGCGACGCAGCTCGACCTTGCCGTAGTCCTGACCGTTGACCCGCACGCCGTTGCTCGACTGCAGATCACTGATCGTGTAGCGGCCGGTCTCGGGCTCGCGCACGAGCTTCGCGTGGTTGCGGCTGATCGAGCGGTGGTTGACGACGATGTCGTTCTCGTCGGTGCGACCGATGATCATCTGCGGCCGCGAGAGCTCGAACTCCTTGCCGGCGAAGTTCGACGACAGGACGACGAGCTTGCCGTACTGGGCGGGAGCGGTGAGCGCGGCGACGGTGGCAGCCGTGGCGACGGGGCGCCCCTGCGGATCGGTGTCCGCGATCGCGACCATCGTCCGGTTGGGATTGCCGACGAGGGCGAGACCACTCGTCGCGGCACCGGGTACCGGCGTGGGAACGACCTGATTGCTCGGCGCGGCGACCGCGGGCCCCTGGGCCGTCATCGCGCCCGGCGGAGGCGCGACGGCCTGCTGGACCTCGGTGGCGATCTGCGAGTCGATGCGCTCGATCGGCATCGTGCGGGCGTCGTCGACCTGCTCGACGCCCTCGGCCTTCAGGTAGAGCTTGTAGTCACCGATCTGGACCTGATCGGAGACGCGCAGCGAGACCCGCTCGGCGATGCGCGCGTTGTTGACCCGGATGCCGTTGTAGCTGCCGAGGTCCTCGATGTGGACCTCGCCGTTGTTGCGGAGGATGCGGGCGTGGCGCCGCGACACGTTCCGCTCGGTGAGCCGGATCGTGTTCCCTTCCTTGCGACCGATCGTGATCTCGTCACGGATCAGGGGGACGACCGTGGTCTTCCCCTCGTCGTCCTGGATCACCAGCTTGAACATCGAGTCCCCGATTGGTTGTACCAGCGCGGCATTGCGAGAAACAACAGGCGAGCCCTCTACTTGGATCCGTTACTTCTGCGCCGGGCGGGCCTGGCGCGCGAGCTTTACAGCGGCTGCGAGCTGTGGATCGTCGTCCACATCCGACTCGTCGTTCATTGTGGCATCAGTGCCGTCGGTCGCGCCACTACCACCCACAATCTCGACGGGAGCGAACGTGTCGACGCGGACATCTGGTGTCAGGCCCTTTGATTCCAGCGAGTTGCCCTTCGGCGTGAAGTAGCGGGCGGTGGTGAGCTTGAGCCCCGACCCGTCAGCGAGGTCGAAGAAGGTCTGCACCGTCCCCTTTCCATACGTCGGAAGTCCGACGAGCTTCCCTCGGCCATGATCACGTAACGCGCCGGCGAGGATCTCGGCCGCCGACGCCGTGCCCTGATCGACCAGGATCACGAGCGGGACGGCGGTCGCGCCGCCTCCTTTGTGTGCTGACTGCGTCTCAACAGTCGCGCGGCCCTTGATCGTGACGATCGTCCCGCTGTCCAGGAAGAGGTCCGCGGTCGCGACCGCCTGGTCGACCAGGCCGCCGGGATCCGAGCGCAGATCGAGGACGAGGGCCTCGAGAGCCTGTTGCTCGCGCAGCTTGGCGAGGGCGAGCGCGGTGTCCGTCGACGTCGCTTCGGCGAAGCGATGGATCGCGAGGTAACCGATGCCCTTCTCGATCACGCGATGCTCGACGGTGGGCAGCTTCACCTGCGCCCGCACGAGGGTGATCGGTTTCGGCTCGGTCCACCCCGCGCGCGAGACGGAGAGCGTGACGCGCGTGCCCGACGGCCCCCGGAGCCGCGCTTCCCACGCCGACGCGCTCGCGATCTCCCGGCCCGCCTCGGCCGTCGGTGCGTTCTCGATGGAGATGACGCGATCGTCGAGCTGGAGGCCCGCGACGTCGGCGGGCGAGCCGGGCACGATGTCGTCGATCGTCGGCCACGGCGGCTGGCCGGGGCGGTTGTCATCGATCATGCCCGGCGCGAGCGTGATCCCGGTGCCGCCAAACTCGCCCTCCGTGTCCTGGCGCAGGCGCTCGTAGCGCTGGGGCGGGAGGAACGTCGAGTACTTGTCGAGGCTGTGCAGCATCCCGCGCGCGCCGTTGTAGAGGAGCTGCCGTTCGTCGACGGGATCGACGTACGACGTCTGGATCGTCGCGAGCGCGTGCGCGAACGTGTCGAGCGTCTGGTAGCGCGTCTGCTCGCGCTTGTCGGGCGCCGCGCGGGCTCCGATGGCGACGGCTAACGTTGCCCCCGCAGCAAACGCTGCGACATGAGAGAGCCCCCGCATGGGCGCAGGCTACCGCAGCAGCGGTTCGGGATCGATTGGCAGACCACCCGGACGGACCTTCACGCGAACCTCGACGTAGACGCGGTAGCGCGCGGCCCGGCCGACGCGATCGCCCTGCGCGACCTGCGCGCCCACGGGCACCGCGAGCTCCCCGAGCTTCGCGACCACGGTGAGGTAGCTGCCGTGATCGATGATGACCCCATTGTCGAGGCCACGGATCGGCCCCGCGTACCGCACGACGCCGGCGGCGAGCGACGTCACGCCGGCCTTCGAGTCGACCTCGATGTCGATGCCGCGGCGCGCGAGGGTGGCCTTGGACTTCTCGTGGACGAGGGTGCCGAAGTGACGGGCGATCGAGCCCTTCGCGGGCCACGCGAGCTCCGTGGGCATCACGATGGAGGCGGCCCGGACGGCGTCGGCGGCGGTGCGCTGGTTGGCGGCGACCAGCTTGGTCAGCTCGTCGGCGAGGAGCGTGCGCTCGGCGCGGTCGCGCTCGACCATCCAGCGGGCGGCCGCGCGCCGACGAGCGGCCGCGACGGGATCGAGCGCCGTCGGGGCCCGCAGGATGCGATACGCGGAGGCGAGGCGGCGGGACCGTTCCTGGTCGATGGTCGCGACCTTCTCGCGCACGGTGGCGATCGAGCGCTCGAGGACCACGGCCTCGTCGGCGAACTGCCCCGCGATGGTGCTCGCGACCGGCGAGATGGGGGTGGAGGCGGACGACTCCTCGTCGTCGGCATGCGCGATTGCCGCGAGCGCGAGGACGAGGAGGCTAGCGCGCCACACGCGACACCCCGGCGAGGCCACCCGCGACGAGCCCGAGCATCGCGCCCGCGCCGACGAACAGCGCGAGCTCGACGAAGGCCGGCGCCATCGGCGCGATCGACAGCCATCCGGCCACCGTGTCGCCGTACATCCGCAGGCCGACGACCAGCAGCACTCCCGCGACGAGCGCGGCGACCGCGCCGGAGAGCGCCCCCGCGAGGGCGGTCGGAATGGCGAGGAAGCCCGGGCCCGCGCCGAGGAGCTCGGCGACGGCCAGCTCGTTGGTGTCGCGATCGAGCCGCACGCGAATCGCGGCCAGCACCATGACGAGCGCGAGCCCCGCGAACAGGGCGGCGCCTCCCCACGCCACCGCGCGGATGGTGCCGAGCGCGCCGGCGATGCGATCTTCGGCCTCGTCCTCGACGACGACGTCGGCCACACCCGTCGCGCCCTTCAGCGCGCGGACCGTCGGGCTCATGGCCACGACATCACGCACGCCCGGGGCGAGGGTCGCCTCCACCGACGGCGGCAGCGCGGCCGGATCCACGCCCTCGAGCAGCGAGGCATCGGACCCCAGCGCCTGCAGCAGGCGGCGGGCCGACTCCTCGGTCGTGATCAGGTCGGCGCGCTCGACGCCGTTCATCGCCCTCAGCTCGGCGACGAGCTCCTGCGCCCGCGCTTCGGTCGTGCCCTCACCGAGGTAGACGACCATGGTCGCCGACGCTCCAGGGCGCGCATCGGCCCAGCGATCGATGCCCACGGCCGCCATGGCCGCGGCTCCCGCGACGAACAACGCCGCCGTCAGCGCGAGCAAGGTCCAGAGTCCGGCGCGCGGACGTTCGGTGGCGATGCGAGCCGTGCGGCGCAGCGCCGACGCGAGGCGAGGGATCACGTCTCCTCGTCGATCGAAGAACCGCTTCGCCATCCTGCGCCGAGCGGACGCTCGGGGTCGAGCCGGCTGCCGAACGGGCCCGTGATGCGATCGAACACGACCTCCGGCGACGGACCGAAGTCATCGTCGGCGTCGGACACGTCGAACGTGCTGCCACTGGGGCGGCGCACGAAGCGGGGCGCCGTCGTGGCGTGCGCCTTCAGGCGGCGCAGCGTCTTCATCTTCATCGTGCACCTACCGTGCGAGCGGTGACCGGGAACGGCACCACGTTGTCGGGGATGCCATCGTCGGGGACGACGACGACCGGGGTCCGAACCGACTCGATACCGACGAGGACCTCGTCGATGGAGCGGCCATCGAGCGCGACCTCGCCGAGCGGCGAGATGGTCTGATTCACGAGGGCGAGCTGGCGCCAGCCGTGGTGCTCGGCGAGCTCGCGGAGCTGTGGATCACGCGCGAACACGAGGCATGCGGCCCCGCGCGAGGCCGCCGCCAGCAGCGCCTTGACGACGAGCTCGGCGCCCACGGCGTCCTGGGCACTCGTCGGATGATCCAGGAGGAGGACGTCCGGTGTCCGGACGAGCGCGCGCGCGACCGCCACGCGCTGACGCGCCGACGCCCCGAGACAATCGACCGGCAACGCGGCCTCGTCCTCGAGCGCGAGCTCGGCGAGCACCTCCGCGGCGCGCACCACGGAGACGGAGCGCGGCACGCCGTCGATCTCGAGCGGCAGCACGACGTTCAGCTGTGCGCTCCGGTCCTCGAGCAAACAGAGATCCTGCGGCACGATGCCGACGCGGCGCCGCAGAAGGCGTAACGAGGAGCGACGCAGCTTCGTGACGTCTCGCCCCAAAAGCTCGATCTTGCCGGTCAGTGGCAGGACCTCGCCCATGGTCGAAGCGACGAAGCGCGAGGTTCCGAGGCCTGCGGCCGCGATGACGAGCACCACCTCGCCCGGCGCGACCTGGAGGTTCGCGTCCTTGACGATCGCGGCCTCGCCACGCGGATGAGCAAGCTCGACACCGGCGTAGTTGATCGCGCTCATGTCCATCGTCAGTACGTGACCGAAACCGATGTCGCGACTTTTTATCTGTTCCGGGTCTGTCGACGCCTGCACACGGGTACAGTCCTGGCGGATGCGTCGCTGCTTATTGATGTGCGCTCTCTTCACGAGCGCGTGTCGCATGGGCGATACCGACGAGCGCCTCGAACAGACGCGCGGCCGCGTCGACGATCACGACCTCCGCATCTCGGAGATCGAACGGAAGGGCACGGTCGATACGCAGCGCGTCGCGGCCGAGCTCATCGCGAAGGGCAAGAGCGCAGGGCTCGAGGGGCCGCCCGGCCCGCCGGGACCCGAGGGGCCGCCTGGCCCCGTCGGCCCGATGGGGCCCGCGGGCGTCGGACCGCAGGGGCCCGAAGGTCCACGCGGCCAGATCGGCAATCCCGGCCCGCCCGGGCCCGAGGGACCACAAGGCATTCAGGGTCAGCCCGGACCGCAAGGTCTGCAGGGCACGCAAGGCGTCCAGGGTCCGAAGGGGCCCGTCGGTCCCGCGTCCGCTTACGCGAACAAGGCCGACATCACGCGCCGCGAAGCGCGCATCAGCGTGGCGGCCGGCCTCGTCGCGACGGCGATCGCGACCTGCGAGAAGAGCAACGAGCTCCTCGTCACCGGCGGCTGCTATGCCGATCCGCAGTGGATGGCGCAGCTCGTCGCCGCGCGTCCGGTCTCGATGATGGACCCCTCCGCGCCGGCGAGCTGGCGCTGCGACTACCGCAACACGTCACCGTCGACGACGATCGAGGTCGTGGCCGAGGTGTACTGCGTGCGGCCGCGCACCGAGTGACGGGTCAGTTCGGCGTGTACGTCGCCGTGATGTTGAAGGTCGACGTGGTGGCCAGGAAGTTGCGGACCATGACGAACGCCCTCGTCTGATTGGCCGGGACAGTCAGCGTGCACTGCTCGCTTCCGCCATCAACGTACGGCCGGCAGTTCCACGAATTCTGGGTCGGCTGCGCGCCGAAGCGGACGTAGAGATCCGGGTCACCGGTGCCGGTCATGACCACGGTGAGGTTCGAGCCGGGCTTCACCGACAGCGCGGTTGTGGTCGTCGTCAGCTGGAGCGTCTGGCGGTTGGAGAGCGACCCCGTCCAGTTCTTCGTCTGCGTCGTGCCGGTCGGGGGCGGCTCGACCGGGCCACCACCGCCCGGCGCGCCGTAGAGGGCCTGGATGCCCGTGGTGTCGCGCGCCGAGAACTCGAGATCGGTCGACGCTCCGTTGCACTGCGGGTAATGCATGATCGACGCGCTGTCGTACGGCGTGAGCGGGCGCCAGTTGGTGTCCTCGAAGCAGGTGCCCGCCTCGGGCCGCGTGTGCTCGTGGCGGAAGCCGAGCACGTGACCGAGCTCGTGCGCGATGATGTCGTCGAGCTCCCAGTTGCCGAGGTTACCGAACGAGCTGGTGTCGACGAGCACGTTGCGCGAGGCACGCGCGTTGTTGGGGAAGAACGCGCGCGCCAGGTACGACTGACCGGACACCTGGCGCACGTCGAAGAGGACGTTGGGGTTGCTCGCGGTGCAGTTGGAGTCCTCGGCGGTCAGGTGGATGAAGTTGACGTTGCCGCGCGACTCCCAGTTCGCCGCCGCCGCATTGAAGGCAGTGATGACCGCGGTGCGGTTCGAGCCGAAGTTCGTGCTGATGCAGTAGGTCAGGTTGAGCTTCTGCGTGTCGTTCCACTTCGTGTCCTGGCCGCCCGCGGTGTTCACGATGAGGCCGCCCTGGGTCAGGCTCTCCCAGAACTCGAGGAGGTTCTTGTCGTCGGCGACCGCGATGTCACCGTTGACGATGTACTGACCGCCCTCGAAGGTCTCGCGATACGTCTCGTCGCGGAACTCCTCCCAGCTCGGGGCCTGGTTCGTCGACAGCTCGTCGTCACCCGCCACCGCACACCCACCAAGCGCGAGGATCGTCAGGATGGAGAGTCCCGTACATGCGCGGGACGAAGCGGCGCCGAAGCGCGAAGCGATTGGATCGAGCGTCTTCATCGTGCCGCCCGTTCTTCATGGCGAATGCCACGTGGGATTGCACAACGTGTCGCGCTGACCTGCGCTGCGGCCGCATCAGCATTCGACGGACGCGCAGAAGGCGTCTGACGAGAACGCGCGAACACAGTCCGCGCTCGAATTTGGTGAGCGCGCCTACGCTAGGCGTCGGGCGATGTGCCGCACGAGGGGCACCATGTACGCTCGTGGATCGCACCACCGCAGAGCCAGCCGCTCACAACCCGGACAGCGGCTGTCATCGGGGACCGGGCCCCTGACACGAGTCAGTTGCAATCACCTTGCGAATCACTGCGCCAGGTCGTCACGGCGACGGTAGCTCCCGCGTCGCGCTGCCTCTGGGCGCTCGTGCGGACTAGTAGCAGACCAACCCATGCGCGAAGCTGGGTGAGATACCGACGGGGAGTGGCGCTGTCGTGACTTCGGTGACGAGGTCGTACACGCGGAGTCCGTTCGCGGCCATCGTCGTATCGGAGACGATGACCCGGCCGTCGGAACACGCCGCCACATCGGTGAT
>JALHPV010000176.1 GCA_022842285.1 Kofleriaceae bacterium
ACCGCGGCGAGGTCGAAGAGCTGCTCGCCGGCGAGTCGGGGCCCATCGACGTCACGCTCGCGAGCGCATCCATCAGCGGCCGCATGCGCGCGGTGACGCCGCCAGCTGGCGTCCCCGCTTCGCGCGTGGTGCTGCTCCGGGACACGACCGGCGAACGCGACATGCAGGCGCGCCTCGCGCTGTCGGATCGCCTCGCCGCGATCGGCACGCTCGCCGCCGGCACCGCCCACGAGATCAATAACCCGCTCGCCTTCGTGCTCACCAATGCCGAGCTCCTCCACGACGAGCTCGGCGCGGACCAGAGCCCGGCGGCGCGCCACTGGCGCGAGTTCACGCAGGACATCGTGGCGGGCGCACTTCGCATCAAGCGGGTCGTCTCCGACCTCTCGTCGCTCGCGCGCGATCGCCAGGATGCGCCGGGACCCGTAGATGTCGGCACGACGCTCGATCGCTGCGCCGCGATGGCCGCCCCCCAGCTCCGGCATCGGGCGCGGCTCGTGAAGAGCTACGGCAGCGAATACGCCGTCCTCGCCGACGAGGGGCGCCTCTTCCAGGTGTTCCTGAACCTGATCATCAACGCCGCGCAAGCCATTCCCGAAGGGCACTTCGACACCAACTCGATCACCCTGCGCACGCGCGACGAGCCGGGCTGGGTGGTCATCTCGGTGGCCGACACGGGCTGCGGGATGGATCCGGCGACGAAGGCGAAGATCTTCACGCCGTTCTTCACGACCAAGGAGGTCGGCCGCGGCACGGGGCTCGGCCTGTCGATCAGCCACAACATCGTGGAGACGATGGGCGGCCGCATCGATGTGGATAGCGCCGTCGGCATCGGCACGACCTTCCACGTGTGGCTACCGGCCGTGCAGGCCGCCGTGTCGAAGCGGTCCAAGCGAGCGTCGTCGATCACGGAGGTGGGCAAGCTGCGCGTGCTCATCATCGATGACGAGGTGATGGTCGCGAATGGGTTCGCGCGCGCGCTCGATGCGCACCACGTCCAGGTCGTCCACAGCGGGCGCGACGCGCTCGCCCGGCTGCAGCACGACGAGTTCGACCTCGCCCTGTGCGACCTCATGATGCCGGACGTGACCGGGATGGAGCTCTATGACGAGCTGGTCGCCACCCAGAATCCGGCGGCCGCCCGGTGCGTGTTCATGACCGGCGGCGCGCTGTCCGACCAGTCCCTCGAGTTCCTGCGCACGGTCGGCAAGGATCGCTGGCTCGCGAAGCCCATTCCCCTCGCGCAGCTCCAGCGCATCGCCAAGAACGTCGTCCAGGGCCAGCCGCCGCTCACGGGCACGGTCTCCGCCGACGCACGCGCCCTCGATTAGTCACGCAAGTGCCTGGAAAGGCAGCCCCGCCTGGGAGACGGTCCCCCGCTGCGCCACCGGCGGATCGCGCCCCGACAACTTTCCCCGAAAGCACTTGCGGGGTTGGACATGCTTTGGCATAAGTGCGGGCCTCCCGAAGGCGGACAGCGTATGCCCAAGATCAAGACTCACTCCGGCGCGAAGAAGCGGTTCAAGAAGACCGCCTCCGGCAAGTTCAAGTTCGCCAAGGTCAAGAAGCGTCACCTTCTGACCGGCCGCTCCAAGAAGATGAAGCGTCAGGCGCGCAACACTGCGTACGTGCCGGATGCTCATCACCACCAGATCGCCGCCCTCCTTCCGTACGCCTAGGTCGAGAGAAGAGAAATCAGATGCCCCGCGCTAAACGAGGATTCAAGGCCCGCCGTCGTCGCAACCGCATCCTGAAGGCTGCCAGCGGCTTCCGCGGCAAGCGCTCCAGCTGCCACGCCATCGCCAACGAGGCCGTCCAGCACGCCTGGATGCACATGTACCGCTCGCGCAAGGTCAAGAAGCGGGACTTCCGCTCGCTCTGGATCATGCGCATCAATGCGGCCGCCCGCGGTCTCGCCGAAGGCGCGACGAGCTACTCGAAGCTCATCGGCAAGCTCGGCACGGCTGGCGTCGCGCTGAACCGCAAGATGCTCGCCGAGATCGCGATCAGCGACCCGGTCGCGTTCGCGCAGATCGCTCGCGCGTAGGAGCAGTCTTCACAGCGATGACGGCGGCTCCGCAAGGGCCGCCGTTTTTGCGTTTGGGAGCATTCATGTCTGATCTGTCCGCCACCGACGTCACCATCGCCGAGCTCGATGCCTTCGAGGTCGAGTTCTCTCGCGTGATCGCGCCGCTCTCCGACGAGCAGGCGATTCGCGGGGCGCAGGCTCAGTTCCTGGGCAAGAAGGGCAAGGTCGCCGAGGCCATGAAGGTGCTCGGCAAGCTGCCGCCCGCGGATCGTCCCAAGGTCGGGGCCGTCGCGAACCGCATCAAGGCCACCATCGAGAGCGAGGTCGCGCGACGCCTCGGTGAGCTCGCCCAGGCGGCGGCAGAAGCGGATCTGGCGCGCGTGGTCGACGTGACCTTGCCCGCTCGCCCGGTGCCCGCCGGGCGTCTCCACATCCTCAGCCAGGTACGCCTGGAGATGATCGAGATCTTCGCGGAGCTCGGCTTCGTCGTCGCCGATGGGCCGCAGATCGAGACGGACTGGCACAACTTCGAGGCGCTCGCCCTCCCGAAGGATCACCCCGCACGCGACATGCAGGACACCTTCTACGTGTCCGAGGACATCGTGCTGCGGACGCACACGAGCCCGGTCCAGGTCCGCACGATGCTCACCCAGGCCCCGCCGATCCGCATCGTCGCGCCCGGCTTCGTGTACCGCCGCGATGACGACCTCACGCACTCGCCCATGTTCACGCAGATCGAGGGGCTCGCGGTCGATGAGGGGCTGTCGTTCGCGGATCTGAAGGGCGTGCTGCTGCACTTCGTGAAGCGCTTCTTCAAGCGCGACCTCGGGATTCGCCTGCGTCCGAGCTACTTCCCGTTCGTCGAGCCCGGCGCCGAGGTCGACATGCAGTGCGTGTTCTGCGCAGGACCGGGTAGCGCGTGCCGCGTCTGCAAGAGCACGGGCTGGGTCGAGATCGGTGGCGCCGGCATGGTCGACCCTGACGTGTTTCAGCACGTGAAGATCGACACGGAGCGCTACACGGGCTTCGCGTTCGGGATGGGCATCGAGCGCATGGCGATGCTTCGCCACGACATCAACGACATCAAGTTCTACTACGAGGGCGACGTCCGCTTCCTGGAGCAGTTTTAGATGAAGGTTCTCTGGAGCTGGCTCCTCGAGCTGTGTGACCTCGACAAGCAACCGACGGTGGAGGAGGGCGCGAAGGCCCTCACGCGCGGCGGCCTCGAGATCGAAGGCGTGACCGACCTCGGCGCGGGCTTCACGGGCGTCGTCGTGGCCGAGGTGGTGGGCAAGCGCCCGCACCCCGAGAGCACGAAGCTCACGCTCGTCGACGTGATCACCGAGCGCGGCGGCGCCGCGACGCAGGTCGTGTGCGGCGCGCCCAACGTCCCCGAGCCGGGCCGCAAGGTCCTGTGGGCGCAGGTCGGGGCGACCTTGCCGAACGGCATGACCCTCGCACCCAAGCCCGTGAAGGGCATCGTGTCGCCGGGCATGCTGTGCGCGGGCGATGAGCTCGGGCTCGACGACGCTCATAGCGGCATCATCGTGCTCGAGGCCGACGATCCGACGCCGCTCGGAGCCCCGGCCCAGCGCGCCCTCGGCCTCGACGATCACCTGCTCGAGGTGAACGCACCGCCGAACCGGGGCGACGTCCTGGGGCACCTCGGCATCGCGCGCGAGCTGTGTGCGGCGCTGCGCGGGCGGCTCGTGCCGCCCGATGCGAACCTCGCCGACCATCTGGGCGACGAGGGGCAGGCGATGACCGTGACCATCGCTGACCCGATGGCCTGCCCGCGCTACACCGCGCGCCGCCTCGACGGCGTGAAGGTCGGCCAGCCGGCGGGGATGCTCGCGCGCAGGATCGCGCACCGCCTCCGCGCGGTGGGCGTGCGCTCGATCTCGAACGTCGTCGACGTGACGAACTACGTGATGTTCGAGCTCGGCACTCCGCTGCACGCGTTCGATGCCAACACGCTGAAGACCGGAGAGATCCGCGTCTCGCACGCGCGGGACGGCGAGAAGTTCACGACCCTCGACAAGACCGAGCGGACGCTCGTGCCGGGAGACTTGCTCATCCGCGACGGCGAGACCGGCATCGCGCTCGCGGGCGTGATGGGAGGCCTCGAGACGGAGGTCACCGCGCAGACGACCCGGATCCTCCTCGAAGCGGCGAGCTTCGACGCGAAAACCGTGCGCCGCACCGCGCGCCGGCTCGGGCTCCACAGCGAGGCCTCGTCGCGGTTCGAGCGCGGCGTGGATCCCCAGCTCGCGGCGTTCGCCTCGGCGCGCGCGGCGAAGCTGCTGTGCCTCGTCGGGGGCGGCACCGTCCAGCGCACCCTCGCCGACGCGTATCCGGGTACGTCCGGTGCGGCGACGGCGACCAGCGCACCGGCCGAGCCCGCCGTGGCGGCCCACGCGATGACGCCGGGCTCGACCACCGTCACCGTCCGCGTGTCGCGCGTGGCGATGCTGACCGGTGCGGCGCTCGATGCCGCCGCGTGCACCGATGCGCTCACGCGGCTCCACTTCGCCGTCACCGGGACGGGGGACGTGCTCGAGGTGCGGCCGCCGTCGGCGCGCAACGACATCACGCGCGAGGTGGACGTCATCGAAGAGATCCTGCGCATGGTCGGCTACGAGCAGATCGTGTCGACGCTGCCGCCGCTCCGGCAGGCGCCCGGCGTGCGCGAGCCCGATCGGGGCGACGCCGTTCGCCAGGCGCTCGCGAAGGCCGGCGCGCACGAGGCGCTCACCTACGCGTTCCAGTCGGCGGAGCGGCAGAGCCACCTGGGCCTGACCGCGACCGACAAGCGGGCCCAGGCCATCGCGCTGCGCAACCCGATGTCGGCGGAGCAGGGCGTGATGCGCACGTCGCTCTTGCCGAACTTGCTCGCGGCGGTCGCGCGCAACCACAGCCACGGTCGCCCGGACGTCGCGCTCTTCGAGTGCGGCACGGTCTTCCTGCGGCGCGGCGAGTCGGCCACCGACCGTCCGCTCACCGAGCTCGCCGACGAGCAGACGTGGGCTGCGGGTGTGCTCGCGGGCAAGCGGGCCACCCAGCTCGGGACCGGCGTGCCCTACGACGCCTTCGATGCGAAGGCCCTCGCCGAGGTGGGCATCCGGGCGATCTGCGGGCAGCACGTCGCGATCACCACGCGTGCGTCGAAGGGCGCGGTGTACCTGCACCCCGGCGTGGCCGGCGAGCTCGTCGTCGATCACGTCGTGGTCGGCTGGTTCGGCGAGGTCCACCCCCGCGTTCGTGCGCGCTTCGGTATCGAGGCGCCCGTGTTCGCGTTCGATCTCGACCTCGGCAAGCTGCCGGCGGCGGGGCCCGCGAAGATGCAGCCCATCCCGCGCTTCCCGGGCACGTCGCGCGATGTCTCGCTCCTGCTCGGCACGGAGATCCCCGCGGCGCGGGTCGCCGAGGTGATCGAGCGCGCGAACCAGCCGCTCGTGACGGGCGTGCGGTGCCTCGAGGATTACCGGGACGGAAAGCTCGGCGCCGGCAAGAAGTCGATGCTGTGGTCGATCGCCTACCGGGCGGCCGATCGCACGCTGACCGACGCCGAGGTCGAGGCGGCCCACGAGGCGATCGTCGGCTCGCTCGTCGAGAACCTGCCCGCGGAGCGCCGGTGAAGGTCGGGCTCGTCCTCGTGCTGCTGGCGGCCTGCAGCAAGGGCGCGCTCTCGTCGGCGGACTATTGCGCTCAGCGCGAGGCCCTGTTCGAGGCCGCCAATGGGGTCGACGACCGCAAGGCGCTGCTGCTGAAGAGCTGCATCGAGAGCCTGCAACAGCCTGCGGCGGAGCGCGAGCTGGCGTGCCGGACGGCGTGTCTGCGCGCCGCCCAGACGTCGTCCCAGTCCCCAGTGTCCCGCTTGACCGAGCTGAACGCCTGCGACGCCACCTGCTCCTAAGGCCAGTCGTCCACTCGACTTACGGGTAACTGGCCAGATCTGCTCGGGATTCTGCTAAAGTCCAGCCCATGGCACGCATGACCAAGGCGGACATCATCGAGTCCGTCTACGAGAAGGTCGGTGGGTTCTCCAAGAAGGAGGCCGCCGAGATCGTCGAGACCGTCTTCAACGTCGTCAAGGAGACGCTGGAGCGTGGGGAGAAGATCAAGATCAGCGGGTTCGGGAACTTCGTCGTCCGCGACAAGAAGGACCGGATGGGCCGCGATCCGCAGCGCGCGGTGCCCATTCTGATCCCGGCCCGCCGCGTTCTTACCTTCAAACCCAGCCAGGTATTGAAGAACATCTTGAACGGCTTGCCGCCGGTCTAACGATCGCGTACACAAGCCGCCTCGAACCGAGGCGTAGCGCAGCCTGGTAGCGCACCAGACTGGGGGTCTGGGGGTCGCAGGTTCAAATCCTGTCGCCTCGACTTGGAACAAGGCCGCTCACCCCCAGTGAGCGGCCTTCTTTGTTATAGCGACCGGGCCCATGCCCCAACGGCCCCTGGTCCTGTGCTCGAACGACGACGGCGTGGAATCGCCGCACCTCGAAGCGCTCGCGCAGCGGATCGAGGAGTTCGCCGATGTCCTCGTGGTCGCGCCCGAGCGGCAGCGCTCCGCCGCCTCCCACGCGATCACGCTCCACAAGCCCTTGCGACTCGTCGAGGTGCGCAAGAACCGCTTCTCGCTCTCGGGCACGCCCGTCGACTGCGTGTACCTGGGAATCCTGAAGATCTGCCCGCGCAAGCCGAGCGTCGTCGTGTCGGGGGTCAACGACGGCTACAACCTCGGCAGCGACGTCTTCTACTCGGGAACGGTGGCCGCGGCCGTCGAGGGAGCGCTGCGCGGCGCCGCCGGCATCGCGTGCTCGCTCGCGCCCCATGCGAAGGACGTCGACGCTGCCATCGGCTTTGGCGCCGCCGTCGTGCGCGCGGCCCTCGCCGAGCCCGCGCCGCCGGGGACCGTGTTGAACGTCAACATGCCCGGCACCGGATCCGACGAGTATGAATGGACGACGCTCGGGCGCCGCCTCTACGAGGACGACGTGTCGGAGCGTAAGGACCCGCGCGGTCGTCCGTATTACTGGGTGGGCGGCGGGCCGGCAGGCCACGACGACGTCGCCGGTACCGACTGCGTGGCCGTGTCGCGCGGCTGGAACAGCATCACGCCCATGCATCTCGACCTCACCGACCGCACGCGGCTCGCCCGTCCGCCCTGGAGCGTCGAGGGCTTCCGGGTGGTGGTAGGCTCCGCCCGATGATGCGCTGCGCGCTCCTCGTGCTCCTGCTCGCGGGATGTCCCAGCAAGCCGCCGACGACGACGGGGACGGGGACGGGCAGCGGCTCGGGCACGCCGCCCGCGAACGACGCCTGCGGCCGCGTTCGCGCGAAGGTCGAAGCGATGTACCGGGCCGAGGCGCAACAGAAGGAGCCGGAGCGCGTCGAGGAAGCGGTGCGGGACAACACCGAGATGGTGATGGGCGAGTGCGCGAAGAATCCAGCGGCCATCGAGCCGTGCGTCGCGAATGCCCAGGCGATCGACATCATCGAGAAGACCTGCCTCGCTCCGCTCGACGAGGAAGGCTCGGAAGGGGAGGCCCTGCGCAAATGAAGACCCTGGCATCCGTGATCCTGCTCCTGCTCGCGGCCTGCGGCTCGTCCCAGCCGGAGTCCACCACGCCGAGCAACGCCGCGGATCCGCCCGGGGTCGTCGCCGACACCCGGACCGAGCTCCAGCGCCGCCGCGATGCAGCGTGCGATACGCTGGTCCCCCGGCTCACGCAATGCGCGGTCGATGACGCGAAGGCCGAGCTCGCGGCCGGCCGCATGACGAAGGCAAAGTTCGACGAGATCACGTCGACGGGCGTACAGGCGAGGAACTCCGAAGAGGCCGAGAAGGAGTGCAAGGTCGAGCTCTCCTCACGCCAGGTCCGGGTGCTCGAGGTCTGCCAGACCGAGGAGTCCACGTGTGAACCGCTCATCGCCTGTCTCGGGAACCTGAACGCATCGCCGTAGTCGGTTACGCTCCGCGCGATGAAGCGCATCGGAGCAATCGTGCTGGTTCTCGCGGCCGTGGCTTGCAAGAAGGACGCGACAGACGGGATGGGCAGTGCGGGCGACATCGCGCCCCCCGCACCGGCGAAGCCGCGCCCGTCGCAGATGAAGGATGCCGTGCGGCCGATGCCTCCGCTCGAGCTTCCCGCCGACGCCAAGCGCGCCGAGAAGATCGCCCTCGGCCACACCCTGTTCTTCGACCCGCGCCTCTCGGGGGCCACCGATCGGGCCTGCTACTCGTGTCACCAGAACGAGGACGGCACCGGCGGTCACGATCCGATCGCGATCGGCTCCGGCGACAAGAAGCTCACCCGCCACGCGCCGTCGATCTGGAACGTCGGCTACTGGAACGCGGCCTTCTACTGGGATGGTCGCGCGAAGACCCTCGAGGCGAACGTCCAGGGCGCCTGGGGCGGCGGCAACATGGGCGGGGCCCCCGCAGGCGCCACGCCCGAGGCGACCGTCGCCGCCCTCGACGCGCGCACGGCGGAGCTCTACAAGATCCCCGCCTACAAGGCGGCCTTCGAGGCCGCGTTCCCGGGCGTCGCGCCGAAGGCCGAGCAGGCGATCGCCGCCATCGCCGAGTACATGCGCTCGCTCGTCTGCACCGACACCGCGTACGACAAATTCGCGAAGGGCGACCAGACCGCGCTCTCCGAGCAGCAGCAGCGCGGCTTCGATCTCTTCGTCACCAAGGGCCGCTGCAATATGTGTCACTCGCCGCCGTTCTTCTCGACGGCGATGTCGGTCGAGGGCGGCGCGTACTTCAACGTCGGCATCGGCACCAAGGACGTGCCGGCGGATCAGGTCGACATCGGCCGCAAGAAGGTCACCAACGTCGAGGGAGACTGGGCCGCCTTCAAGCCGCCGAGCCTCCGCAACGTTCGGAAGTCGCCCCCGTACTTCCACGACGGCTCGGTGGCCACGCTCGACGAGGCGGTGAAGCTCATGGCCTCCGGCGGCATCGATAACCCGCACAAGTCCCCGCTCCTCGTCGACGCCCAGCTGACGGACGCCGAGCGCGCCGACATCGTGGCGTTCCTCGGCGCGCTCGACTGCGGCTCCCTCGAGAAGCCGACCGTCCCCTGATGGTCACGGCGTGGCAAGCCGAGCCATCGCACGGTGCGGTCACCGTGCCCGACTCGCTGCTGCGCGGTGAGCCCGTCCCGGGCGGCTTCTTCGATCCGAGCATCTTCGGACCGCCCGACGGCCGCCAGCGGCGCTGGGGCCACCTCGACGTGCCAGGGGTCCGCTGGAACGGCGCGACGCTCACCCGCGTGCCCGTGCCCCCCATTGCCGATCGGTTGCCGATCGAGATCGACGATCCGGCGGCGCGGGGCCGCGATCCGGGGCCGATCAACGCCGCCTGGGTAAGGCTCGCTCTCGCCGCCGCCCGCCAGCGTCGGCTATCCGAGCTCCGCGCGCCCGCGATCATCGTCGATCGCGAGGCCGAGATGGTCCAGCTCCGGTTCGAGGAGGTGCTCGCGCTTCACGGGGTGGGGCCGGCGCCGCCGCCCGCGCTCGTCTCTTGGGGCGGACCACAGCCCCTCATGGCGTTGCCTCCGGCTCCGATCGCCGCGCGGGTGGCGTTGTTGTTTCTCGACGAGGACCGGCTCCTCGTCCAGACCGGCGCCGAGTGCCGCATCGTGACGCTCGACGGCCATGACCTCGGGCCTCCGTTCGCGCCCACCGGCCCCGATGCGAGTGGCGTCCGCGGCGATCTCGTCGTGTTCACCGGCCGTCAGCGGGCCCGCGTTCCCGAGCGACTGAGCGCGGGCACGGCCGTCTTCGATCTCGCGGCCCGCGAATATCTCCGCGTCGCCGACGCCCGCGTTCCACGCTTCGTCCTCGACGAGCCTCCCGACGAGGGCCTCTACGCGATCGACCTGATGACGGGGCAGGACCGCAGCTTCCACGCGGCGGGGGTCGTCGTGGCCGTCGCCCAGACGCGGGACCTGCGCTTCGTCTGGGCGGACATCGCCCGTGACGACCGGCGGCCCGCCTCGACGATCTTCGAGATCGCGACGCAGCGTCCGTTCGTCGAGCCACCGCCGCCCGCCGGGTTACTCCCCGTGACGAAGCTTGGCCGGAAGGCCGCCACCGTGGCCGCGTGCTCCCACGACGCGTCGGTCGGCTGGCGGTTGATCGATCGCGACGGCGCGATCGGCGACGGCGAGACCTGGTGGCATCGCATCGTCGGCGCGACGGCGACGGCCTGGTCACCGACCGGCTCGCACCTCGCCGCGCTCGTCGGCGACGACCTCGTGATCCTCGAGGTGACGGACGCCGCGGTCGTCGTCGAGTCGCGCGCTCCACTGCACGTCCATCCTTGACGTTGCCGCCGCCGTCGGGCACGGTCCTGGCGACGATCCCTTAGCTCAGTTGGATCAGAGCGGCGCTTTCCTAAAGCGCAGGCCGCAGGTTCGAGACCTGCAGGGATCACCGACGTAGCCCCGCTGTCCGGCGCGCGATGCGACTGGTCTCGATGGCGCTCGCGCTCCCGTGAGCGAGTGTCGCCTTCCCCGCGGCGGGTTGCGCGCGACCAGCACGTCCACGCATCGCGCCGCGATGCAGCTGCCCGCGGTGCATGGCACGCTAGGACCGGATGCCGATCTGGTTCCTGGCGCTCGTCGTGGTCGTCGCCGCCAGCATCGTGACCGTTCCGCTGGCGGTGACCGCCGACGTCATGCGGGCCCGTCGCGCGCGCGCGCACGCCGGGCGCCCGTCGCCCCAGACCTCGTGGCCCGTGATCATCGGATTCGCGATCGCGCTCGTGGGCGCGGTGCCGGCGGCGGGGCTGGTCGCACGGACGTGGCTCGCGGATCGGCTCGGCTTCGCTGGGTGTGACGCGGGGGAGACCGTCGGACGGGAGCGGGTCGAGATCTGGCGGGGGGCCGACGTCGGGCTCGTCTGCCTGCGGCCCGATGGTGGCTCCACGCCCGCGTCGCGGATGCTGTACGTCGCGGGCGGGCTCGTCGGGGCCGGGGCACCACTGATCCTGGGGGCGCTCGCGACCTGGACGCTGCTACTCCGTCGGCGTGTGCGGCGCGCGTGACCAGCGGAGGGATCATGGTGGTGCTGGCGGTCGCGGTCGCGGGTTGCGACCGCACTCACGACCGCGCCGCGGAGCTGGACTCGCGGGGCGGCACGGTCATCACCACCGATGTGGTGCTGGTGGATGGGGTGCGCGTGCCGACGAGCGGCCTTGCACCGGCCTACCGGCAGCTCGCGGCGAAGGGCGAGCCGACGTATGTTGTCGTCGCGAGCGCGGCGGGACAGGCGGGGCCGATCGTCGACGTGCTGCGCGCGGTGGCGGCGGCCTGGCCCGAGGTCGACATCCTGGTGCCGCGTGGCGCGCAGCGCTCGATGGTGTGCGAGCACGCGGGATTTCGCCTCGAGTCGGCCCCCGAGCCGGTGCGACTCTTCGTGCGGGTACAGAGCGCGCGCCACATGATCGTGGCAGTCTCGGGTGTGGCCGATCGTGAGGTAACCGACGTCGCGGAGCTCGCGGCGGTGCTGGGGCGCGAGAAGCGGTCGGCACGCTTCGCCGAGCGCGAGACGGCAGCGCTACTGTTTGCCGACGACGCCCCGGCGAGCGTCGTGGTGCCCGTGATCGGCGCGGTATGCGGAGCCGGGTTCCGGCAGATGGTGCTCCCGTCGACCGCCCAGGTGGCGCCGTGACGTGGCCGACGTTCATGTACGGCACCGCCTGGAAGGAAGAGCGGACCGAGGCGCTCGTCGTGCAGGCCCTCGCGGCCGGCTTTCGTGCGATCGACACCGCGAACCAGCGGAAGCACTACTTCGAGGCCGGGGTCGGAGCGGCGCTGACCGCGAGCGGCCTCGTGCGTGACGAGGTCTTCATCCAGACGAAGTTCACGCATCGTCCGGGGCAGGACGACCGGCTGCCGTACGACGAGCACGCGCCGATCGCGACCCAGGTCGAGCAGTCGTTCGCGAGCTCGCTCGAGCACCTGGGAGTGAGCTACGTCGACAGCCTCGTCCTGCACGGCCCGTCGACGCGGGTGGGGCTCGCCGACGACGACGTGGCGGCCTGGCGGGCGATGGAGGGCATCGCCCAGCGCAGCGGTACGCGCTACCTCGGGGCGAGCAACGTGACGGCCGAACAAGTGGCCGCCCTCGTCGCGCTGAGCACGGTACCGGTGACGTTCGTGCAGAACCGCTGCTATGCGTCGCGCGGGTGGGATGCCGAGGTGCGGGCGGTCTGTCGCCAGCACGGCATCACGTACCAGGCCTTCTCGCTGCTGACGGCCAACCAGCGCGAGCTGAAACGGCCTGGTATCGACGAGATCATGATGCGGACGGAGGCTACCCGCGAGCAGGTGGTCTTCGCCTTCGCCCGGCAGGTGGGGATGCTGCCCCTGACGGGGACGTCCAGCGCCGAGCACCTGGCGCAGGACCTGGAGGCGCTGCGCATCACTCTGTCACCGGCGGACATCGCGACCATCGAACGCATCGCCACCTAGGCGTGCCAGACTACCGGCCATGCAGCTGCGCCCGGTGTGGTTGGCCCTGGCTCTGATCGCGTGCGGCGATGATTCGTCGAGTGATGACAGGGCGGACGCCGACGACATGGTGGACGATGCGTCGGAGAGCGCCGATGACAGCGTCGAGCCCGATGCAGCTCCCGACGCGCCGCCCGATGCCGATACGCGCGACATCGCCATTCGCCTGAATGATCTGCCCGGCGTCACGGCGCAGGAGTACAGCTGTCAGTTCACGGTCAACGCGCGGTGCTTCTTGATGACGTTCACGCAGGACGTGGATCACACGGTGGCTGGCGGCCAGACCTTTCAGCAACACGCCACGCTCACGCACGTCGACCTCGGGCGGCCCTTCGTCGCGCTGACGAGCGGCTACATGGACTTCTATGGCGACTACCGCGACGAGCTCGCGCAGGTCCTGAACGCCAACCAGATCTCGATCGAGCACCGCTTCTTCAACCAGTCGCGGCCCACGCCCGCGGACTGGTCGAAGCTGACGATCGCGCAGATGGCGGCGGACCAGCACCACATCGCCGAGCTCCTTAAGCCGATCTACACCGGGGCGTGGCTCGCTACCGGAGTCTCGAAGGGCGGGATGACGGCGTCGTACTGGCGGCGCTTCTACCCCGACGACGTCGTGGCCACCGTGCCCTACGTCGCGCCGCTCTCGGAGGGGCAGGGCGACGTCCGGTACCTCGGCTTTCTCGACGCCCGTCCGGCGGCGTGTCGCGACAAGCTTCGAGCGGTGCAGGTCGAGCTCCTCACGCAGCCGCGCTTCGATGCGATGGTGCAGCGCGCGCTCGCCGAAGGCGACGACTACAACCTCGTCGCCGTCGGTCCCGCGGTGGAGGCAGGGATCACGGCCCTCGAGTTCGCGTTCTGGCAGTACCAGTCGGTCTCGGCGTGCGACTCGATTCCAGCCCCGACGGCGACGAACGCCGCCCTGTGGTCGTTCCTGTCCGAGGTGGCCGCGCCGAGCGACAACAGCGACGAGAACGTCGTCGCCTTCGCGCCCTATTACTACCAGGCGGTGTACGAGCTCGGCTATCCGAGCAGCGCCTCGGCGCACCTCGCCGGACTCACGCGCTACACCGGGGACGAGTATGCGGGCATCTATCCCGCGGGGGTCGCGTTGCCGGCCTTTCGCGCGGAGGCCATGCCGGACATCGAGACGTGGATCGGCACCGAGGGCGAGCGTCTGCTGTTCCTCTACGGGGAGCACGATCCGTGGACCGCGGCGCGCTATCCGCTCGGCGCGGCGACGGACTCGCTGTCGCTCACCATGCCGGCTGGCAATCACGGGGCTGGCCTCTATGGCCTCGCGCCCGCCGACCGGGACGCCGCGCTCGCCAAGCTCGAGGCGTGGTCCGGCGTGACGCCCGATGCCTTCGCGCTCGCCGCCCGCGCGTGGCTCCCGCGGCCGCGATCGCCGCGCATCCCGACCGCACTGCTGCGCGCTCGTTAGCGGTCAGGGGCCCTGCTGGCAGTAGGGGTCCTGCGGAACCTCCTGGCAGTAGCACGCGTCGCCCTCCGGGTCGGTCTGGCATGGATCGCCCTGCTGCGCGCACTCCTGCTCGGTCGGGTTCTGCTCGCAGAAGCATTCGAAGCTCTGCGGGTCCTGCTGGCAGGCCATCCCCGTCGGCTGATTCGGATCCTGCGCGCACTCCTGCTCGGTCGGGTTCTGCTCGCAGAAGCACTCGAAGCTCTCCGCGTCGGCGG
>JALHPV010000177.1 GCA_022842285.1 Kofleriaceae bacterium
CGTAGCCGCCGCCACCGCCTCCGCGATAGCCGCCGCCGCCGCCGCCACCGGGTCCACGCGACTCGCGTTCGCGAGCCTCGTTGATCCGGAGCATGCGCCCGTCGAGGTCCTGGCCGTCGAGCTCCTGGAGGGCTTGCTTGGCGTCGTCCTCCGTCGCCATTTCGACGAAGGCAAAGCCACGAGGCCGCCCGGTCTCGCGGTCCATGATCAGCGAGACGCTGGACACGTTGCGGCCGTTAGCACCGAACGCTTCGCGGAGGCGCTGCTCGGTGGTGTTGTAGTTCAGATTTCCGACGTAGAGCTTCGTACCCACTGCGCGCCTCTCCTCGACGATACGATCCGCAGAGTATCACAGGCACGCTCGGCCTCAGCGCGCGTCGTTTGTCGTATCGTGTGCCTCGGTTCATGGGGCCGCTGCCGTACCCACACCGCGCGACGTTTCTGGCCTCGACGCTGGTGATTGCGCCGGAGCAAGAAGGGCTGGCGCCGTACATCGCGCGCCTGCTCTCGCTGATCGTGTTCGATCATCTGGTGCGGCATCGCATCGTGACACTTGGCGACCACGATGACGAGCGCCTCGTCGACGAAACGGGACGCCTCCTCGACGCGACCCACCCGCAGGTCGAGGACTCCATCGACTGGTTCTTCCGGGTCTCCCGGCGCCACGAGGTCCTGTGGTTCACCCTGGACTTCGGCCGGGGTGGGACATCGGCGCCCGGTGGCCCCGTGGTCCTGCGCTCGCGCCGGCCCGGTGCGGCCATCGAGTCCTGGGCGGCCCCGCCCGCGACCGGGCTCTCGAAGGCCCTCGCCCAGTGCCTCGCCCAGTGGCTCTCCGTCCGCCGGCTCCCTGCGATCGCCCCGCTGGACGAGTTCGCCATCGACGACATCCGGTCCGCCGCCCAGCGCCTCGGGCGCGCCGACGCTCATTTCGCCGGGGGCGGTACGCTCGCCACGCTCTCGGAGTCGCTCTCCACGCCGCCCATGCGGCTCGAGATCCCCTACCTCCGGGTGCTCGCCGAGCTCGCGCGCGACGAGGGCCGGGCGCTCGACGCGAAGATCCTCGCTAGCGATCCGATGCACCCCGTCGCGCGGCGGAATCGGTACGTCTCCGGGCTCCTCGCCGGCGATGGCGATCGCCGGGCGATCCTGCCCCTCGTCGACGAAGCCCCGATGTACGCGAAGCCCCATCTCTCGATCTGGGGCGAGCCGTTCGCGGCCGACCGCCCGCTCGAGGGGATGGGCGTGCGTCACCAGGGGATCGCGGCGAGCCTGATGCCGGCGAACCCCTACGCCTGCCACAACTACTCCCTGCAGCTCGCGGAGGCCGGCCGTCGCGAGGAGAGCTACCGCTGGGCCGACCGCGCGACGGTCGCCGCGCCGCAGTTTGGCGCCGCACACCTCGATTGCGTACGGAGACTCCGCCAGGTCGGGCGGCCCGGGCAGGCCTTCGCCGAGGCCCAGTACCGCTGCCGCGAGATCCTCGACCGCGCGGCGGCCGGCAAGCTGCCGCAGAACGACTGGCAGGCGCCGCATCACGCTGCGCTGCTGATCGCCTTCGTCCATCTCGATGTCGGCCGCCTCGCCGAGGCGATCGAGATCGCCGACGAGGCGATGGCCCGCCTCCCGAGCGATGCGACGACGACGGACGCCTTCGCCTGGGCGCAGCGCCGGATCATGCACTGGAAGACCGACGCCGGCCTGCTCGCGCGTGCGTACGCCTGGGAAGGCTTCCATCGGGGCGATCCGGGGCGCGTGATCGCGGGGTTCGATCGCGGTCGCATCACCGACGACGAAGACGCGATGATGCTGATCGACTCGCTCGTGACGCTCGGCCGCGAGGACCAGGCCGAGGTCGCGTACTGGCAATGCGCCGGCCTCGACGGGATCGGCGTGATGGGCGACGGCAAGGCGCGGCTCGCCGCCGCCAAGGCGCTGATCCTCGCGGGCCAGCTCGACGAGGCGCTCGATCAGATCCAGATCGTGCAACTGCGCCGCCCGCAGAGCCGCACCGAGGCGCGCGTGAATCGGCTGTTCCGACTCGCGGCCACGCGCAGCGCGGCCGACTGGACCCAGGTCATCGAGCGCCGCCTCGAGCGCGGTGCCACCTCCCTCGCGCAGCGCGCCGCCCGCGATCTCGCCGACTTCGTCCCCGGCCTGGACGCGCCGGTGATCATCAAGGCGCTCGGCGAACGGCAGCGCCTCGTCGTCGATCCGCTCTGGATCGCGGACCTCGTCGCGGCGGTGCCGGCGGCGCAGGCGACCTCCTCCGCGATCATCAACCGCCTCGCGCGCCCCGCGCAGGACACGCTCGCCGCCGCCGACACCCTCGCGCAGGAGTGGTGGACGGTGCTCGTCCCACCGGCGCGTGATCGCGATGCGCACGCCGGGGGGGCCGTCCTCGCGGCCGGCATCGCCCTGACGAGCTACCTCGTCGCGATCTCGGGACCGCCCACGCCGATCGCGGGCGCGTATCGCCACATCGCGACGGAGGCGATCCATCTCCTCCGCCGCTCGCGCTACCAGATCGAGCAGACGGCGATCGTCGCCCTGCTCCGCCTCGTCGACAAGATGGGCAAGGCCCCGGAGTGGATCCTCGACCACTGGCTGCTGCGCCTCGAGCGCGCCCTGGATCTCGAGGCGGAGCACGGTGCGTACCTCGACGGCATGATCCAGGGGCTCCCGACGGTGCAGCGCCTCCTCCGCGGCGACGAGCGCATCGGCTGGGAGCTGCGCATGGCGCACGACCTGGCGTCAGACCCGTCCCAGTACGAGCCGGCCTCGACCCTCTTCCAGCGTAGCGCGCGCGCCGTCGAGGGCGGCTCCACCTACCTCGCGTGGTCCGCGGCCGCTGCAGCTGCCGGCGCGCCCGAAACCCACATCGACGTGCACGCTCTCGCCGCGATGGCGAATCCCTCCGGGGCCGCCGCGCCGTGGCTGCATCTCGCGCGCGGTCACTTCGCGGCCGGCCGCCTCGCCGATGGTCTCAACGCCGCGATCCGCGCGATGACAGTCGCCACGGCGATGGAGCGCCCGGTCCTCGTCAAGCAGCTCGAGCCGGCCTGGACCGCCGCTGGCCTCGCCACCCCGATCGAGGGCAACGCGGCCTACACCGCGGGCGTCGCCGCCGCCGATGCGGGCAAGCTCGACGAAGCCGTCCAGCACCTGCGCTGGGCCGCCGCCTCCGATCCGAGTAACGCGAAGCGCGCGCAGAACCTCGCCGTCGCGCTCGCCAAGCGCGGCCACGGCTTCGAAGCCGTCCGCGTCCTCGCCCAGCACGAGCGGGCCGATGCCCCGCGCCTCGTCGGTCGCGTCCTCGCCGATGCCGGCCGTGACGCCGAAGCCGTCCTCTTCCTGCGCTATGCCGCGCGCCGTTACAAGGCCACCGAGGACTGGACCGCCCTCGCCCTCGCCGCCCGCCGCGCCGACATCGACGGCGTCGCCATCGAAGCCGGACGCAAGGCGGTCACCCTCGGCAGCAAGGATCCGATCCTCCTGGCGGCGCTGGCCCGTTCGCTCTACCGCACCGGCGAGTTCGTCGAGTGCGAAGCCGTCGCGGCGCAGCTCATCGCCGATGCCGACGATCGCGAGCTCCGCATCGCCGGTCTCCACGCGATGGCGCGCGCCCTCGCCGGCCAGGGCCGCCACGTCGACTCGCACCCGTACGCCCGTGCCGCCGCCGAGCTCGGCCCCAACGGCGAGATCGCCGCCGAGCTCATCGAGACGATGGACCGCATCGTCGCCCAGCAAGATCCGCCGACCCGCCCGAACGACGAGCGCTCCCAGGAGAAGCTCGCCTACGCCGGCCTCGAATCCGGCGACTTCGAGAACCTCGTCTCCGCGATCACCTCGCCGTCCTGGGGCATCGTGCGCGTGGCGCTCGCCGCCTCCGAGTTCCGCTCCGTCGACGAATCCGGACTGCCCGTCGCGTCGCGCGCCCTCGACTCGGCGCTCGCCGTGCTCGCCCGCACCGAAGGGGCCACCAACCCCGACGCCGTGCTCGCCCGCATCCGCGCCCTCGAGATCCGGGACAACGCATTCATCCAGATCGATCCTTCACCGCCCCTCGGCCTCCGCTACTCCCCCGAGGAGTTTGCCAAGGCCTACGACGAGCGCAATCGCCGCCCGCACCGCGAATCGGCGGCCCTCAGCTTCGCCCGCTGAGCTACTTCCCCGAAATCTGGTCAGCGCAGCGCGACGCAGCAGACTTCGCGGCGGTTCGACGGCAGGTGCCGCATGCGCAGGTCGGTCAGGCCGAACCCGCGGATGCGCTCGGCGAGCGCGGGCAGCTCGTCGATGAAGGCCCAGTCGTTCATCTTGAGCGTGATGATCGCGCCGCGCAGCGTCGACTTGAGGCGCGGGATCAGGCGCGCCACCTCGTGGAGCGCGACCTGCGGCGCGAGGTTCACGTCGACGAGCAGCCAGTCGATGCGCGCCGGTAGCTGCTCCCAGCGCAGGGCGCCGACCTTCGTCGCGAGGTGGTGCACGTTCGAGAGCGCGTTGACGTCGGGCGCGAGGTCGCCCGTATCGCACGCCCAGACGTCGAGGCCGCGCTTGGCGAGCGCGAGCACGGCGCCGCCCGGAGCCGCTCCGATCTCGAGAGCGACCTCGCCGGCGGCCACCGGGAGGTGCGCCCAGGCAATCGCCTCCTCGCACTTGTAGTACGCGCGCGACGGCGCCGTCGGCTCCTCCGCGATCGGGATCGAGCCACCCGCGTGCGGCGGGCGCGTCGCATCGTGTCGGTGCACGCCGATCCAGGCCGGCTCGTCCGGCGCCACGATCACATCCGCGACGACCTCGCCGAGCTCGGCCGGGCCAGCGGCGCCGAGCGACTCCCACGGCTCGGGGGGCACGAGGACGTCGGGATCGCGCGAGAAGACATGCACGCGCGTCGGTGCGAAGGGAGCGAGCATCGCCTTCGCCGTCGCGAGATCGCCGGCGGCGCCGATCGAGTGGCCCCACACGCGCGCGAACACGCTGCCTGACACGTCATCGGGCGCCACGGGCCCGCTCGCGCGAAACGTCACGAGCCCCGGCCGCGAGTAGGCGAACCGCAGATCCGGCCGCCGCCGCGCAACTTCCCGCTTCACCGCGGGCTCGAAGCCCGGCAAGCACGTCGCGAACGCGAACTCGGCCACGATGATTCCTACCGCGTCCGGCTTCCAGCGACAGGCCTCATGGCTCATCACCGGTCTGCCAGTGCCCGGGCTCTCGCCGAACGTCGACCACGGCCGCGATCACGACAGTGCTGGATTGTGGTTCGAGCAGATAGAAGACGGCGCAAGGAAACGACCGGAACATCACGCGTCGATACCGAGGGTCGTCCGGCCACATCTGGAACCGTTCCGGCATGGTGCCAAGCGAGTCTCGAATCTCCGCCAATTCAGCGAGGAACCGCTTGCCCAGCCCGCGATGCTTCCGTTCGTACGCGACGGCGCACCGTTGCCTTCACGGCCGGCGGCAGGTTCACGCGCCATCGATTCACGACTCCATCGCATCCAGCTCCGCGCGAATGTCAGCGATGGCTTCGTCGAAGGGGTCACCGAGCTCACCCGACTGGACCTCGTGCCATCTCCGCTCGAGATCGGCCTTCAACCGTGCCTTCCACTCGGGCGATTCGGCTGGCGGTTCGATGCTCATGAGCAGGTCGTTCACCAGCTCGCGACGCTCCGCAGCAGTGAGCGCGAGTGCCTCCGCGAGCACCGTGGCAGTAGCGGGCGTAGCCATGAAGAAAGCCTACCGTGCCATCGAACGTGCCGGTAGGCGCCCCTGGGGGCGAGCGCATGAATGCGGGTACGTCCTCCCCGCCTCGAATCCGGGGTCCGACCCCGGTATGGTGCGCGCCCCGTGTATCGGTTCCTCTATTGGCTGCTGCTGCAGCGCCTGCCGGCGGAGGGCGTGCACAGGGTCTCGTTCGCACTCCTGCGCATGGCCTGCTGGATCCCCGGTGTGCGGGCCCTGTTCCGCTGGTGGCTCGCCCCGACGGCGCCCGAGCTCCGCGTCACCGCCTTCGGTCGCGAGCTGCCAGGACCGCTCGGCCTCGCCGCCGGCTTCGACAAGGATGCCAAGGGTGTCGCGCCGCTGCTCGCGCTCGGCTTCGGGTTCGTGGAGATCGGGACGGTCACCGCCTCCGGCCAGCCGGGCAATCCGAAGCCGCGCCTGTTCCGCCTGCCGCGCGATCGCGCGCTCGTGAATCGCATGGGCTTCAACAACGACGGCGCGGACGCGGCCGCCACCCGGCTCACGCGTCGCGACCGCTCGCTCGGGACCGTCGGCGTGAACATCGGCAAGACCAAGACGGTCGCCGAAGAGGGCGCGGTCGCCGACTTCACGACGAGCGCCGAGAAGCTCGCTCCGCTCGCCGACTACATGGTCGTGAACGTCAGCTCGCCGAACACGCCCGGCCTGCGCGACCTCCAGGCCGTCGACAAGCTGCGGCCGATCCTCGCGAGCGTCCGCGCCGCCTGCGATCGCGCATCCCCTGATCGCAAGCTGCCCCTGCTCGTGAAGATCGCCCCCGATCTCGCCGACGCCGACATCGATGCCGTCGCCGACCTCGCGCTCGAGCTCGCCCTCGACGGCATCATCGCCACCAACACCACCATCTCGCGCACGGGTCTCGTGACGCCCGAGGCCCATGTCACGGCCCTCGGCGCCGGCGGCCTCTCGGGCGCGCCGCTCAAGCAGCGCTCCCTCGCTGTGCTGAAGCGTCTCCGCGCGCGCGTCGGCACCAAGCTGCTCCTCGTCGCCGTCGGCGGCATCGAGTCCGCCGACGACGCGTGGGATCGCATCCGCGCCGGCGCGACGCTGGTGCAGGCCTACTCCGCCTTCATCTACGGCGGCCCCACGTGGCCGAAGCAGGTCCAGCGTGGCCTCGTCGCGAAGGTGCGCGCCGCCGGCTACGCCACGATCGCCGATGCCATCGGCACCGACGCGGCGCCAATCACCCCGGCGGGGTGACCGTGTCATCTCGCCGAGTTACGTCCGCCTGCGTGCTTCGTGCGGGTAGAATCGCAACCGGCACAGCGAGATGCCGAGGAGCAGCCAATGAACACCTTCCGCGTCCTCATGCTCGTGGGGCTATCTCTTGTTGGCTGTACCAAGCCCAACGAAGCGTCGTGCGTCGACGACTTCTGCAACAACCCTGCCCTGCCATTCTGTGACGTCGACGGGACGCTCGCGGGTACGCCCGACACCTGCATCGCCGTCGACTGCGAGCCCGGTGCGTTCGTCGCGTGCCGAGGCGACGAGGCCATCACGTGCCGCGCCTCGGGCGCCGACTACGACGTCGTGTCGTGTCCGCTGGGCTGTGACGACTCCAGCGGTTGCATCGAGACTGCGTGCGAGGTCGGGACTACGCGATGTGGAGCCGGAACACTCGAGCGCTGTAACGAGCTCGGCGAATACGTGTCCGAGGCTTGCCCTGCGGGGTGCGTCGAGGCGCCTGAACCGCACTGCGCGTATCTCGAGCCGCAATACTTGCCCGACGTGTGTGATGTGCCTGCGCTCGAGGTCGACTCGCGCCTCGACCTACTCGAGCTCGGTGACTACCTGAACACGGACGCGGTGCAGGTATGCACGGGCGGTGTCGTCACGCAGACCGATGGGGCTCCCGATATCTGCGTGGTTCGTTATCGGACAATTCGAGTGCCCGCCGGCGTCGAAGTACGCGTTGAAGGAGCACGCGTGCTTGCACTGGTCGCTGATGACCTCGTGGACATCGCGGGCACGCTCGATGTGAGTGCAAACGGGCAGACGAACGGAGCCGGAGCGGGTGTCTTCCTCTCGGGAGGTGTGGCACACGCGAGCGGAGGCGGAGGGGGCGGCGGTGCGTCGGTTGGAGCGTCCGGCGGGCGCGCATCGACACCGAATGGAGGTCCTGTCTTCGACCCAGATCCCGTCTTCGTGCTGCGTGGTGGAGCCCACCACCCGATGTCTACACTCGTCGGAGGTTCGCTGATGAACGGCGAGCAAGCGGGGGGCTCTGGCGGGGCGACAACCGCGATCGCCTGTCGAGGCAGCGTCCAGGTCTCCGGTATGGTCGATGCCGGAGGCGGGGGCGGTCACAAAGGTGACGCCATCAAGAACTTCGGCGGAGGTGGCGGATCAGGCGGGTTCGTCGCGTTGCAGGGACTTCAGATCTCGGTCTCTGGGCGTCTCTACTCGAACGGAGGTTGGGGGGGCGACGGGAAGCCGAGCGTCCCCAGCGAGAATCAATTCGATGGCAACGACGCAGCACGCAGCAGCACCTACGGCAACATGTTCCGTGTTTTCCACGACGGCGGCCTGGGTGGAAGGGGAGCCCTCTTATCCACGATTGCCGAACGAGGCGGCGACGGAGCGACTGGTCGCGCCGGTGGCGGCGGTGGGGCCATGGGAACGCTCGTCAGCTTCACGCCGAGTGGCGTAGCGCCAGCGCTGACCCCCTCTGATGCTTCGCCTCGCTTCAGTGAGCCCCGCGAAGCGGGACTTCGCTGACCTCTTCGAGGCCTCGGTCAGCTACGGACGACCTACAGCGGTTCGCAGATCTGATTTCCACCAATCGTGGAGCACGTCATGCCGGTTGGGCATGCGCCCGCATCACAGAGAACAGCGCACCCGAGCGCGATGTCGGTGTACTGGGTATTCGCTGCCGGCGTCGCGTCCATAGGCATGTAGGCGAGAATCAACCCGCAGGCGGGCATGCCAGGAGATGCGGTATATGCGGCCGCGCACTGCGCCGGCATTGGGGCAGGAGTGAACATCGTGAACTGACCCTGCGCATTCGTCGTGCTGGTGCCGCCCGTGAGGCAGGTCGGCGTGCAGTACGTGTTGCCGTTACCACCTGCGATACCCACGCAAATCGGTGCGTTGGCCGGACAGTCGGCGTTCATCATGGCCGGATCACACTTCTGTCCGAGCCCCGTGACTCCACCCACCGGAGCGTCCGGCAGCGGCGTGTTGTCCGTGGTGTCGTCCGACGTGTCGTCGACCACGATGTCGTCGTCGGTGTTGTCGTCCGCCATGTCGTCGTTGTTGTTATCCGTGTTACCGCCGTCGTCACCGCCGCACGCGGCCGCGCCGGACACGAGCAGAGCGAACATCATCGAAATACCGACCGTACGCATGAGGCCTCCTCTTTGAGAGCGCGGACATTACGCAAAACGGTCACGGGAGCAAAGGGATTGGCGCTGTCAGGCGGTCTCCGCCCTGCAACGTCCCGTTCGCGGCCGTGGCCCCTGCTACAGTGCCGCGGAATGGCGATCCGCAAGATTGCGCAGATCGGGCACCCGGTTCTCCGGCAGGTGGCCCGCGAGGTGACGCAGGAGGAGCTCGCGAGCCCCGCGATGCAGCAGCTCATCGACGATATCGTCGAGACGATGCACGACGCGGATGGGGCCGGCCTGGCCGCTACCCAGGTCCACGAGCCGGTACGGATCTGTGCGATCGAAGTGCGCAACAATCCGCGCTATCCGTACAAACCCAATATTCCCCTGACGATTCTCGTGAACCCCAAGCTGACCTCGGTCGACGACGAGCAGTTCGAGAACTACGAGGGCTGCCTCTCGGTTCCGAACCTCCGGGGCCTCGTGAAGCGCCACGTCCATGTTCGGGTGCAGGCCTGGGACCGGTACGGGGCGCCCATCGACGAGGTCGTCCATGGCCTGAAGGCGGGCACGTACCAGCACGAGTGCGACCACCTGGACGGCAAGCTGTTCGTCGACCGTGCGGACCCGTCGACGTTCTCGACGTGGAACGAGTTCGACCGTCACCACAAGGCGGCCTTCGTCGAGAAGATCCAGGCCTTCGTCGCCCGCATCGGGTCATAAGCCATGCCTCCACGTACCAAAGACACGACCTCGAAGAAGGCCCCCACCAAGAAGGCGCCCGCCAAGAAGGCGCCCGCCAAGAAGGTGGCTGCGAAAGAGCTCGCCCCGAAGCAGAAGTCGGCCCCGAAGCCTGCCAAGACCGGCCCGATGCTCACGGTGCGCCACATGAAGCGCAGCGACATCGATGACGTCTGGAACTTCCTCAAGCTCTCGTTCCGCAACGTGAACCTCGAGACCGTCGAGTTCCAGCGGCCGCGTAGCAAGCAGCGCTTTGCCGAGATCTTCGATGAAGAGGGCGTCGACCAGCTCATCTTCGAGCTCGAGGACAACATCGTGGCCTACGCCGAGTGCAGCTACGAGGTCATCGGCTCCGACAACTGGATCAACCCACGCTACTTCGAGAAGCGCGACATGCGACCGCTCTTCGTCGAGGAGATCGCGGTGCACCCCGACATGAACGGGCGCGGCGTCGGCTCATTCGTCCTCGAGCAGTTGCACCACATCGCCCGCGTCCACGGCCTGAATCACCTCGTCCTCGAGGTCGCCGAGAATAACGAGGGTGCGCTGAACTGGTACAAGAAGCGCGCGTTCAAGAAGCTCGACGCCGCCATCTTCATGGCCTGCGCCGTCGACATCGAGCCCGAGCTGCTGCCGCCCCGCGCGCTGCCGCCCGAGCGCGAGGCGCCGCCGGCCGAGCCCGACCCGGCCGACTGAGTCCGCCCCCAGTTGCCCCGCTACTCGGCTTCGAAGAGGTCTGCGACACGAGTACACGTGACCGCACGCGCCAACCAGCGCCCGAGCCGCGCGGGATCGCGCTCGTCGAGGAGGCGCCTTCGCTGCTCCACTTCGAGCGGGAGTGCACGCGACTCGAGCACGGCGATGACGGCGAACGCAGTCCCCTCGCACCATCCCTCGGCGTGGCCCTCGGCGTGGCCCTCGGCGCGCTCCGCCAGGAACTCGGGGTGACGCTGGGCCCGGTACGCCCGCACCGCGGCGTCATCAGCCTTCGCGGCGTCCACGAGTGCGGCCACCGGCAACGGCACCGCGAGCGCCGAGTCGTCGATGCACGCGTCGGGCGCGAGGATCCCCCAGGTCCCGAGCTCGCACGACCACTCGAGCACCCGCATCCGAAGCACGTCGATCGCGAACACACGCCGCACGCCGCGAGCCGTGAGCCGCGCGGCCTTGTCTGCTGCGTGCGCGAGACGCTCCGCCGCGAGCAGCTCGAACGCCAGCTCTTCGAGTTGCCGGCCGCCGGTCCTGGGATCGCGCGCGGTCGGGTAGATGCTCGCATCCGGCGCGATATCGTCTTCGTGGCCCGTCCGCGTCAGCATGTCGAGTGCGACGCTGAGATCCGGTCGACGGTGGGCCCCGAGCAGCGTTGCCAGACCGCGATGACTCAGCGCATGCGGTTCAAGGGCGGGCGGCACGTACACGAGCCTTCCCGCCACGGCCTCGTACCGGCTCTCCGACGCGACGAGATGGTCGTCCACGGCCGGTAGCTCCGCAGGGTTGCCACTTCCCGACGACGACATGCCTCAGCATACCCCACGACATTCGACGCGGTGATGGGAACTCGCGCGTGCCAGTGACTCCATGCGGGCTGCACCAGCAACGGGCGCGCCGACCTCAACCTCGCGAGATCACGGGCGCACCTCGTCCGGTGGTTCCGAATCTCGGACGCGATGTCCACGTCGCGGACAGAACCCGGACGCGCTCGACGAGCGTGCGCGTCGGCGAGTGAAGGCCGAAGCGAGCGGCCGGCGTCCGCCTGCCGGACATCAACGGGCTCCGACCTTATGCGCTCGACCTCATGTGCTTCGACGGGGATCCGACGGGCGTTGACATGTACATCTTTGGCGACAAAGATGTACATGTGAGCGAGGCCAAGAAGATCCGGTGGACGATCGCGAGCGCGCGGCAAAACCTACCGACGCTCGTCGGAATGGCCGCCCGCGAGCCCCAGGATATCTATCGACGAGATGAACTGGTCGCGCGTGTCGTTAGCGCTGATAGCCCGCCGCAGCTACAGGCACCGTCGGCGGCCGAGCTCCTCGCGCGCATCCAGCGCGCGATCGCCGAGGAGGCGTACGACCTACCCGTGGCGACCCGTGTCGATCGCCCGAACGCGTTGGTGGAGGGGCTGGGGACGAAGCGAAAGCGCCGCCGGAAGGCGAAAGCGCGATGACCTTCATCGTCGACACGAACGTCATCAGCGAGATCGCGAGGCGCCGGCCCGACGAGCGGGTTCTGCAATGGCTCGCAGAGATCGGGCGGGTCTCTATCAGCGCGATCACATTCGAAGAGCTGTACTTCGGGATGGCGCTGAAGCCGAACTCGCACGTTCAACGTACGATCGAGGTGTACCTCGACGCGTACGTCACCATCCGCGACGTCACGGTGACCATCGCCAAGCATGCAGGGTTGCTGCGCGGCCAACTCGGCCAGCGCGGGCGTGTTCGCTCCCATGCGGACATGCTGATAGCCGCGACGGCGGCCGCTCACGGGCTAACCCTCGCGACACGGAACGTGCGCGACTTTGCGGGCTGTGGCATCGCCCTGCACAATCCATTCAAGTGACAGCTAGGAGCCTGTAGCTCATAGCCAGCAGCAGCCAGCCGGTTCCCGGCAACCAGGCACGCTCATCAAGAGCGAGCGCTCGAGCGAAGGGTCGGCGAGAGGTTGAGGGGTCGCGGGCGGGCTGCCGGGCGCTCGGGTGCTCCCTCGGACCCGGTCGGCCGACGGCGCGACGTCGGTGGTTCCCTCCTTTGCAACGAGCCCTGGAGGAGCCAGAGACAACGGGCCCCGCGTCTCGTCAGCGCCTGGCCTCTCTCTCCGAGGAAGCCCCTCGCTTGGCGCGCCCGCGCGCGACGCGCTCGAACGGAGGGATCCGGACTGAACGTACGATCCGGATCGACGCCGAAACCGTCGACTGATCCAGTAGGCGTGTGAAGTCCTACCGGCCGTACTCGCCCGAGCAGTCGTTCCTGTTGGCGCCATCGCCGCGCGAATGGCTGCCCGAGGGCCACTTGGCTTACTACATCCTGGACTTCGTCGAGGAGCTCGACCTCGGCGCGATCGAGCGCGAGTTGCAGCGCAAAGATGCCCGCGGCGAGCGTCCCTACTCGCCGCGAATGATGAGCGCGCTGTTGCTCTACGGGTATGCGGTGGGCGTGTTCTCGTCGAGGAAGATCGAGCGCGCGACCTACGATGACGTCGCGTTCCGGGTGCTGGCCGCAGGCGAGCATCCCCACTTCACGACCATCAACGAGTTCCGGGCCCGTCACCGTGCAGCCTTTGCCGAGCTCTTTCACCAGGTGCTCGAGGTCTGCATGTCAGCCGGGCTTGTGAAGCTAGGGCATGTCGCCATCGACGGGACCCGCATGAAGGCCAACGCCAGCAAGCACAAAGCGATGAGCTACGACCGCATGAAGAAGGACGAGCTTCGGCTCAAGGCGGAGGTCGAGGCGCTGATCCAGCGTGCGGAGCAGACCGACGCTGCCGAGGATGCTCAGTACGGCGTTGGTAAACAACCTGAGGACCTGCCCGCCGAGATCCAGCGTCGCGAGGGACGACGCGCCAAGATTCGCGAAGCTCTCGCCGCGCTCAAGCAGGAGACCGCCAAGGCGCGCGCTGCCGAGCACATCGCTCTGGCCGACGAGCTTCGCGCCAACGCACCGACCATGAAGTCGCCCCCGCAGCAGGCCGAGCTCTTCACGCGTGCTGCCCAGCACGACCAACAAGCTGCCGAGCTCGACGACGACGACCCACCGCCGCCGGCCGTCGACAGTGACCTGCCTCGCAACACGCCGCCGAAGACGCCGTCGGGCGAGCCCAAGCCGAAGGCGCAGCGCAACTTCACCGACCCCGACAGCCGCATCATGTTTCGCGACGGCACGTATATGCAGGCGTACAACGCGCAGATTGCCGTCGACGAAGGTCACCAGATCATCGTCGCGGCTGCGCTGAGCAACCAAGGTCCTGACGTCGAGTACCTCGAGCCAGTGCTCCGGCGCGTCGTGGAGAACTGCGACCGGGCACCGGACTCGGTCACGGCAGACGCCGGCTATTTCTCCGCCCAGAACGTGCTCGACGCTGAGCAATTAGGCAGCGAGCCTTTCCTCGCCGTCGGGCGCCATCGCAACGACGGCTTTCCCGACGACACGATGATGGTATCGAACCTCGAAAGCGACGACCGACAGCGCATGCGAGCCCTGCTCAAGTCGGAACGTGGACGGGCGATCTACGCCCGGCGCAAAGCCACCGTCGAGCCCGTCTTCGGGCAGATCAAATCCGCCAGAGGCATCCGGCAGATGTCATTTCGAGGCATCTGGAAGAACCGATGCGAGTGGCTGCTGATCTGCGCCACGCACAACCTGCTCAAGCTCTGGCGGGCGCTTCGTCCTTCGCCGCCCCAACTCGCCGCAACCGTATGAC